>NZ_JBEXXK010000008.1:0-247083 GCF_040630405.1 Streptomyces sp. NPDC005811
CCCGGCCCTGCGCGTGGGCTGGTTGTTTTTGGGCGTGTCGTCCTTGGGTTTTTTGTTTCCGGCGGGTTTCACCCCCGGGGGCGGGGGGGGGGGGGGGCCCCCCCCCCCCCCCCCCGGCCGCGACACGGGAACGGAAGGGGCTAGCGCAGGAACGGGTCCACCGCGATCGCCACGAACAGCAGCGAGACATAGGTGATGGACCAGTGGAACAGCCGCATCTCCTTCAGCTTCGCGCCCGTGACCTCGCCCTTCGCACGGTTCTGGAGCGCGTGCGCCTCCCACAGCCACCAGCCGCCCGCCACCAGCGCGACGGAGGTGTAGAACCAGCCGGTGTAGCCGAGCGGGGTGAGCAGCAGCGAGACGGCGACCATCACCCAGCTGTAGATCACGATCTGCTTGGCGACCACCTTGTTGGAGGCGACGACCGGCAGCATCGGGACACCCACGCGCGCGTAGTCCTCGCGGACCTTCATGGACAGCGGCCAGTAGTGCGGCGGCGTCCAGAAGAAGATGACCAGGAAGAGGACCAGCGGCGCCCAGGACAGCGAGTTCGTCACGGCCGACCAGCCGATCAGCACCGGCATGCAGCCGGCGATGCCGCCCCAGACGATGTTCTGCGAGGTGCGCCGCTTGAGGATCATCGTGTACACCACGACATAGAAGAGGAGCGCTCCGAGCGACAGCCAGGCGGACAGCCAGTTGACGGTCAGCCCGAACAGCAGGGTCGAGACCACCGCGAGGGTGACGCCGAAGGCGAGGCACTCGCGCGGCGAGACCATGCCGGTGACCAGCGGGCGCTGCGAGGTGCGGTCCATCAGGGCGTCGATGTCGCGGTCGATGTACATGTTCAGCGCGTTGGCGCCGCCCGCGGACAGATAGCCGCCGAGGCAGGTGAGCAGCACCAGGCCGAGGTCCGGCACACCCTGCTGCGCCAGGAACATCACCGGAACGGTGGTGATCAGCAGCAGCTCGATGATCCGCGGCTTGGTCAGCGCCACGAACCCCATGACCCGGGCCCTCGGCGGCCGCCGGCTCGGGCTCTGGCTCGTCCCGATCTCCCCCACTGCCCAATGGGCGTGGGTGGTACCCCCACCCACTGGACGGGATTCAACGGCCGTCACGCACACCCCTGACAGAGACTCCCAGCAAGCCTCCCCATGTGAATGCGGGGTAAAGGCTCGCGCGTACCACGCCACTGTAGACGTTGCCCATACCCCGGCCTTCGCGGGGGTGGGGTCGTGTTGGGAGGGGCCCCGGAGAGGGGTGCGCGAAGGGCTTCGGATGAGTCGTACTGAGGCTCGATTGAGCAGTCAGATGAGCGGCTCCGTATTCAAGTGCCAAGTGCGGTTCCGGCCAGCCGGCGGGCGGATCGCGGCCAGGCCCGTCAGTCTGGAATGACTCGAAAAAACGCACGTCCCCGCAGGGGTAGGCTCGACAGCGGCCGGTGGGCATCCAGTCCCCCGGAAGCCGGTGGGCGCGTGCCCGGAACAGCCGGTATTCGACATGTGGAGAGGAGCCCTGACCCAGGGTGAGCACCAAGCCGACCACCACAGACCTCGAGTGGACCGCATTGGACCAGCGGGCCGTCGACACCGCGCGTGTCCTGGCCGCCGACGCCGTACAGAAGGTCGGCAACGGCCATCCCGGCACGGCGATGAGCCTGGCGCCCGCGGCCTACACCCTCTTCCAGAAGGTGATGCGGCACGACCCGGCGGACGCCGACTGGGTGGGCCGCGACCGTTTCGTGCTGTCCGCGGGCCATTCGTCCCTGACCCTCTACACCCAGCTGTACCTGGCCGGTTTCGGCCTTGAGCTGGACGATCTGAAGGCTTTCCGCACCTGGGGTTCGAAGACCCCCGGCCACCCCGAGTACGGCCACACGGTGGGCGTCGAGACCACCACCGGCCCGCTGGGCCAGGGCGTCGCGAACGCCGTCGGCATGGCGATGGCCGCCCGCTACGAGCGCGGTCTGTTCGACCCCGAGGCCCCCGCGGGCGAGTCCCCCTTCGACCACTTCGTGTACGTGATCGCGGGTGACGGCTGCCTCCAGGAGGGCATCTCCGCCGAGGCCTCCTCCATGGCCGGCCACCAGAAGCTGGGCAACCTGGTCCTGCTGTGGGACGACAACCACATCTCGATCGAGGGCGACACCGAGACGGCCGTCTCCGAGGACACCGTCAAGCGGTACGAGGCCTACGGCTGGCATGTGCAGCGCGTCGCCCCGAAGCCGGACGGCGACCTCGACCCGCACGCCCTCTACAACGCGATCGAGGCCGCGAAGCAGGTGACGGACAAGCCGTCCTTCATCGCGATGCGCTCGATCATCGCCTGGCCCGCCCCCAACGCGCAGAACACCGAGGCCGCGCACGGCTCGGCGCTCGGCGACGACGAGGTGGCCGCGACCAAGCGCGTCCTCGGCTTCGACCCGGAGCAGTCCTTCGAGGTCGCCGACGAGGTCATCGCCCACACCCGCCGGGCGCTGGAGCGCGGCGCGGACGCGAAGGCCGCGTGGGAGAAGTCCTTCCAGCTGTGGCGGGACGACAACGCCGAGCGCGCCGCCGAGTTCGACCGGATCGACGCGGGCGAGCTGCCGGCCGGCTGGGAGGACAAGCTCCCGGTCTTCGAGCCCGGCAAGGGCGTCGCCACGCGTGCCGCCTCCGGCAAGGTGCTCCAGGCCCTCGGCGCGGTGCTGCCGGAGCTGTGGGGCGGCTCGGCCGACCTCGCGGGCTCCAACAACACGACGATCGACAAGACGTCGTCGTTCCTCCCGGCGGACAACCCGCTGCCGGAGGCGAACCCGTACGGCCGCACGATCCACTTCGGCATCCGCGAGCACTCCATGGCCGCGGAGATGAACGGCATCGCGCTGCACGGCAACACCCGTGTCTACGGCGGCACGTTCCTCGTGTTCTCCGACTACATGCGCAACGCCGTCCGGCTCTCGGCGCTGATGCACCTGCCGGTGACGTACGTGTGGACGCACGACTCCATCGGCCTCGGCGAGGACGGCCCGACCCACCAGCCGGTCGAGCACCTGGCCTCGCTGCGCGCCATCCCCGGGCTGAACGTGGTCCGCCCGGCCGACGCCAACGAGACCGCGATCGCCTGGCGCGAGATCCTCAAGCGGTACACCAAGGTCTTCGGCAAGGGCGCCCCGCACGGTCTGGCGCTGACCCGGCAGGGCGTGCCGACGTACGAGCCCAACGAGGATGCCGCTCGTGGCGGTTACATCCTCTTCGAGGCGTCGAACGGCGCGCCGGAGGTCGTCCTCATCGCCACCGGCTCCGAGGTGCACGTGGCCGTCGGGGCGCGCGAGGCGCTGGAGGCCGACGGGGTGCCGACGCGGGTGGTGTCCATGCCGTCCGTGGAGTGGTTCGAGGAGCAGGACCAGGGGTACCGGGACAGCGTTCTGCCGCCGTCGGTGAAGGCGCGTGTCTCGGTCGAGGCCGGGATCGGTCTGACGTGGCACAAGTACGTCGGGGACGCCGGCCGCATCGTTTCCCTGGAGCACTTCGGTGCTTCGGCCGACGGCAAGGTCCTCTTCCAGGAGTACGGCTTCACTGCCGAGAACGTGGCGGCCAAGGCGCGGGAATCCCTCGCCGACGCCCGGCGCTGACGCTCACATACGACACGTAGGAGATGCATTTTCCATGACAGACGCACTCAAGCGCCTCTCCGAGGAGGGCGTCGCGATCTGGCTGGACGACCTGTCGCGCAAGCGGATCACGTCCGGCAACCTGGCCGAGCTGATCGACCAGCAGCACGTCGTGGGCGTCACCACCAACCCGTCGATCTTCCAGAAGGCGATCAGCGGCGGTGACGGCTACGAGCAGCAGCTCGCCGACCTCGCGGCCCGCAAGGTCACCGTCGAAGAGGCCATCCGCATGATCACCACGGCGGACGTCCGGGACGCGGCCGACATCCTGCGCCCGGTCTTCGACGCCACCGGCGGCCAGGACGGCCGGGTGTCGATCGAGGTCGACCCGCGCCTGGCGCACGAGACCCGTGCGACGGTCGCCGAGGCCAAGCAGCTCGCCTGGCTGGTGGACCGCCCCAACACGCTGATCAAGATCCCGGCCACCAGGGCGGGTCTGCCGGCGATCACCGAGGTCATCGGCAACGGCATCAGCGTCAACGTCACGCTGATCTTCTCGCTGGAGCGCTACCGCGAGGTGATGGACGCCTACCTGGCCGGTCTGGAGAAGGCCAAGGAGAAGGGTCTCGACCTCTCGCTGATCCACTCGGTGGCGTCCTTCTTCGTGTCCCGCGTGGACACCGAGATCGACAAGCGCCTGGACGCGCTGGGCACCGACGAGGCGAAGGCCGCGCGCGGCAAGGCCGCCCTCGCCAACGCCCGGCTCGCCTACGAGGCGTACGAGGAGGTGTTCTCGACCGAGCGCTGGAGCAAGCTCGAGAGCGCCGGCGCCAACAAGCAGCGTCCGCTGTGGGCCTCGACCGGGGTGAAGGACCCGGCGTACAAGGACACCCTGTACGTCGACGACCTGGTCGCGCCGAACACGGTCAACACCA
Organism: Streptomyces sp. NPDC005811; assembly: GCF_040630405.1. Lineage (NCBI taxonomy): Bacteria > Bacillati > Actinomycetota > Actinomycetes > Kitasatosporales > Streptomycetaceae > Streptomyces > Streptomyces sp. NPDC005811. Next base: position 4,531 of record NZ_JBEXXK010000008.1, read on the forward strand.
TGCCGGAGGCCACCCTCCAGGCCACCGAGCAGCGCGGCGAGATCACCGGCAACACCATCGCCGGGACCTACGAGCAGGCCCGCGCCGACATCGCGGCCGTCGAGCGGCTCGGCATCTCGTACGACGAGGTCGTGCAGCTGCTCGAGGACGAGGGCGTCGAGAAGTTCGAGGCGTCCTGGAACGACCTGCTCAAGTCGACCGAGGCGGAACTGGAGCGCCTCGCTCCTTCGGAGGGCTGATTCCTTGCCTCCCCTTTCCGGTTCCGGGGCGAATCCGCTTCGCGACCCCGCCGACCGACGGCTCCCGCGTATCGCGGGGCCGTCGGGCCTGGTCATCTTCGGCGTGACGGGCGACCTGTCCCGCAAGAAGCTGATGCCCGCCGTGTACGACCTCGCCAACCGGGGTCTGCTGCCGCCGGGCTTCTCGCTGGTCGGGTTCGCCCGCCGCGAATGGGCGCACGAGGACTTCGCTCAGGAGGTCCACGACGCCGTCAAGGAGCACTCCCGCACGCCCTTCCGTGAGGAGGTCTGGCAGCAGCTCATCCAGGGCATGCGCTTCGTGCAGGGCACCTTCGACGACGACGACGCCTTCGAGCGGCTGCGCGCGACGATCGAGGAGCTCGACAAGGCCCAGGGCACGGGCGGCAACTTCGCCTTCTACCTGTCGGTGCCGCCGCGCTCCTTCCCCGTGGTCATCCAGCAGCTGAAGAAGCACGGGCTGGCCGACCAGACGAAGGACTCCTGGCGGCGTGCCGTCATCGAGAAGCCGTTCGGGCACGACCTGGCCTCCGCGGAGGAGCTCAACAAGGTCGTCCACGAGGTCTTCGCCCCGGACCAGGTCTTCCGCATCGACCACTACCTGGGCAAGGAGACCGTCCAGAACATCCTGGCGCTGCGGTTCGCCAACACGATGTTCGAGCCGATCTGGAACCGGTCCTTCGTGGACCACGTCCAGATCACGATGGCCGAGGACATCGGCATCGGCGGCCGGGCGGGCTACTACGACGGCATCGGCGCGGCTCGTGACGTCATCCAGAACCACCTGCTCCAGCTGATGGCGCTGACCGCGATGGAGGAGCCCGCCTCCTTCGACGCGGACGCGCTGGCCGCGGAGAAGACCAAGGTGCTCGGGGCGGTACGGCTGCCCGAGGACCTGGGCCGGGACACCGTGCGGGCGCAGTACGCGGCCGGGTGGCAGGGCGGCGAGAAGGCCATCGGCTATCTCGAAGAGGACGGCATCGACCCCAAGTCGAAGACCGACACCTACGCGGCCATCAAGGTCGAGGTGGACAACCGCCGCTGGGCGGGCGTCCCCTTCTATCTGCGCACCGGCAAGCGGCTCGGCCGCCGGGTCACCGAGATCGCGGTCGTCTTCCAGCGCGCCCCGCACTCCCCCTTCGACCACACGGCGACGGAGGAGCTGGGCAAGAACGCGATCGTCATCCGCGTCCAGCCCGACGAGGGCGTGACCGTCCGCTTCGGCTCCAAGGTGCCCGGCACCTCGATGGAGATCCGGGACGTGTCCATGGACTTCGCCTACGGCGAGTCGTTCACGGAGTCCTCGCCCGAGGCGTACGAGCGCCTCATCCTCGATGTGCTGCTCGGCGACTCGAACCTCTTCCCCCGCACGGAAGAGGTGGAGCTGTCGTGGAAGATCCTCGACCCGATCGAGCGGTACTGGGACCAGAACGGCCGGCCCGCGCAGTACCCGGCCGGCACCTGGGGGCCCGTCGAGGCGGACCAGATGCTCGAACGAGACGGACGGAGCTGGCGCCGGCCATGAAGATAGACCTCACGGACACCACCGCCAGCAAGATCAACAAGGCGCTGGTACAGGGCCGCCGGGCGATCGGCACCCCGGCCGTGGGCATGGTGCTCACACTCGTCATCGTCACCGACGAGGAGAACGCGTACGACGCGCTCAAGGCCGCCAACGACGCCTCCCGCGAGCACCCCTCGCGCACGCTCGTGGTCATCCGGCGTGTCTCGCGCACGCCCCGCGACCGCACGCAGTCCCGGCTGGACGCCGAGGTGCGGGTGGGCGCGGACGCGGGCACCGGCGAGACGGTCGTGCTGCGGCTGCACGGCGAGGTCTCCGACCACGCCCAGTCGATCGTCCTGCCGCTGCTGCTGCCGGACGCCCCGGTCGTCGTGTGGTGGCCGGTGAACGCGCCGCTGGACCCGGCCGCCGACCCGCTCGGCGCGCTGGCCCAGCGCCGGGTCACCGACACCTACGCCTGCGAGCAGCCGGTGCGCGAGCTGGGCGCCCGCGCCGACACCTACACCCCCGGTGACACGGACCTGTCGTGGACCCGCATCACGCCCTGGCGCTCGATGCTGGCCGCGGCGCTGGACCAGGTCACCTGCGAGGTGGAGTCGGTCGAGGTGGAGGGCGAGGAGTTCAACCCGAGCTGCGAGCTGCTGGCGATGTGGCTCGCGGACCGGCTGGACGTCCCCGTCCGGCGCTCGCTGTCCGGTGGCCCGGGGCTGACGGCCGTGCGCATGGCCACCAGCAGCGGGCCGATCACCCTGGACCGGGCCGACGGTTCCCTGGCCACGCTCTCCATCGAGGGCCAGCCCGACCGTGCGGTGGCGCTCAAGCGCCGCGAGACGGCCGAGCTGATCGCGGAGGAGCTGCGCCGGCTGGACCCGGACGACACCTACGCCTCCGCGCTGCGGTTCGGGGTGGAGCGGCTGAACGCGTCGGCCGCGGCGGCGGTGCCGGCGCCGGCCGGGGTCGAGAAGGCCCGGGCCGCCCTGGAGAAGGCGGAGGCGGCGCTGGTGCAGGCCGGGGCCGCCGTGGAGCAGGCCGAGGCGGACTCCGAGCCGGAATCCGAGGTGGGCTCCGAGCCGGCCAAAGGAGAACGGGACGGCGAGGACGGCGTCGAAGGCCTTGCGGAAGCTCCCGGGGCGGAAGGGGCGGCGTCGGCACCACTGACGGCGGTCCCCTCCGGTCTGACCGGCAAGGCGGCGCGGTGAACGCCCCGCAGCTGGTCGTGCACCGCGACAAGGAACTGATGGCGCAGGCCGCCGCGGCCCGCCTCATCACCCGGATCGTGGACGCGCAGGCCTCCCGGGGCTACGCGTCCGTGGTGCTCACCGGCGGCCGCAACGGCAACGGTCTGCTGGCCGCGCTGGCGTCCGCGCCGGCCCGGGACGCGATCGACTGGGGCCGGCTCGACCTGTGGTGGGGCGACGAGCGCTTCCTGCCCGAGGGCGACCCGGAACGCAACGTCACCCAGGCCCGCGAGGCCCTGCTGGACGCCGTACCGCTGGACCCGAAGCGCGTGCACGCCATGCCCGCGTCCGACGGTCCGTACGGCGCCGACGTCGAGGCGGCCGCGGAGGCGTACGCGCAGGAGCTGGCCCGTGCGGCCGGCCCCGAGAACCATGGCACCGTGCCCACCTTCGACGTCCTGATGCTGGGCGTCGGCCCGGACACCCATGTGGCCTCGCTCTTCCCCGAGCTGCCGGCCGTACGGGAGACCGAGCGCACGGTGGTCGGGGTGCACGGCGCGCCCAAGCCCCCGCCGACCCGGGTCACGCTGACCCTGCCGGCCATCCGGGCGGCCCGTGAGGTGTGGCTGCTCGCGGCGGGCGAGGACAAGGCGAACGCCGCGGCGATCGCCCTGTCGGACGCGGGGGAGATACAGGCACCGGCGGCGGGCGCCCGCGGCCGGGCCCGCACCCTGTGGCTCCTTGACCAGGCGGCGGCCTCGCGGTTGCCCAGGTCGCTGTATCCGCCGGCGTCTCCCTGAGACGACGCGCTCACGGAACCCGTACGGTCAACCGCCGTACGGGTTCCGGCCGTTGTGGGCAGGGACGAGAAGGGCCGGGTGGGCCATGAGGCGGATGCCGTAGCGCTTCTTGAGGCGATGGGTCTCCAGCAGGGCGATCGCCGTGACCGTCACCGGAGCGGCCAGGATGCAGCCGACGCCGATGACGTTGTCCATACTGCGGTCACCGCTGTCGGCCAGATCGGACAGGGCCAGCACCCAGCTCGTCACCGTGGCCAGCAGGGGCGGCAGACAGCGGTGTACCGCTCCCGTACCGAAGAAGTTGCCGGTGAGCTGGACCGCTCCGGCGATCACGAAGAGGCCCGTCCACAGGCCGAGGCCCGCCAGGGCGATCTTCGGGAGCGTCCCGACCATGTCGCCGACCGCGAACAGCGCGAGACAGGCGAAGGCCGAGGCGGTGAAGAGCGAGAGCAGCTTGGCCGTGTCGAAAAGCCGCGCCCGCAGCCGACGCACGGTACCGCCGCGCCGCCACACCAGGAGCATCGCACCGGTCGCCAGCGGGGTGACGCAGAACAGCACGAGGGCCGCGGTCGCGGCGTTCCTCGGCAGCTCGTCCCAGGAGAACCTGATCTCGAAGAACAGGTGGACGCCGAGGGCCGCGACGAATCCGACGGCGACCCGGGCCTTCTTCAGGCGCTCCACGACCGGGTCGAGCGCCTCCGGGATCCACGCGGGGTGGAACACCGCGCGGGCCACTCGATGGGGCAGCAGGAAGGAGCCGAACGTCAGGTCACCGTCGGTCCACCGTCTGCGGTGTGTGTTGCCCACGTGAGGCTCCCGGACAGTCGTGTGCATGATCGCCCGGGAGTCTACACACGGGATGTTGTCGATTAACTGCCGCGCAGCTCGCGGTACTTGGCCACGAGTGCCCGGGTCGAGGCGTCCAGGCCGGGGACCTCGGCGCCCTCCGTCAGCGCGGGCTCGACGCGCTTGGCGAGGACCTTGCCGAGCTCCACACCCCACTGGTCGAAGGAGTCGATGTTCCACACGGCGCCCTGCACGAACACCTTGTGCTCGTAGAGGGCGACGAGCTGGCCGAGGACCGACGGGGTCAGCTCGGCGGCGAGGACCGTGGTCGTCGGGTGGTTGCCCTTGAACGTCTTGTGGGCCACCAGCTCCTCCGGCACGCCCTCCGCGCGCACCTCCTCGGGCGTCTTGCCGAAGGCCAGCGCCTGGGTCTGGGCGAAGAAGTTCGCCATCAGCAGGTCGTGCTGGGCCTTGAGCTCACCGCTCAGCTCGTCGACCGGGCGGGCGAAGCCGATGAAGTCCGCCGGGATCAGCTTGGTGCCCTGGTGGATCAACTGGTAGTAGGCGTGCTGCCCGTTGGTGCCGGGCGTGCCCCACACCACCGGCCCGGTCTGCCAGTCGACCTCCTTGCCGTCCCGGCCGACGTACTTGCCGTTCGACTCCATGTCCAACTGCTGGAGATAGGCGGCGAACTTGGACAGGTAGTGGCTGTAGGGCAGCACCGCGTGGGACTGCGCGTCGTGGAAGTTGCCGTACCAGATGCCCAGCAGGCCCAGCAGCAGCGGCACATTGGCCTCGGCGGGGGCGGTGCGGAAGTGGTCGTCGACGAGGTGGAAGCCGTCGAGCATCTCGCGGAAGCGGTCCGGGCCGATGGCGATCATCAGGGAGAGGCCGATGGCGGAGTCGTAGGAGTAGCGGCCGCCGACCCAGTCCCAGAACTCGAACATGTTGGCCGTGTCGATGCCGAAGTCCGCGACCTTCCCGGCGTTCGTCGACAGGGCGACGAAGTGCCGTGCGACCGCCTTCTCGTCGCCGCCGAGTCCGTCGAGGAGCCAGGTGCGGGCCGAGGTGGCGTTGGTGATCGTCTCGATCGTGGTGAACGTCTTGGACGCGATGACGAACAGCGTCTCGGCCGGGTCCAGGTCACGGGTGGCCTCGTGCAGGTCGGCGCCGTCGACGTTCGACACGAAACGGACCGTGAGGTCGCGGTCGGTGTAGCTGCGCAGCACCTCGAAGGCCATGGCCGGGCCGAGGTCGGAGCCGCCGATGCCGATGTTGACGACGTTCCTGATCCGCCGCCCGGTGTGGCCGGTCCAGGCCCCGGAGCGGACCCGGTCGGCGAAGTCGCCCATCCTCGCGAGCACGGCGTGCACCTGGGGCACGACGTTCTCGCCGTCGACCTCGATCACCGCGTCGGCGGGGGCGCGCAGGGCGGTGTGCAGGACCGCGCGGTCCTCGGTGGTGTTGATCTTCTCGCCGCGGAACATGGCGTCCCGCAGGCCGAAGACGTCGGCCGCCTCGGCCAGTTCCCGCAGCAGCCTCAGCGTCTCGTCGGTGACGAGGTGCTTGGAGTAGTCGATGTGCAGGTCGCCGACCTGCAGGGTGTATCCGCTGCCGCGCTGGGGGTCGGCGGCGAACAGCTCGCGCAGCTGTACCTCGCCGAGCTCCTCCCGGTGCTTGGCCAGAGCCGTCCACTCGGGCGTCTGGTTGAGCCTCGTACGGCCGTCTGCGTTCATGTCGGACTTCAGCCCTTCCTTGCCTGTCCGTGCTGCTGTGCACGGTGTGCCCCGCCGGTTCCAACCTAGTTGATCAGCGCGCCGCGCGAGCGGACGCGGAACCGTCCTGCGGGCCAACAAGAGGTACGTCCGCCCCGCCCGCGGGTATCAACGCGACGACGGCGAGGACGAACCTGCCGAGGGTGTACGCCGTCGTCGCGGCGGCGTGTCCGGTGCTGTCCGCGTGCAGCCGGCGCGTCACGTGCAGGACCAGGGTGGCGACGAGGGCGCCCATGCCGATGTCGTACAGGGTGCTGCCGGAGGGGCGCGGCTTCCGCTCGGGCGGCCGGGTGCGCGAAAAGACGACCAGGGCGGCGGCCGGCAGACAGGTGCCCGCGTCGGCGGCGAACGGCAGAAGGCGCCGGCGCCCGGCAGCAGGGGGGGGCCGAAGGGTCCGGCCGGCAGGCCGCCGGCCGGTCATCGGCCGGGCGTCGGCGCCGCCGAGCGCGGGGCCGTGGCGGCGTTGTCGCCGAACAGCAGCCAGGGGAGCTGCGCGCAGGCGGTCACGGAGGCGACGGCCAGCGGCTCGTCCGTGAGCCGCACGGCGAGCAGCGGCAGCGCGATGTCCGCGGCACGTCCCGCAGCGGGGGAGCACGGCGGCACTCCACAGCCGTCCGAGACCGCCGCGCCACGCGGGCGCCCGGGCCTCCCCCGTCACGACGGGTCCGGCCAGGCGCCCGTCGGGCACCCGGCCGGTGTCAACTGCTAGATCTCGCCCCGCAGTTTGGCGAGCGCCTCGGCGAGGATCGCCTCGCCGTCCGCGTCGCTGCGCCGCTCCCGCACATAGGCGAGGTGCGTCTTGTAGGGCTCGGTGCGCGGCGGGTCCGGGGGGTTGTCCCGGTCCTGTCCGGCCGGGAAGCCGCAGCGCGGGCAGTCCCAGGTGTCGGGGACCTGCGCGTCGCTGGCGAAGCTGGGCTGCGTCTCGTGCCCGTTGGAGCACCAGAAGGAGATGCGCAGGCGGGGCGCGGACTCGCCCCGCTCGGCCTCGCCCATCGGCCCCGCCCCGACCCGGCTTCCTCGGATCGCGTTGCCACTTGCCACGGTCGTAACTCCCTGCGTGATGGTGCCGCAAAGCGAGTCGGCGTTTCGCTTCGCTGCGAGCGCCTCAGTCTACGTAAGGCCCAACGCGCGTCCAGTGATTGGAGTTACAGCTCCCGCACCTAGACGCAAGCCCCATGATAGGCCGCGCTCAGCTGCGCGTACCGAACATGGGGCCTTACGTACGGATTGTGCGTGCCTGTGAGAGGCTTGTCAGCTGCTCGACTTCATGAGCATGCCGAGGACGATGATGCAGGCGAACCAGAGCACACCCACGACGATGGTGATGCGGTCGAGGTTGCGCTCGGCGACCGAGGAGCCGCCGACGGAGGACTGCATGCCGCCTCCGAACATGTCGGAGAGGCCGCCGCCCTTCCCCTTGTGCATCAGCACCAGCAGCATCATCAGCAGGCTGAAGACGATCAGGGCGATCGAGAACCCCAGAACCACGGCTGGACCAACTTCCTCGGATTCGGATGATGACGGGGGCACGGCACCGTGGCCATGCCCCCGCAAGGGTACGACGGATCGCCGCTACCGCCTACTCACGGCCCGGCTCACTGGTCGCGGAAGCGCACGATCTTGACGAACTCGTCGGCGTCCAGCGAGGCGCCGCCGACCAGCGCGCCGTCGATGTCGGCCTGCGCCATGATCTCGGCGACGTTGCCGGCCTTGACGGAGCCGCCGTACTGGATGCGGACCTTGTCGGCCAGCTCCTGGTCGTACAGCTCGGCGAGCTTGCCGCGGATGGCGGCGCAGACCTCCTGGGCGTCCCCGGCGCCGCAGACCTTGCCGGTGCCGATGGCCCAGACGGGCTCGTAGGCGATCACGACGGTGGCGGCCTGGTCGGCCGGGATGTCCTTCAGACCGCCCTCGACCTGGGCGAGGGTGTGGGAGACGTGGTGGCCCGCCTCGCGGACCTCCAGCTCCTCGCCGACGCACAGGATCGGGGTGAGGCCGTGCTTGAAGGCGGCCTTGGCCTTGGCGTTGACCTGCTCGTCGGTCTCGGCGTGGTACTGGCGGCGCTCGGAGTGGCCGACCGCCACGTACGTGCACTTCAGCTTGGCGAGCATGGGTCCGGAGATCTCGCCGGTGTAGGCGCCGGACTCCTGGGCCGAGATGTCCTGGGCGCCGTACTTGATGGCGAGCTTGTCGCCCTCGACCAGGGTCTGCACGGAGCGCAGGTCGGTGAAGGGCGGCAGGACGGCGACCTCGACGGCCTCGTAGTCCTTGTCGGACAGGGCGAAGGCGAGCTTCTGGGTGTGGGCGATGGCCTCGAGGTGGTTGAGGTTCATCTTCCAGTTGCCCGCCATCAGCGGCGTACGGGTGCTCATGTGCGGTCAGTCCTCCAGTGCGGCGAGGCCGGGGAGCGTCTTGCCCTCGAGGTATTCGAGGGAGGCGCCGCCACCGGTCGAGATGTGGCCGAATGCGTTCTCGTCGAAGCCCAGGATCCGGACGGCCGCGGCGGAGTCGCCACCGCCGACGACCGTGAAGGCCGAGGAGTCGAGGAGAGCCTGGGCGACCGACTTGGTGCCCTCGGCGAATTCGGGGTGTTCGAAGACGCCCATCGGGCCGTTCCAGAAGACGGTGGCGGCGTCGGTGATCTTCGAGGCGTACAGCTTGCCGGACGCCGGGCCGATGTCCAGGCCCATCCGGTCGGCCGGGATGGCCTCCGCGGCGACGGTGGTGGAGTCGGCCGGGGCCTTGGTCTTCAGGTCCGGGAAGGCGGGGGCGACCACCGCGTCGACCGGCAGGACCAGCTCGACGCCGGTCTTCTCGGCGCGCTCGATGTACTCCAGGACCGCCGGGATCTGGTCCTCCTGGAGGAGGGACGCGCCGACCTCGTGGCCCTTGGCCTTGAGGAAGGTGAAGGCCATGCCGCCGCCGATGAGGATGCGGTCGGCCTTGCCGAGCAGCTCGTCGATGACGGCGAGCTTGTCGGAGACCTTGGCGCCGCCGAGCACCACCACGTAGGGGCGCTGCACACCCTCGGTGAGCTTCTTCAGGACGCGGACCTCGGTGGCGATGAGGAAGCCCGCGGCGTGCGGCAGCCGGGCGGGGAGGTCGTAGACGGAGGCGTGCTTGCGGTGCACGGCGCCGAAGCCGTCGCCGACGTAGACGTCCGCGAGCCGGGCGAGCTCGTCGGCGAAGGCGCCGCGCTCGACGTCGTCCTTCGAGGTCTCGCCCGCGTTGAAGCGGAGGTTCTCGATGACGGCGACCTGTCCGTCGGCAAGGCCGGCGACGGTCTCCTGGGCGGAGTCGCCGACGGTGTCGGTCGCGAAGGCCACGGCGGTGCCGAGGAGTTCGCCGAGCCGGGCGGCGGCGGGGGCGAGGGAGAACGCCGGGTCCGGGGCGCCCTTGGGGCGGCCCAGGTGCGAGGCGACGACGACCTTGGCGCCCGCCTCCGCGAGGGCCGCGACGGTCGGCAGGACGGCGCGGATGCGGCCGTCGTCGGTGATGGTGGTGCCGTCCAGCGGCACGTTGAGGTCGGCGCGGACGAAGACCCGCCGGCCGGCCACTCCTTCGGCGAGGAGTTCGTCGATCGTCTTCATGAAAAGGGCTCCCGAGGGCTGGTGATGCTCCGTGATCGTAGACAGGGCGGTTCTGCACGTGACTCAGGGCCCGGGCGGCGCGTCCCTGCGCCGCCCGGGCCCTGCGTTCACACCGTGGTGCCTGATCCGACGATCAGAGCTGGCCGCCGACGAAGACCGTCAGGTCGACGAGGCGGTTGGAGTAGCCCCACTCGTTGTCGTACCAGCCGAGGATCTTCACCGTGTTGCCCTCCTGGACCATGGTCAGGGAGGAGTCGAAGGTGCAGGAGGCGGGGTCGCTGACGATGTCCGAGGAGACGATCTCGTCCTCGGTGTAGGCCAGGTAGCCCTTGAGGTCGCCGTCCTCGGAGGCCTTCTTGAACGCGGCGTTGACCTCGTCCTTGGTGACCTCGCGCTGGAGGGTGACCACGAGGTCGGTGGCCGAGCCGGTCGGGACCGGGACGCGCATGGCGATGCCGTCCAGCTTGCCCTTGAGCTGCGGGAGGACCAGGGCGGTGGCCTTCGCGGCACCCGTCGTGGTCGGGATGATGTTCTCGGCGGCGGCGCGGGCGCGGCGCAGGTCCGAGTGCGGGAAGTCCAGGATGCGCTGGTCGTTGGTGTACGCGTGGACCGTCGTCATCAGGCCCTTGACGATGCCGAAGTTCTCGTCGAGGACCTTGGCCATCGGCGCCACACAGTTGGTGGTGCAGGAGGCGTTGGAGATGACGTGGTGGTTCGCCGGGTCGTACTTGTCCTGGTTGACGCCCATCACGATGGTGATGTCCTCGTCCTTGGCCGGAGCCGAGATGAGGACCTTCTTGGCGCCGCCGGCGAGGTGCTTCGCGGCGTCGGCCTTCTTGGTGAAGATGCCGGTCGACTCGATGACGATGTCGACACCGAGCTCGCCCCACGGGATGTCGGCGGGGTTGCGCTCGGACAGGACCTTGATGGTGTGGCCGTCGACGGTGATCGTGTCGGCGGTGTGCGACACCTCGGCCTTGAGGCGGCCCAGGATGGTGTCGTACTTGAGCAGGTGAGCGGTGGTCGCGGTGTCACCCAGGTCGTTGACAGCCACGATCTCGATGTCAGCACCCTGCTCCAGCAGCGCGCGGAAGTAGTTACGACCGATGCGGCCAAAGCCGTTGATGCCTACGCGGATCGTCACGAACCGATCTCCTCGTTGGTACGCCGGCCATGCGGTGCCGGCGAGCTGTATTTGGGATGTCCCCGACCGCCTACGACCCTACCTCTCCGAGGCCCCGTCGGTGACATCGACTTCGCCCATACACGGCAGGACGGTCCGTACCCGCCAGTAGGGGTACGGACCGCCCAGGCCTGGGGCGTTTTGTGCCCTTATTCCGTCACGGTGCGTCGAGCGCCGTTGGCCGGTGTGTCACTGATCAAGTGATACGAGAGCCTTTCCGATGAGCGTTTTACGGTCCGCCGCGGAGGTCAGGTGCTCCAGGCCGAAGCCGAGCAGCACGGTGTCGTCGGTGGTGACCGCGCCGTACGTCTGGAACAGCGTTCCGGTGCGGGCCCAGTCCTTCAGGACGGCGGGGCTGCCCGCGGGCGGACCGGCGGCCCGCCAGGCGCCGAGCGAGGTCTCGAAGCCCTCGGTCTCGGTGGCCGTGCCGCCGACCACGAGCGAGGCGTCGTCGGCGAGGACGCCGTGGCCGCCGCTGCCGGGGTCGGTGACATAGCTGATCGAGACCTCGATGTTCTTGCCCGCGTAGGCGCTCAGGTCGAAGGAGACCTGCTGCCAGCCGTTGGAGGCGCCGGTGAGGGCGTTCCAGGAGCCGGTGGTGCCGTTCGCGGTGCAGGTGTTGTTCCCGAGGGTCAGGTAGTGCTTGAGCCACGGGTGGTCGGCGATGTAGAAGCCGGCGCCGCACTCGGCCGGGACCGCGGTGCCGGTCGCGCCGCCCTTCTCGGGGAGCGTGGTCCAGTCGTCGGCGCCGACGGTGTGGACCTCGACGATCGCGTTGTCGTAGCCGGGCTCGGTGTCCCAGAGCAGCCGGGTGCTCAGGGTGGGCTGGCTCGCCGCGGTGACAGCGCCGAGGTCGACGGTGCGGGTGAGGCGCTTGTAGGCGTCGTCGGTGTGCACCGCGGCGGCCATGTACGAGCCCGCGTACGGGCCGTACGGGTTGACCGTCCCGGAGAACTGTCCGGCGCCGGCGCTGGCGAACTGCGGGTACGTGGCGGCCGGCAGCTCGTCGGAGGTCGCACCGTAGGCGCCCGCCCTGTCCAGCGGGTTGCCGGGGGCGGCGCCGAGGGCCCCGCCGGCGCCCGCGAGCGCCCCGGAGCCGGTGAAGCCGGTGGCGCCGGGGGTCGACGTACGGGAGTAGGCGCCGAGGTAGTACTGGCTGAAGTCGTCGGAGGGGGTGCCGTCGCCGAGGTCGACGGTGCCGCCGGCCAGCTCGCCCGCCTCGATCAGCTTGCCGCCCTCGTTGAGGAAGGCGCGCAGTTCGAGCTGGGTCGGGTTGCCGGGGGTGCTCGCGCCCGTGTAGTGGACGACGGTCCGGAAGTGGTTCAGCACGCCGAGCGCGTCGGGCACGCCCTGGGTGGCGACGTCCCAGACGACCGCCTTGCGGCCGTTGGCCTTCAGCGCGTCGACGTAGGTCTGCGCCTGCGTGGCGGCCGCGCCCTCCTCGGCGACGACCAGGGTGTCGGCCTGGGGCCGTACGGCGACCGTGTAGGTGAAGTGCGCGCTGGAGACCTTCTTGCCGGCCTTGGTGGCGCCGGTGAACCACACCTCGACCTTGTCGCCGGGCCTGCCGCCCCGCACCTTGGCCCGGTACTCGTCGAAGTACAGGTTGTCGTCCCCGCCGTAGGTCTCGCCGCCCTTCCAGGCCTTGAGCGACCGGTCCTGCGTACGACCGCCGTTGACGCGGTACTTGAGCTGCTTGTCGCGCAGCGCCTTCCGTACGACGACGGAGACCTGCTGGTCGGCGCCGCGCGCGTACGAGGTGGTGAACGGCGCGAGGGTGAAGTCGGCGGCGCTCAGACCGACCGAGGACTTCGGCTGGTCGGGGCGGGCGGCGGAGTCGGCGACGGAGAGCGCGAACGGGATGTTCTTGGTGAACTCCTGCTGGATCAGCTTCTCGTCGTCGGGGAAGTTGAAGACCGACTGGCAGTCGGAGGCGTTCCACTGGTCGTTCGGGTCGATGTTCGACGCGGTCTGGCAGGTCGACATCTCCGGGGTGAACATCGCCGTGCCGTTGACGTTCGCCGCGTGGCCGTCCGCCTCGCCGTTGGTGGTGTACAGCTCCGAGGACACCTGCGGGTGGTAGCCCGGGATCGCGGAGTTGTCGGGGGTGCCGGCCAGCGTCCTGTAGAGGACGTCGTCCGGGGTGTCGGTGGCGACCTGCCAGCCGACGCCGTAGAGCAGCAGCTCGGCGGCGGAGTGGTAGTTGATGCCGTACGTGAACCCGATCCGCTTCTCGAAGGCGTCGAGCGCCTTCGTCTCGGGCTCGGAGCCGGCGCTCGCGCCGCGGTAGGTCTGGCTGGTGGGGTTGGGGGACGAACCCTCGTCGTCGTAGCCCCACTTGTAGGGGAAGTTGCGGTTGAGGTCGACGCCGTCGCCGGTGGAGATCACGCCGTCGCCGTTGACGTCCCGCAGGTTCTTGCGCCACAGGCGGTTGTCGGTGTTCTGGAAGGTGTAGTCGTAGCCATCGGGGTTGGCCGACAGGACGAACCACAGCTCGGTGGAGTCGACGATCTTCCTGATGCGCCGGTCGGTCTTGTAGTTGTCCAGGTAGTAGTGCATCAGCCGGCGGGTCATCTCCGGTGTGATCCACTCACGGGCGTGCTGGTTGGACATGTACAGCACCGAGGGCTTGGAGCCGTCCTTGGCCTTCTTCGCGTCCTTGGTCAGTTTGAGCGCGAGGATGTCCTGGCCGTTGACGGTCTTGCCGAGGGAGACGACCTTGGTCAGGCCCGGGTTCTGCTGCCCGGTGCGGACGATCTCCTCCTTCAGGCCGCCGCTGCCGCTGTACGGGCGGAACACTCCGTCGGAGGCCGCCTGCACCCGCTTCTCGGCCTTGGCCGAAAGGGTGTGCTCGGTGAGCTCGACGCCCTGCTTCTCCAGCTTGGCCGCCTGCTTGTCGGTGAGGTAGACCTCGACGGTGGCGGTGCCCTTCTCGGGCGCCTGCTCACTGAGTTCGTGGCCGTCCTGGCCGGCCGCCAGCAGCAGGGGTACCTGCTTCTTGGTGACCTCGGCCCGGAACACCTTGACCTCGTCCGGGTCGGGTTTCGCGGTGGATGCGGGCTGCGCCTGGGCGATGGGCGCGAGGGCCGCTCCGCCGAGCAGGAGTGCGCCGACAGCGAGGATCGATCTCGCTCTACGTCTCATGAACCCCCCTTGCGTAGGTTCGCCACAGCAGCGAACTCTGCCAGGCTCATGACAGTTCATGATCCAGTCAAGGGCGCCTCAAGGACAGCAAAACGCCGGTGATATCACCCTATTGGGTTACACCACCGGCGTCCTGAGAACGCGTCAACGCGTCCTGAGCGTCCGTCAGCCCACGAGGTTGTCGGCCAGCTCCTCGCTGAGGTTGGCCTCCGTGCCCGGGATGCCGAGGTCGGAGGCCCGCTTGTCGGCCATCGCCAGCAGCCGCCGGATCCGGCCGGCCACCGCGTCCTTGGTCAGCGGCGGGTCGGCGAGCGCGCCCAGCTCCTCCAGCGAGGCCTGCTTGTGCTCCATCCGCAGCCGGCCGGCCGCCGCGAGATGCTCGGGCACCTCGTCGGCGAGGATCTCCAGGGCGCGCTGCACCCGGGCCCCGGCGGCCACCGCCGCGCGGGCGGAACGGCGCAGGTTCGCGTCGTCGAAGTTGGCGAGCCGGTTCGCGGTGGCCCGCACCTCGCGGCGCATCCGGCGCTCCTCCCAGGCCAGCACCGACTCGTGCGCGCCGAGCCGGGTCAGCAGCGCGCCGATCGCGTCGCCGTCCCGCACGACCACCCGGTCCACCCCGCGCACCTCGCGGGCCTTCGCGGCGATCGACAGCCGGCGGGCGGCGCCGACCAGCGCGAGCGCGGCCTCGGGACCCGGGCAGGTCACCTCCAGGGAGGAGGAGCGGCCGGGCTCGGTCAGCGAGCCGTGCGCCAGGAACGCCCCGCGCCAGGCCGCCTCGGCGTCACAGGTCGCGCCGGAGACCACCTGCGGGGGAAGCCCGCGGATCGGCCGCCCGCGCCCGTCGACCAGACCGGTCTGACGGGCCAGCTGATCCCCGCCCGCGACCACGCGCACGACATAGCGCGAGCCGCGGCGCAGACCGCCCGGGGCCATCACGATCAGTTCCGAGCTGTGGCCGAAGATCTCCAGGATGTCCCGCTTGAGGCGGCGGGCCGCCATCGCCGTGTCCAGCTCCGCCTCGATCACGATGCGGCCGCTCACCAGGTGCAGGCCGCCGGCGAACCGCAGCACGGCGGAGACCTCCGCCTTTCTGCAGCAGGTCCGGGTGACGGGGAGCCGGGAGATCTCGTCCTTCACCGCTGCCGTCATCGCCATGGGCCGATCCTTCCATGCATCCGAAAAATACGGTCGTACGCGGCGGCGAGGAGCTCCGGGTCGTGCCGGGGCGTTCCGTCGGTCCGGGCCACCTTCGCCAGCTCGACAGCGGCCCCGAACCGGGTGGCGGCGTCGGTCAGGGAGTCGCGGTCGGGCACGGCGGCCTCGTCGGCCAGCACCACGTCCAGGGCGAGTTTAGGGGCGTGTCGTCCCAAAACCTCCAAATGACGCTGCGGGGAGAAGCCGTCGGTTTCTCCGGGCTGCGGCGCGAGGTTCAGCGAGAGTACCCGGCGTGCCTTGGTCTCGATGAGGGCGTCCAGCAGTTCGGGCACGAGGAGGTGCGGGATCACCGAGGAGAACCAGGACCCGGGGCCGAGGACCACCCAGTCCGCGTCCAGCACCGCCGCCACCGCCTCGGGGACGGCCGGCGGGTCGTGCGGCACGAGGTGCACGGACTGCACCTCACCGGGCGTGAGGGCCACGGTCGCCTGTCCGCGCACGGTGTCGACGTCCTCCGGGCGGCGCGGATCGTGCCCCTTGACCAGGGCCTGCAGCTCCAGCGGCACGGCGGACATGGGCAGCACCCGGCCGTGCGCGCCCAGCAGCTTGCCGACCAGGTCCAGGGCCTGGACATGGTCGCCGAGCTGCTCCCACAGGGCGACGATCAGCAGATTGCCGACCGCGTGGCCGTTGATCTCGCCCTGGGACTGGAAGCGGTGCTGGATGACCCGGGACCAGGTCTGGCCCCAGTCGTCGTCGCCGCACAGCGCGGCCAGCGCCTTGCGCAGATCGCCGGGCGGCAGCACGCCCAGCTCGTCCCTCAGCCGCCCGCTGGAGCCGCCGTCGTCGGCGACGGTGACCACGGCGGTGAGGTCACCGGTGATCCGGCGCAGCGCGGCGAGCGAGGCGGACAGGCCCATCCCGCCGCCCAGCGCGACCACCTTGGGCTGGGTGCCACGGCGGCGCGGCCTCGCGCCCCGGGCCTCGACCGGTCGGCTCGCGCGCCCCTCGGGGGGCATCCTGCGCAGTCGGCCCAGCCGCGGAGTACGTCCTGTCATTCCCGTCCCATGTCCCGGTGCACGACCACCGTCTCCACGCCCTCGGCCGCGAGACGCGCGGCGAGCTTCTCCGACATCGCGACCGAACGGTGCTTGCCGCCCGTACAGCCGACCGCGATGGTCACATAGCGCTTGCCCTCCCGGCGGTAGCCCGCGGCGATCAGCTGGAGGAGCTCCGCGTACCGGTCGAGGAACTCCTTCGCGCCGGGCTGGTTGAGGACATAGGTGGCGACCTCGTCGTTGAGTCCGGTGTAGGGGCGCAGCTCCGGGACCCAGTGCGGGTTGGGCAGGAAGCGCATGTCCACCACCAGGTCGGCGTCGACCGGGAGGCCGTACTTGAAGCCGAAGGACATGACGGTGGCCCGCAGCTCGGGCTCCTCCTCGCCCGCGAACTGGGCGTCCATCTTGGCGCGCAGCTCGTGCACGTTGAGGCTGGAGGTGTCGATCACCAGGTCGGCGTCGCCGCGCAGCTCGCGCAGCAGTTCGCGCTCGGCGGCGATGCCGTCGACGATCCGGCCGTCGCCCTGGAGGGGGTGCGGGCGGCGCACGGACTCGAAGCGGCGCACCAGGGCGTCGTCGGAGGACTCCAGGAAGACGATCCGCCGGGTGACGTTCTTCGACTCCAGGTCGGCGAGGGACTCGCGGAGGTTGTCGAAGAAGCGCCGGCCGCGGACGTCGACGACGACCGCGATCCGCGCCACGTTGCCCTGGGACCGGGCGCCCAGCTCCACCATGGTGGGGATCAGGGCGGGCGGGAGGTTGTCGACGACGAACCAGCCGAGGTCCTCCAGACACTTGGCTGCCGTCGAGCGGCCCGCCCCGGACATGCCGGAGATGATCACCAGCTCGGGGATGGCCGCCTCGGGGATCCCGGGCGGCGTGCTGTCCGTACTCACCTGTGCTCCGTCTTCGTGACCTGTGTCGTGTTCATGGGGCGCCGTGCCCGGCGCCTGGTCTCGCTCGTCCGTGGGATGCGCGTCGTGCTCGTGCTCGCTCATGTCTCCTGCCCCCGTCGTTCTTCCGGGGCGCCCGCGGTCACGGGATCTCCGGGGGAACCCGCCGTCGTACCGGGTTCCTCGTCTTCAATGATCTCTCCGGTCGCCGTGTTCACGGCGGGGGCGGGCGGAGCCGCCTGGGCGAGGGCCACGGCGATCGTCTCGGCCGTCTTGCGGCCTATGCCCGGGACCTCGCAGATCTGGTCGAGGGTCGCGGCGCGCAGCTTCTTCACCGAGCCGAAGTGCTTGATGAGCGCCTGTTTGCGCGTCTCGCCCAGGCCCGGTACGTCGTCCAGGGGGCCGGAGCGCAGCCGCTTGGCCCGCTTGGCGCGCTGGTAGGTGATCGCGAAGCGGTGGGCCTCGTCGCGGACGCGCTGGAGGAGGTAGAGGCCCTCGCTGGTGCGGGGCAGGATCACCGGGTCCTCGTCGTGCGGCAGCCAGACCTCCTCCAGGCGCTTGGCGAGGCCGCAGACGGCGATGTCGTCGATGCCGAGCTCGTCGAGGGCACGGCGGGCGGCCGCGACCTGGGGCCGGCCGCCGTCGACGACGACGAGCTGGGGCGGATAGGCGAAGCGCTTGGGGCGGCCCTCGTCGTCCTTGAGTCCGGCGGCGAGGGGGGCTTCCGTCCCGTTGGCGAGGATCGCCACGTCGGTGTCCTCGGCCACCTCGGGGCCGGGGCCGTCGCCGTCGGGGAGGGCGCTCCCGGCGTCGGTCCACTCCCCCGTGCGCTCCTTCTCCACGAGGTAGCGGCGGAAGCGGCGGGTGATCACCTCGTGCATGGAGCGGACGTCGTCCTGGCCCTCGAAGCCCTTGATCTGGAAGCGGCGGTACTCGCTCTTGCGGGCGAGCCCGTCCTCGAAGACGACCATGGAGGCCACGACGTCGTCCCCCTGGAGGTGCGAGATGTCGTAGCACTCGATCCGCAGCGGGGCGCTGTCCAGGTCCAGGGCCTCGGCGATCTCCTCCAGGGCACGCGAGCGCGTGGTCAGGTCGGAGGCGCGCCTGGTCTTGTGCAGGACGAGCGCCTGCTGGGCGTTGCGCTCGACGGTCTCCATCAGGGCCCGCTTGTCGCCGCGCTGCGGGATGCGCAGCGAGACGCCCGAGCCGCGGCGGACGGTGAGCCACTCCTGGACGGGTTCGACCGGGTCGGGCAGGGCGGGGACGAGCACCTCCTTGGGGACGGCGTCGCCGGTCTCCTCGCCGTAGAGCTGCTGGAGGGCGTGTTCGACGAGGGCGCCGGTGGTGATCTCCTCGACCTTGTCGGTGACCCAGCCGCGCTGGCCGCGCACCCGTCCGCCGCGGACGTGGAAGATCTGGACGGCGGCCTCCAGCTCGTCCTCGGCGACCGCGATCAGATCGGCGTCGGTCGCGTCCGCGAGCACGACCGCGTTCTTCTCCATGGCCTTCTTCAGGGCCTCGATGTCGTCCCGCAGCCGGGCGGCCCGCTCGTACTCCATCTCCTCGGCCGCCTCCGTCATCTGCCGCTCCAGACGGCGGAGGTGGGTGCCGGTGCGGCCGGCCATGAAGTCGCAGAACTCGTCGGCCAGTTCGCCGTGGTCCTCGGCGGAGATCCGGCCGACGCAGGGCGCCGAGCACTTGCCGATGTAGCCCAGCAGACAGGGGCGGCCGGTGCGGGAGGCGTTCTTGAAGACGCCCGCCGAGCAGGTGCGTACGGGGAAGACGCGCAGCAGCAGGTCGACGGTGTCGCGGATCGCCCACGCGTGCGCGTACGGCCCGAAGTAGCGGACGCCCTTCTTCTTGTGGCCGCGCATGACCTGCACCCGCGGGAACTCCTCGTTCATCGTCACCGCGAGGTAGGGGTAGCTCTTGTCGTCGCGGTACTTCACGTTGAACCGGGGGTCGTACTCCTTGATCCAGGAGTACTCCAGCTGCAGCGCCTCGACCTCCGTGGACACGACCGTCCACTCCACCGACGCGGCCGTGGTGACCATCGTGCGGGTGCGCGGGTGCAGGCCCGCGAGGTCCTGGAAGTAGTTCGCCAGGCGCTGGCGCAGGCTCTTCGCCTTTCCGACGTAGATCACCCGGCGGTGCTCGTCGCGGAACCTGTACACCCCGGGGGAGTCCGGGATCTGTCCCGGCTTGGGGCGGTAGCTGGAGGGGTCGGCCATGTCTCACACCCTACTGGCGCGGGGTGACACTCCGACGGCCCTGTGGACAACCTTCGGCCGCTGTCGGCGGCCCTGTGGAAAACCGTGGGGAACGCCTGTACGGCGGGGCTCGGGCGGCCAAGAGGTGCCGCGGGCCTGCACGGCGATTCCGCATGTTTCCGGACAGCCGGTCGTCATCCGCCCGTACGGCGTACCCCGTCCCCGCCGCCCGTGCCGGGCCCCGGGCGGTGCCCGGCCACGGGATCTCCGCCCGCCGGGCGAGCCGCGCACACCGGCCAGACGCATGTGCCACTCGGACATCAGGTGTTGTCGGGACTTGGTCAACACGCTTCAATGCGGGGGAACTCGGGGCCCTGAAGGACGCCTTACGGATGTGAAGGAGCCCCCCGGCGTCAACGGGGAAGCCCCGACCCCTCACGCGCGGTCCGACCAGCCGTCGCGAGCATTCACAGAAAGGCCCCTGCATGCCGCACGCCACACAGCACGCGGACGCCGCCGAGGACGTCGCCGTCGCGGAACTGGACACGGTCCTGCGGGGCGGCCCGTTCCATGTCGCGCTGCGTGCCGCGATCGCCGCCCGTGGACTGCCCCTGCAGCGCGTCCAGCACCATCTGTCGCGCCACGGGGTCAAGGTCGGCGTCACGAGTCTGAGTTACTGGCAGCAGGGCGCCCGGCGTCCCCAGCGTCCGGAGTCGCTGCGGGCCGTCCGCGCGCTGGAGGAGATCCTCCGCCTGCCGGACGAGTCCCTGATCCGGCTGCTGGAGGACCCGGGCGCGCAGACCGGCGCCACCACGGCCGCCGGGCAGCCCACGGGCCGCTCCTACCGCTCCGTCCTGGAGGCCTCGGACGTCCTTGAACGTCTGCACGCCGAACTGGAGTACCCACTCGACAGCGGGCTGCACACCCTGGGCCATCACGAGCGCGTCCGCATCGGGGCGCGCCGCGAGCTGCTGGGCCGCGAGTCGCAGCACATCGTGCGCGCCCATCGCGACGGCGTCGACCGCTTCCTCGCCGTCCACCAGGGGGATCCCGGCTGCGCGCCCGAGCGGATGACCGTGCACGCCCTGGAGAACTGCCGCGCCGGACGGGTCCGCCGCCACCACGACACCGGCGTCCTGGTGGCCGAGCTGCTGTTCGACACCCGGCTGCGGGCCGGTGAGACGTTTCTCTTCCGCTACGCCGTCGAGGACGGCACGGCCGGCGTCTGCCGGGAGTACGTCCGTGGTTTCGGCGCGGCGGGCGGCCAGTACGCGCTCCAGATCCGGTTCGCGGAGCAGGCGCTGCCCGTGCGCTGTCACCGGTTCACCCAGCACTCGGCGGCGGCACCGCGCGGCGGCCGTCAGGAGCTGCCGCTCAGCTTCCGCCACTGCTCGGTCCACCTCGTGGAGCCCCGGGTGCGGTCGGGGGTGGTGGGCATCGGCTGGGACTGGGAGTGAGCGGGGAGGGCGCGA
Organism: Streptomyces sp. NPDC005811; assembly: GCF_040630405.1. Taxonomy (NCBI): domain Bacteria; kingdom Bacillati; phylum Actinomycetota; class Actinomycetes; order Kitasatosporales; family Streptomycetaceae; genus Streptomyces; species Streptomyces sp. NPDC005811. Next base: position 25,554 of record NZ_JBEXXK010000008.1, read on the forward strand.
GGGCAGGGCAGGGCGGGGGCGGCACGGGGGCTCGGCGGGGGCGCGGCGGGTGTCGGCCGTTCGGCTCCGGTGGCGGGGCGATCGGTGGGGGCGATCGGTGGGGGCGATCGCCCGGACTCGTCCGTTCCGTCCCGCGGCGCCTCGGGGAGCGGGCAGACTCGGCATGAGCCATGAGCAGCCCGAAGTGTCCGCGAAAGGAACCGCCCCGTGATCGTCGTCGCCGGTGAGGCCCTCATCGACCTGGTACCACGGGGCCCGGGTGCCCTCGCGGCGCTGCAGCCGGCGCTCGGCGGCGGGCCCTTCAACACGGCCGTCGCCCTCGGCCGGCTGGGCTCACCCACCGCCTTCTGCTCCCGGGTGTCGTACGACGCGTTCGGCGAGGCGCTGCTCGGCGGGCTGCGGGAGGCGGGCGTGGACGCCTCCGCCGTGCAGCGGGGGCCCGAGCCGACCACGCTCGCGGTCGCCACGGTCGGCGACGGGGGCTCGGCGGCGTATTCCTTCTACGTCGAAGGCACCGCCGACCGTCTCTTCACCGCACCGGCCGCCCTCCCGGCGGGGACGCGCGCGGTGTCGTTCGGCACCTGCTCGCTGGTGCTGGAGCCGGGTGCGAGCGCGTACGAGGAGCTGCTGCGGACCGCGGCCGGGCAGGGTGTGTTCACCGTGCTCGATCCGAACATCCGGCCGGGGCTGATCCCGGACGCCGACGCCTACCGCGCCCGTTTCAAGGGCTGGCTGTCCTCGGTGGACCTGCTCAAGCTGTCGGAGGAGGACGCCCTGTGGCTGGGCGGCACTCCGCAGGAGTGGCTGTCGGCGGGTCCTTCGGCCGTAGTCATCACGCACGGCGCCGCCGGGCTGAGCGTCGTGACCGGCGAGCACGCCGTGTACGCCGTCCCGGGCGAGGCGGTCGACGTCGTGGACACGATCGGGGCCGGGGACACCGTGAACGCCGCGCTGCTGCACGGTCTGGCGGTGCGGGACGCCCTGTCCCCGGCCGGTGTGGCGGGGCTGGGGGCCGAGGGCTGGCGGCAGCTGCTGGGGTTCGCCGCCCGCGCGGCGGCGATCACCTGCTCCCGGGCGGGCGCGGAGCCGCCGTACGCGTCGGAACTGGGCGACTCGTGGGCGGTCCCGGGCCGCGGCTAGGCGGTCCGGGGCCCCGGCGAGGCGGTCCTCGGCGGCCGCCGGACGATCCTGGGCGGCGGCCCCATCCGGTTCGACGAGCGGCGCCCCGCGGGAAGTTCCCGGGGGCGCCGTGTTCGTGACGGGGCAGGGCCGGCCCGCCGCGCGGCTCAGGCCTTGCGGGCCCGGGTCGTCCTCTTCGCGGGGGCGGCCTTCTTCGTCGCCGTGTTGTTGGCTGTCCTGGCCGCGGCCGTCTTCTTGGCCGCCGTCGTGCGCGGGGCCTTCACCGGCGCCGCGTCGCTGACGCGGTCGGCGCCGAGGATCTCGCGCAGGAACTTGCCGGTGTGGCTGGCCGGGACCCCGGCGACCTCCTCCGGTGTGCCCTCGGCGACGACCAGGCCACCGCCCGCGCCGCCCTCGGGGCCCATGTCGACGACCCAGTCGGCGGTCTTGATCACATCGAGGTTGTGCTCGATGACGATGACCGTGTTGCCCTTGTCGACGAGACCGGCGAGGACCTTGAGGAGCTTGCTGATGTCCTCGAAGTGCAGGCCCGTGGTCGGCTCGTCCAGGACGTAGACCGTACGGCCGGTGGAGCGGCGCTGGAGCTCGCTGGCGAGCTTGACGCGCTGGGCCTCACCGCCGGAGAGGGTGGTCGCGGACTGCCCGAGCCGGACATAGCCGAGCCCGACGTCCTTCAGCGTGTTGAGGTGGCGGGCGATCGCCGGGACGGCCTCGAAGAAGTCCGTGGCCTCCTCGATCGGCATGTTCAGCACGTCGGCGATGGACTTGCCCTTGTAGTGGACCTCCAGGGTCTCCCGGTTGTACCGGGCGCCGTGGCAGACCTCGCACGGGACGTAGACGTCCGGGAGGAAGTTCATCTCGATCTTGATGGTGCCGTCGCCCGCGCAGTTCTCGCAGCGGCCGCCCTTGACGTTGAAGGAGAAGCGGCCGGGCAGGTAGCCGCGGACCTTCGCCTCGGTGGTCTCGGCGAACAGCTTGCGGACGTGGTCGAAGACGCCGGTGTACGTGGCCGGGTTGGAGCGGGGGGTGCGGCCGATGGGCGACTGGTCGACGTGCACGACCTTGTCGACGAGGTCGTCACCGTCCACGCGGGTGTGCCGGCCCGGGACGTTCCTCGCGCCGTTGAGCTCGCGGGCCAGGTGGGTGTACAGGATGTCGTTGACCAGGGTCGACTTGCCGGAGCCGGAGACACCGGTGACGGCCGTGAACACGCCCAGCGGGAAGGACACGTCGATGTCCTGGAGGTTGTTCTCGCGGGCTCCGTGCACGGTGAGCTGCCGGGACGGGTCGCGCGGGCGCCGGATGTCCGGCAGCGGGATCGACTTCTTGCCGGCCAGGTACTGACCGGTCTGCGACTCCGCGTTGGCGAGCAGCTCCTTCAGGGAGCCGCTGTGCACGACCTTGCCGCCGTGCTCGCCGGCGCCGGGGCCGATGTCGACGACCCAGTCGGCGACCTTGATGGTGTCCTCGTCGTGCTCGACGACGATGAGCGTGTTGCCCATGTCGCGCAGCCGGACCAGGGTCTCGATCAGCCGGTGGTTGTCGCGCTGGTGCAGGCCGATGGACGGCTCGTCGAGGACGTAGAGCACGCCGACGAGTCCGGAGCCGATCTGGGTGGCCAGGCGGATGCGCTGGGCCTCGCCGCCGGAGAGCGTGCCGGCCGCGCGGTTGAGGGAGAGGTAGTCGAGGCCGACGTCGACGAGGAAGCGCAGTCGTTCGTTGACCTCCTTCAGGACGCGTTCGGCGATCTTCTTGTCGCGGGCGTTGAGCTTCAGCTCGCCCAGGAAGTCCGCGCAGTCGCTGATGGACATCGCGGAGACCTCGGCGATCGACTTCTCCATGACGGTGACCGCGAGGACGATCGGCTTCAGGCGCGTGCCCTGACAGGTGGGGCAGGGCACCTCGCGCATGTAGCCCTCGAAGCGCTCGCGGCTGGCGTCGCTCTCGGCCTCGCCGTGCCGGCGCTTGACGAACGGGACGGCGCCCTCGAAGGGCGTGGTGTACACGCGCTCGCGGCCGTAGCGGTTGCGGTAGCGGACCTCGATCTGGGTCTTGTGGCCGTACAGCAGGGCCTTCCTGGCGCGCTGCGGCAGGCCGGCGAAGGGGATGTCGGTCCGGAAGCCCAGCGCGTCCGCGAGGGCCCCGATGAGACGGCCGAAGTAGTCCTTGGTGTGGCCGTGCGACCAGGGGTGGATGGCGCCCTCGTCGAGGGACTTGTCCTCGTCCGGGACGATCAGCTCGGGGTCGACCTCCATGCGCGTGCCGATGCCGGTGCACTCGGGGCAGGCGCCGAAGGGCGAGTTGAAGGAGAAGGAGCGGGGCTCCAGCTCCTCGAAGGACAGGTCGTCGTACGGGCAGTAGAGGTGCTCCGAGAACATGCGCTCGCGCTCGGGGTCGTCCTCGGGGAGGTCGACGAAGTCGAGCACGACCATGCCGCCGGAGAGGCCGAGGGCGGTCTCCACGGAGTCGGTGAGGCGGCGCTTGGCGGAGTCCTTGACGGTGAGGCGGTCGACGACCACCTCGATGGTGTGCTTCTCCTGCTTCTTCAGCGTGGGCGGGCTGGAGAGCTGGATCGTCTCGCCGTCCACACGCGCGCGGGAGTAGCCCTTGGTCTGGAGGTCGGCGAAGAGGTCGACGAACTCTCCCTTGCGCTCGCGCACGAGCGGCGAGAGCACCTGGAAGCGGCTGCCCTCGGGCAGCTCCAGGACCCGGTCGACGATGGCCTGCGGCGACTGGCGGGAGATCGGGCGGCCGCACTCGGGACAGTGCGGCTTGCCGATGCGCGCGAAGAGCAGACGCAGGTAGTCGTAGACCTCGGTGATGGTGCCGACCGTCGAGCGCGGGTTGCGCGAGGTCGACTTCTGGTCGATGGAGACGGCCGGCGACAGACCTTCGATGAAGTCGACGTCCGGCTTGTCCATCTGGCCGAGGAACTGGCGGGCGTACGAGGAGAGCGATTCCACGTAGCGCCGCTGGCCCTCGGCGAAGATGGTGTCGAAGGCCAGCGAGGACTTGCCCGACCCCGACAGGCCCGTGAAGACGATGAGCGAGTCGCGCGGCAGGTCGAGCGAGACATTCTTGAGGTTGTGCTCGCGCGCGCCACGGACGATGAGACGGTCGGCCACGCCGGTCCGCACCTTTCTTGCTGGAGAGGAGTGACAGGGGCGGGGCCCCCGTCGTTCTCAGACTAGGGGGAGCCACTGACAGCGCCGGTTCGGATTCTCCGGTTCACAACAGTCCCCGGTCATCCAGCATGCCCGATGCCGCCACCGACCTTATAGCACGCACATTCGATTTTGGGCCGCGCTCCGCCACCTTCACCCGAAGGAGTGGCGGGACTAAGGTCAGCAGCATGATTGATCACGCTCATGACCTGGTGTCTGTACGTGAAGCGACCGACCGGCTCCTCAGCGCAGTCGGCAAACTGGACGACGCGGCGGTGGCGGAGCCGTCGCTGCTGCCCGGCTGGAGCCGGGGTCATGTCCTCGCCCATCTCGCCCGCAACGCGGACGCCCTCGTGAACGTCTTCGAGGGCCGCCCCATGTACGCCGACGCGTCCGTCCGCGACGCCGACATCGCCCGGGACGCCCCGCGTGCCCTGGAGGTCCAGCACGCCGACGTACGGGAGAGCGCGGCCCGCTTCCAGGCGGCCGCGGCCGTGCCCGCCGACTGGTCGCGCACGGTGGAACTGCGCAACGGCGTCACCGACCGGGCCGCCCTGGTGCCCTTCAGACGCTGGGGGGAGGTGGAGCTGCACCACGTCGACCTCGGCATCGGCTACGCGCTGGAGGACCTGCCGGAGGAGTTCACCGGGCGGGAGACCGGCTTCCTCGCGGACCGCTTCGAGGGGCACGCCGACGTACCGCCGACCCGGCTGACGGACGGCACGCACGCGTGGCGCACGGGACGGGAGGCCACCGACCCCGAGGTGACCGTCACCGGCGCCCCGGCCGACCTCCTGGGCTGGCTCTCCGGGCGCCGCGACGGATCCGGGCTGACGGTGTCCGGCGGTCCGCTCCCGGCCCTGCCGCCGCTATAGGCTGGCCGTCATGACGTACAGCGGAGAGGTGACGGTCGGCGGCCCGGCGGACGTGCACGAGCTCAAGGACCTGATGATCACCAAGATCGCGGTCGGCCCGATGAACAACAACGCCTATCTGCTGCGCTGCCGGGCGACGGACGAGCAGGTGCTGATCGACGCGGCCAACGACGCACAGGCGCTGCTCGGGACGATCGGTGACGACGGCATCGCGTCCGTCGTCACCACCCATCAGCACGGCGACCACTGGCAGGCGCTCGCCGAGGTCGTGGCGGCCACGGGCGCGCGCACGTACGCGGGGCGGGAGGACGCCGGAGGCATCCCCGTGCCGACCGACGTCCTGCTCGACGACGGCGACACCGTCCGCGTGGGGAACGTCGAGCTCACCGCGCGGCACCTGGTCGGGCACACACCGGGCTCGATCGCGCTCGTCTACGACGACCCGCACGGGCATCCCCATGTCTTCACGGGCGACTGCCTGTTCCCGGGCGGCGTGGGCAACACCCGGAAGGATCCGGAGGCGTTCGCCAGCCTGATCCACGACGTCGAGACGAAGATCTTCGCCGTCCTCCCGGACGAGACCTGGGTCTACCCGGGCCACGGCAACGACACCACGCTGGGCGCGGAGCGGCCGCATCTGCCGGAGTGGCACGCGCGCGGGTGGTGAGTTCGCGGTCGACACAGGGGCACGGGTGGTGAGTTCCTGGCACGGGGCGCGCGGAGTCGTTCGCGCGCCCCGTGTGAATCGTGCGCACGCGCCGGTGCCTCGCGCGCGCTCCCCGCACACGTGGTTGCGCGGTCAACTGGTCTCAGCCCCGCGCGGGATGACGGCTCCGGCGCGGAATGGGCCGCCGGTCTTCGATCCCCGCCCTCGGCCGGCGGCCCAGGCCCTCCCCTGGCGCACTTGTTCACGAGAACGCAACACCTGTTCCCACCATGCGGACAAACACGGGCGTGACCTGGACAGACGTCGATTTCGCTGCCACTCTCCCGCCATGCACCTCGCCCCTCGTGTTCTGCGCCGCGCCGCCGCCGGCGCCACCGTCGCCCTCCTCGCGACCGCGGTCGGCTGCGCCCCGCAGCCCGAGGCCGACGCGTCCGCCTCGTCCTCCGCCTCGGCCGGAAAGACCTGCGCCAAGGGCGAGTTGGCGACCAAGACCTCGGGAAAGCTGACGATCGCCACCGACGAACCGGCGTACGAGCCCTGGTTCAAGGACGACAAGCCGTCCGACGGCGAGGGCTTCGAGTCGGCGGTGGCCTACGCCGTGGCCCGCCAACTCGGGTACGACAAGGGCGCCGTCGTCTGGCAGAGCGTGCCGTTCAACAAGGCGTTCGCGCCGGGTGAGAAGACCTTCGACTTCGACATCAACCAGGTGTCCATCAGCGCCGAGCGCAAGCAGGCCGTGGACTTCTCCTCCGGCTACTACGACGTCCGGCAGGCCGTCATCGCGCTGAAGGGCAGCAAGGCCGCGAAGGCGAAGAGCATCGCGGACCTCAAGGGCCTCAAGCTGGGCGCCCAGGTCGGCACCACCAGCCTCGACTACATCGACGACCTGGTGAAGCCGAGTCGGGACGCCGCCGTCTACGCCAAGAACGACCAGGCCAAGTCCGCCCTGAAGAACGGCCAGGTGGACGCCATCGTGGTCGACCTGCCGACCGCGTTCTACATCACCTCCGCCGAGGTCACGGACGCCGAGATCGTCGGCCAGTTCGAGAACCAGGGCGGTACGCCCGAGCAGTTCGGGCTCGTCCTCGACAAGGGCAGCGCCCTCACCTCCTGCGTGACGGACGCCGTGGACGCCCTCCGCAAGGACGGCACCCTGGCGAAGATCGAGCAGCAGTGGCTCTCCGACGCCGTCGACGCCCCGGTGCTCAAGTGACGGTCACGAAGGAGGAGTCCGGCCAGGAGGGGTCGGACGACCAGGGCGACATGTCCGGGGGCGGCGACGCCTACGTCCCGTCGCAGCGCCGGCTGGACCGCGAGCGCTACCGGCGTACGCGGGCCCGTCGCGCCACGGCCGTCGCCGCCCTGTCGACGCTGGTCACCGCCGTCGTCCTCTATCTGGTCGTCGTCGGCGCACCCGGCTGGCCCCGCACCAAGGAGACCTTCTTCAGCGGGCAGTACGCGCGCGAGGCGTTCCCCAAGGTCCTGGAAGGGCTCTGGCTGAACGTCCGGCTGCTGTTCGTCTGCGGTGCCGCCGTCCTCGTCCTCGGCATGCTCATCGCCGTGGCCCGCACCCTGCGCGGTCCGGTGTTCTTCCCGCTGCGGGTGCTGGCGGCCGCGTACACGGACTTCTTCCGCGGACTGCCGCTGATCATCAACCTGATGATCGTGGTCCTCGGCGTTCCCGCGCTGCGGCTCCAGGGCGTGACGGTCGACCCGGTGCTGCTCGGCGGCACGGCGCTGACCCTGACGTACTCGGCGTACGTCGCCGAGGTGTTCCGCGCCGGCATCGAGTCCGTGCACCCCTCGCAGCGCGCGGCGGCCCGCTCCCTCGGCCTGTCCAACCGTCAGGCGCTGCGGTACGTCGTGCTGCCCCAGGCGGTGCGCCGCCAGGTGCCGCCGTTGCTGAACGACCTGGTGTCCCTGCAGAAGGACACCGGTCTGGTGTCGATCGGCGGCGCCATCGACGCCGTACGCGCGGCGGACATCATCGTGGGCCGCAGTCTCAACTACACGCCGTACATCGTGGCGGGGCTGGTCTTCGTCGCGCTGACCATCCCGATGACCCGCTTCACGGACTGGGTGACGGCCCGGATGGACGGCCGGCGGGCCCAAGGAGGAACGACATGAGCGACGCCCCGGTGCTGCGGATGGAGTCCGTCCGCAAGACCTTCGGCGACTCGGTCGTCCTGCGGGACGTCGACCTGGAGGTCGCCCCGCACACCGTGACCGCGCTGATCGGCGCCTCCGGCTCCGGCAAGTCCACCCTGCTGCGCTGCGCCAACCTCCTGGAGGACATCGACGACGGCGCGATCTGGCTGGACGGCGAGGAGATCACCGACCCGCGCACCGACCAGGACGCGGTACGGCGCCGTATCGGCGTGGTCTTCCAGTCGTACAACCTGTTCCCGCACATGACCGTGCTGGAGAACATCACGCTGGCCCCGCGCCGGGTGCACGGCGTGGCGCGCGCGGAGGCCGAGGAACGCGCCAGGGAGCTGCTGGAGCGGCTCGGGCTGGGCGCCCGGGCCGGGGAGTACCCCGACCGGCTCAGCGGCGGCCAGCAGCAGCGTGTGGCGATCGCCCGCGCCCTCGCCGTACGTCCCCGGCTGCTGCTGCTCGACGAGATCACCGCCGCGCTCGACCCGGAGCTGGTCGGCGAGGTCCTGAACGTCGTCCGGGATCTGAAGGGCGACGGCATGACCATGGTGCTGGCCACGCACGAGATGGGCTTCGCCCGCGAGGTCGCCGACCAGGTCTGCTTCCTGGACGGAGGCGTCGTGCTGGAGCGCGGCACGGCCGGGCAGATCTTCGGCGACCCGCAGCAGGAGCGCACCCGGCGCTTCCTGCGACGGATCGTGGAGGCCGGCCGGCTGTGACCGCCGGCGGGCGGGGGCGGCGCCGGTAAGGGGCGTGCTCCTGGAGGTCGGTGCTTACGTGTCGGCCTTCCCCGTGCCCGCCAGCGCGGCGACCCGCTCGACCCCGAACACGTACCCCTGCACCCCGCATCCCGCGATGACCCCGTCGGCGCGCAGGGAGACGTACGAGTGGTGGCGGAAGGACTCCCGCCGGTGGATGTTGGAGATGTGGACCTCCAGCACCGGCAGGCCGTCGCAGGTGTTGAGGGCGTCCAGGATCGCCACGGACGTGTGCGAGTAGGCGCCCGGGTTGATCACGATGCCGCAGTGGCCGAGGCGCGCCTCGTGGATCCAGTCGACGAGCTGCCCCTCGTGGTTGGACTGGCGGAAGTCGACCGTGCCGCCGTGGGCCGCCGCCGCCTTCACGCACAGCGCCTCGACGTCGGCGAGCGTGTCGGACCCGTAGATCTCCGGCTGGCGCTGACCCAGGAGGTTCAGGTTGGGGCCGTTCAGGATCATGATCGGGGCGGTGGCCAGGGTGTGCGGCACGGTTCCTCCGGTCCGTTCGGGGCGGTCCGTCGGGAACCGCCGCTCGGACCCGGTCTATCACGGGGGAACGGCGCACCGGGAAGCCGTCCCGGCCCTCCGCCGCCCCTGCGGTCACCCCCGTGCGCCCCCGTAACCGGTCGTCACCATGGGTAGTTGACGCGGCATGCACGATGTACGCACCGTAAAGGCGCCCTCCATGCCACGCCTCGCCACCGCCTCGCTCGCGGGGACGGCCATCGAGTTCTACGACTTCTTCGTCTACGGCACGGCGGCCGCGCTGGTCCTCGGGCCGCTGTTCTTCCCGACGTTCTCGCCGCTGGCGGGGACGCTGGCCGCGTTCGCGACGTTCGGCGTGGGCTTCGTGGCGCGGCCGCTCGGATCGGTGCTCTTCGGGCACATCGGGGACCGGCGCGGGCGGCGTCCGGTCCTCGTCGCCTCGCTGCTGCTGACCGGGGCGTCCACCGTCGCGGTCGGCTGCCTCCCGACGTACGACCGCATCGGGGTGACCGCGCCGCTGCTGCTGCTCGTGCTGCGGTTCCTCCAGGGGCTGGGGCTCGGCGGGGAGTGGGGCGGGGCGGTGCTGCTCACGGCGGAGCACGCGCCCGCCGACCGGCGCGGGCTGTGGTCGAGCTTTCCGCAGGTCGGACCGGCGGTCGGGTTCGTCCTGGCCAACGGGGTGGTGCTGGTGCTGTCGGCGACGCTGACGGAGGCGCAGTTCGCGGCGTGGGGGTGGCGGGTGCCGTTCTGGGCGGCCGGGGTGCCGGCCGTGCTCGGGCTGTGGCTGAGGTCGTCGCTCCCGGAGAGTCCCCGGTTCCTGGAGCTCGGCGACCACGCGCGCGTGCCGCTCGCGGAGGTCGTGCGCGACCACTGGCGGCTGGTCCTGCTGACCGCGGGCGGGCTGGCCGTCGGGTACGCGATCTTCTACGCCGTGACCACCTGGTCCCTCGCCTACGCCACCGAACGCCTCGGCGTGAGCCGCACCGTGATGCTGACCTGCATCATGGGCGCGGTGGTGGTGAAGGGCGCGCTGACGCCGGTGGCGGCGATGCTGGGCGACCGGTTCGGACGCCGGCCCCTGTGTCTCGTGGGCTGTGCGGCGGCTGCGTTGTGGATGCTGCCGATGGTGGCGCTGCTGTCGACCGGCGCTCCCCTGGCGATGTTCCTCGGGTTCCTGGGGGCGCTTCTCGCGTTCGTCACGATGTTCGGGGTGATCGCGGCCTATCTTCCCGAGCTGTACGAGCCGCGGGTGCGCTGCACGGGCGCGGCGGTCGGCTACAACCTCGGCGGTGTCCTCGGGGGTGCGCTCACGCCGATCGTGGCGACGGCCCTGGCGGAGCACTCGGGGCGGGTCCCGTGGGGGGTGGGCGCCTATCTCACGGTGATCGCGCTGGTCAGCCTGGGCTGCTTCGCGCTGCTGCCGGAGACCCGGCCGGTGCGGCTGCCGGCCGTGCAGCCGGTCCTGGAGTGATCCGTGGCGAAACGTCGGGGCGGCCGGGGCGGCGTCAGGGGTTGATCGCCAGTTCCAGGTAGGCCAGGAAGAGGACGAGGTGGACGCCGCCCTGGAGCGGGGTGGCCCGTCCCGGCACCACGGTCAGGGAGCTGACCACGACGGTCAGCGCGAGCAGCACCATGTAGGTGGCGCCCAGGCCCAGGACGAGGGGGCCGGAGAGCCAGACGGAGGCGAGGGCGACCGCGGGGATCGTCAGGCCGATGCTGGCCATGGCGGAGCCGAGCGCCAGGTTGAGGCTGGTCTGCACCCGGTCGCGACGGGCCGAGCGCAGGGCGGCGATGGTCTCGGGGAGCAGCACGAGCAGCGCGATGACCACGCCGACGACGGCATGGTGCAGTCCGGCCGCCTCCACCCCGGACTCGATCGTGGGCGAGACGCCCTTCGCCAGGCCCACCACCCCGATCAGGGCCAGGCCGAGGAGGCCGAGGCTGATCCGTGCCTCCCGGGAGGACGGGACTCCCGCGTGGTCGTCGGCGGTGATCACTTCTCCCTGGCGGGTGACCGGCAGGAAGTAGTCGCGGTGCCGGACGGTCTGGGTCGCCACGAACAGGCCGTACAGGATCAGTGAGGACAGTGCGGCGAAGGTGAGCTGGACGGCGGAGAACTCCGGTCCCGGTTTGCTGGTCGTGAAGGTCGGCAGGACCAGGCTGAGGGTGGCGAGTGTCGCCACGGTGGCGAGGGCGGCGCCCGTGCCCTCGGGGTTGAACACGGCCGTGCCGTGCCGCAGCGAGGCGACGAGGAGGCAGATGCCGACCACGCCGTTGCAGGTGATCATCACGGCGGCGAAGACCGTGTCCCGCGCCAGGGTCGAGGACTTGTCGCCGCCGTCCACCATGAGGGTCACGATCAGGGCGACCTCGATGACCGTCACGGCGATCGCGAGGACGAGGGAGCCGAAGGGTTCGCCGACCCGGTGGGCGACGACCTCGGCATGGTGCACGGCGGCCAGGACGGATGCGGCGAGGACCGCGGTGACCAGCACGACGACCGCCACAGGAAGGTCGCGGCCCCAGGTCAGGACCAGGAGCACCACGGCCAGCACCGGCACGAGGGTCGTCCACCGGGTGGTGAGCGTCCTGAGCCGAGCGATCATGCAGCGATCGTCGCAGAGCTGTCGGGGCTTCGCATTCCGGCTCCTACGGCCGGTGCGGCCCTCGCGTCATTCGAACGCGGTGACGTCCTCGACGTCGCAGTCGGTGAAGGACGGGGGCTTGGTGCAGAGCGCTGCCATCCGCTCGGCGAACTTGCTCGTCCCGGGGGATTCGCTGTTGCGCATGGCCTCCTCGTAGGAGTCGAACTCGACCACGACCAGGTAGCGGTCCGGCCGGGTCCTGTCCTTGAGGACGAGGCGCCGCACGGGGCCGCCGGCGCCGTCCCCGAGTGTCTGGTCGCCCTCCTCGGCGAGTGCGCGCATCTCGTCGATCCGGTCGGTCTCGAAGTCGATGATCTGGACGAACTTCTGTGAACTGCCGCTCATGGTGCCTCCGCCCGTAACGGGCGCCCCTGGTGCGGGCGCCCGTGTCCAAAGGAAGCACCGGGGGCGGCGGTCGGCAATGCGCCGCGCGCCGCCGGCCGGGCTGGTTGTTCCTACGTCGTCCGTGGTCAGGCCTGGATGCTGTCCTTCGGAGCGCCTTCGCTCTCCGTCCGCGCCGCCTCGGCCGCCGCCTGCTTCTTCGAGGCGCGCAGGCTGGTGATCGTGGTGACGATCAGGACGGCGCAGATGACGCCGAGCGAGACCGGGATGCTGATCTCGGGGACGTGGACGCCGGACTCGTGCAGTGCGTGCAGCACCAGCTTGACGCCGATGAAGCCCAGGATGATCGACAGGCCGTAGCTGAGGTGGACCAGCTTCTTCAGCAGGCCGCCGATGAGGAAGTACAGCTGCCTCAGGCCCATCAGCGCGAAGGCGTTGGCGGTGAAGACGATGTACGGGTCCTGCGTGAGGCCGAAGATCGCGGGGATGGAGTCCAGCGCGAACAGGACGTCGGTGGTGCCGATCGCGAGCATCACGACGAGCATCGGGGTCATGACCCGCTTGCCGTTCTGCTCGATCCACAGCTTGGTGCCGTGGTAGCGGTCGGCCACGCCGAACCTGCGCTCGACCGCCTTGAGCAGCTTGTTCTCCTCGAACTCCTCATCCTCCTCGTCGGCCCGGGCCTCCTGGATCAGCTTCCAGGCGGTCCAGATGAGGAAGGCGCCGAAGAGGTAGAACACCCAGGCGAAGCTGGCGAGGATCGCGGCGCCCGCGGCGATGAAGACGGCCCGCAGGACCAGGGCTATGAGCACGCCCACCAGCAGGACCCGCTGCTGGTACTGCGACGGGACGGCGAACTTCGCCATGACCAGGACGAAGACGAAGAGGTTGTCGACGCTGAGCGACTTCTCGGTGATGAAGCCGGCGAAGAACTCTCCGGCGGGCTGGCCGCCGCCGAAGACGAGGAGGCCGAGGCCGAAGAGCCCGGCCAGGGCGATCCAGACGACGGTCCAGATGCCCGCTTCCTTGATCGACACGTCATGCGGCTTGCGGCCGATGAAGAAGTCGACCGCGATCAGGGCGGCCAGACCCACGATGGTGAGAACCCACAGGTTCAGGGAAACATCCACTGCGCCTCCGGCAGTACGTAACGGCAGGTGATCAGCGTCGTCGCGCTGCCGGAGGTCTCTTCCACCCGTCCCCGGCGGGACGGGCCGGCGTCCCGGGATCCACTTCGATCCGTATTGACGGGTGCGCCGCAGCCAGGGAGTACTCCCCTCCGTACGGAAAACAGTACCCCAATCACCAAGGAAAGGTAAAGGGGCAAGTAAAAGAAAGACCAAATTCCCTGGTCAGGGCGGCTTTACGTGTACTTGGTACGCGCGCTCGCGACCTGGGCCAGCACCTGCTGGAGGATCTCGCTGCCGGGCGGCACGAGCGCCGGTTCATAGGTCCAGGCGTGCCCCACCCAGGGGTCCGCGAGATGGTCGTCGGGCACCGGGGTCAGCCGGAGCAGCCCCCGCCACAGCGGATCCAGCAACGGTCCGTAACCGGAGGCGTCCTCCCGGTCGGCGACCAGCATCAGATGGACACCCACGGCGGGACCCTCGTCCGCGAGGTACCGGAGCTGGTTGACGGCGCGGTCGTCGAAGCCGTGCGGGAAGTCGTTGACGACGAGGAGCTGCTGGGAGGTGTCGAAGCCGGGCGGGAGGGAGTCGGCGGCGCCTCCGCGCACCGCCATCTGCACCAGGTCGACGCGCTGGGTCAGCCGGCCCAGGACGTCCGCCACCCCCGCCGCGCCGGCGGCCGGCGGGGCCGCGAGCACCCCGGCCCGGACGAGCGGTGCGAGGGCCTGCGCCCCGGAGCCCGCCGGATCGACGACGTGCACGGTGAACTCGTCCGCCGGATACACCGCCAGCAGCCGGGCGGTGTGCGCCACGGCCGACACCAGGGCGAGATGCCGCAGCTCGTGGGAGTCGACGAACGGCTCCTCGGCCGATCCCGAGGCGCCGCTGTCGATCCACAGCCCGCGCTCCAGCGGGAGACGGACCAGCATCGGGATGCGCAGCGGGTCGCTCTCGGGGAGGTGGAGGTCGCCGAGGCGCAGCGCCATGGGCATCTCCATCGGGACGCGGTAGGCGTGCCAGACGGGGCTGTCCCAGCGGGCGTAGGCCGGGGGCAGCGCCGGTTCGACGACGTCGGACTCGGCGCCGAGCTGGACGAGGTCCCGCTCCAGGGCCTGCCGGGCCTGGTCGACGAGTTGGATGTGCCGGGCCTGGGCCGCCTCGCGGGCCGCGTCCCCCTGGCCGCCGATCCTGCTCCGCGGGTCGGACAGGACCTGGTCGAGCTCCTTCTCCATACGGGTGTCGGCGAAGTCGACGGCGGAGCGGTAGGCGGACGTGGTGCGGGCCAGGTCCTCGAACATGCCCCAGACCTGGTTGTAGAGCCGCTCCTCCATCGACCAGCCGGTCGCGTCGCCCGCGACGGGCACGGCGGGCTGCCCCGGCCGGGCCGGCGGCGCGGTGGGCGGGGGCGGCGGCGGAGCGGCGTTCCGTCGGCCGGGGTGGACGTAGTCGACCGGACCGCCGGCGGTGGGCGGAGTAGGTGGGACCGGCTGAGGGGTGCCGGAGTCCGCGGGTGCCGTGCCCGTGGGAACGGGATCCGACGGCCCGCCCGTCGGCGCGGAACCCGTGGGAGCGCCGGGCTGGTAGCCGGTGGCGCCCTGCGCGCCGTACCCGGAGCCGCTCTGGTCCGGGCCGAGGGCGGACGCGGCCGCCTGCCGGGACCGGTCACCGTCGGACGTACGCGAGGGCGGGGCCGGGACCGAACGGGCCAGCCCCTGGGCCACCGCCTCGTTGATTCCGGCCGCGAGCTGCTGCGCCTGCGGCAGTCCCTGGTCGGTGAGGAGTTCGGCGAGGCCGCCCGCGTACCCCTGGCCGACGGCCCGCACCTTCCAGGCGCCCTGGCGCCGGTAGAGCTCCAGGGCGACGACCGCCGACTCGGCGCCCAGACCGGTGACGGTGTACCCGGCGACCTCGGTGCCGTCGAGGCCGGTCACCTTGACGGCGGGGGGCGGCACGGAGCCGAAGCTGACCGGGCCTCCCCCGTCGCCGGTGGGCAGGGAGAGCAGGACGTTGACCCGGTGCACGCTCGCCGGCATGGCGTCCAGGTCCACGGCGAGCCGGTGATCGGCGGCCGCCTGCCGGGAGACCTCCAGACCGGGCAGGGTCGGGGAGCCCGGGTGGGCCACCCATTCGACGCCCTGCGCCCTGCCGTTCTCGTCGCTGAGCGTGGCCGCGGCCACGACCGGCGTGCCGGCCGAGATCCTGATCTCGAGGCGAACCGTGGAGAGCGGGTGGTTCTGCCCCCGCACCAGCTCGGCCGTCATCGCCTGTCCCCCTGTGTCGCGTGTGGTGATGTCGTGTCGGTCGGCCGGGGCCTGTTACAGGAGCGGCACGAGGGCCGGCATCAGGTCCTGGAAGGTACGGCCGTTGGCCGGGGCACCGAGGGCCGTCATGGTCCAGCCCGCGCCCGAGCGGTGCACCTTGGCCATGATCTGGGCCGTGTACGCGCCACCGCCCGCGAGCGTGTAGCGCGCCAGCTCCTGGCCGTTGGTCTCGTCGACCAGGCGGCAGAAGGCGTTCTGCACCTCCTGGAACGTCTGGCCCGTGAAGGAGTTCACGGTGAAGACGATCTGGTCGATGTGGACCGGGATGCGCGCGAGGTCGACGAGGATCGCCTCGTCGTCGCCGCCCTGGCCGACACCGCCGACGAGGTTGTCACCGGTGTGCCGGACGGAGCCGTCGTCGCTCACCAGGTGACGGAAGAACACGACGTCCACGGGCTGCTTGTCCGCGAACAGCACGGCGGAGGCGTCGAGGTCGATCTCCCGGGTACGGGAGCCGAACAGGCCACGCCGCGGGGCCGCCTGCCAACCGAGACCCATGCGGACCGCGGTCAGGCTGCCCCCGTCGTTCTTCTGCAGACTGATGGCCTGGCCCTTGGTCATGTTGACGGTCACGGGCTGATTCCCCTCTCGAACTGTCCCCTGTTGCCGCGGAGTCCGCGGTTGCGGAAAACCCTACGCACAGGCACTGACCGTGCCGTACCCGGGCACGCACTTTGTGTCGGTCTTGCAACACTGCGCGTCGCGGACCGGGCACGGCGACCGCACGGGTCCGTCAGGCCAGACCCGCCTCCCTCATCTGACGCAGTTCCTTCTTCATCTCGGAGACCTCGTCGCGGATCCGGGCGGCGACCTCGAACTGCAGGTCCGCGGCGGCGGCCCGCATGCGCTCCGTCATCTCCTCGATCTGCTCGGCGAGTTGGGCCGCCGGGCGGTCGGTGGGGACGGTCTCCTTGGCCTTGCCCTTGGCGGACTTGGACGGGGTGCCCCCGGCCGCCCGGGCCGCCTTGTCGCTGAGGGAGGGCACGGGGGCCTTGGTGCCGCGTCCGTCCTTCTTCGCCCGGTAGCCCGAGCCGAGCAGCTGCTCGGTGTCGACCTCCTCGCGGGCGATCTGCGCGACGATGTCGTTGATCTTCTTGCGGAGCGGCTGCGGGTCGATGCCGTTCGCCTTGTTGTAGGCGACCTGCTTCTCGCGGCGGCGGTTGGTCTCGTCGATGGCCCGCTCCATGCCGGGCGTGATCTTGTCGGCGTACATGTGCACCTGGCCGGAGACATTGCGCGCCGCGCGGCCGATGGTCTGGATCAGCGAGGTGCCGGAGCGCAGGAAGCCCTCCTTGTCGGCGTCGAGGATCGCCACCAGGGAGACCTCGGGCAGGTCGAGCCCCTCCCGCAGGAGGTTGATGCCGACCAGGACGTCGAACTCACCGGCGCGCAGCTCGCGCAGCAGCTCGATGCGGCGCAGGGTGTCGACGTCGCTGTGCAGGTAGCGCACCTGGATGCCGAGTTCCAGGAAGTACTCCGTGAGGTCCTCGGCCATCTTCTTGGTGAGCGTGGTGACCAGGACGCGCTCGTCCTTCTCCACACGGGTGCGGATCTCGTGCACCAGGTCGTCGATCTGGCCCTCGGTGGGCTTGACGACCACCTCGGGGTCGACGAGGCCGGTGGGGCGGATGATCTGTTCGACGACCCCGTCCCCGCGGGAGAGCTCGTACTTGCCGGGCGTCGCCGACAGATACACGGTCTGCCCGATGCGCCCCTGGAACTCCTCCCACTTCAGGGGACGGTTGTCGAGGGCGGAGGGCAGCCGGAAGCCGTGGTCGACGAGGGTCCGCTTGCGGGAGGCGTCGCCCTCGTACATCGCGCCGATCTGCGGGACGGTCACATGCGACTCGTCGATGACGAGCAGGAAGTCGTCCGGGAAGTAGTCGAGCAGGGTGTTCGGCGGGGAACCGGGCTCACGGCCGTCGAAGTGCATCGAGTAGTTCTCCACGCCGGAGCACGAGCCGATCTGGCGGAGCATCTCGATGTCGTAGGTGGTCCGCATCCGCAGCCGCTGGGCCTCCAGGAGCTTGCCCTGCTTCTCCAGCTCGGCCAGGCGCTCCCCCAGTTCCTTCTCGATGTCGTTGACGGCCCGCTCCATCCGCTCCGGGCCGGCGACGTAGTGGGACGCGGGGAAGACGTACAGATGCTCGTCGTCGCTGATGATCTCGCCGGTGAGGGGGTGCAGCGTGGACAGGGCCTCGATCTCGTCGCCGAACATCTCGATGCGGACGGCGAGCTCCTCGTAGACCGGGAAGATCTCGATGGTGTCGCCGCGCACCCGGAAGGTGCCGCGGGTGAACGCCAGGTCGTTGCGCGTGTACTGGATGTCCACGAAGCGGCGCAGCAGCTCGTCGCGGTCGATCTCCTCGCCGACCTTCAGCGGGACCATCCGGTCCACGTACTCCTGCGGTGTGCCGAGGCCGTAGATGCAGGACACCGAGGCGACCACGACGACGTCACGCCGGGTGAGCAGCGAGTTGGTTGCGGAGTGGCGCAGCCGCTCGACCTCCTCGTTGATCGAGGAGTCCTTCTCGATGTAGGTGTCCGACTGCGGTACGTACGCCTCGGGCTGGTAGTAGTCGTAGTACGAGACGAAGTATTCGACCGCGTTGTTCGGGAGGAGCTCGCGGAATTCGTTCGCCAGCTGGGCGGCCAGGGTCTTGTTCGGCGCCATCACCAGGGTGGGCCGCTGGAGCTTCTCGATCATCCACGCGGTGGTGGCGGACTTGCCGGTGCCGGTCGCGCCGAGGAGGACGACGTCCTTCTCGCCGGCCTCGACGCGCCGGGCGAGCTCGGCGATGGCCGTCGGCTGGTCGCCGCTGGGCTGGTAGGGGCTGACGACCTCGAAGGGCGCCACCGTGCGTTCGATGTGAGAGACGGGCCGCATGCCATCCACCGTACGACCCCCCACTGACAACGGGGCCGGATCAGCGGTTTCGTGCGGGCGGACCGCGTTCCGGAGGCGCGGGGTCAGCGGTTCTGCGGGGTGCGGGACTCGCGGTGGGAGACCTTGCGGCGGGGCCGCAGCACCGGGCGGCGGGCGGAGTGCTGCACGCTCGGATGCGCCGGGACACCGGGCTTGTGTTCGACGGGGGTCCAGCGGGGCTTGCCCACCATGAGGGGGTCGAACATCACGACGACGCCGGCCAGCACCAGGAAGGCAAGGGGGCCGATCAGCATCGGCGCGAGGAGGGTCGCGGGAGAGTCGCCCTCGGCCGGGCTGCCGGTCGTGTGCAGGTGGACGCTCAGCGCGGCCATGCCCGTGTAGTGCATGCCGGTGACGGCGAGCCCCATGACGAGGCTGGCGCCCACGCTCCACAGGAAGCCCCTGACCTGTCCGGCCGACCACAGTGCCGCGGTGGCCGCGGCCATGGCTATCGCGACGGAGAAGCCGACGGTGACGGTGTTGTACTCCAGCTTGCCGTTGAACCGCATCCCGGCCATGCCCAGGTAGTGCATCGACGCGATGCCCAGGCCGGTGATGGTGCCGCCGGTGAACAGGGCGGTTCCGGTCGCGCCCCGGTAGCCGACGATGAAGACCCCCACGCCCACCATGAGGATGGCGACGCCGAGGCTGGCGTAGGTCGTGGGCTTGTCGTAGTGGATCGGGGCACCCCTGACGGTGAAGCCCATCATCGCGATGAAGTGCATGGTCCAGATGCCGGAGCCGATCGCGGCGGAACCGAGGGCCAGCCATCCGGGGCGCCAGGAATGGGCGACGAGCAGGGCTCTGGTGGTGCAGCGCAGGCCGAGCGCACCGCCGAGGCAGGCCATGAGGTAGGCCACCAGCGGGGTGACGATTCCGTAGCTGAATCCGTCGACCGTGCCTTGCATGCGCGGTTGCCCTTCCGCCCTGTTGCTTGCTTTTTTCCTTTACGCGCCCCTCCCAGGGCCGCGCGAGCGGCCAAGGCTGAGAGAGAGTATGACTCCCACCGGAATGGTCGAACGATTTTCCGGCAAAGAAACACGTCCTTGCCGCACATGTGCGGCAGCGGTAAACAGCCTCGATCGTCTCCTTCTTTCATCCTCCGGTCATCCCGCACCCCCTCCGTCGTCGACTCTGTGCTGTCACAGTTGAGCTGTACGTGAGCGTCGACGCGAGGAGTACCCATGCATGCGCGCACAGTAGCCGTCGCGACCACCGCGCTCCTGGGTACCGTCGCCCTCGTGCTCCCCGTCCACGACGCCCGGGCGGGCATCGCCACCCACGCCGTGGTCGTCGCCCACCGGGGTGCCTCGGCGCTCGCCCCGGAGAACACCCTGGGCGCCGTCGACGAGGCGGCCGCCCTGGGCATCGTCTGGGTGGAGAACGACGTCCAGCGCACCAAGGACGGCGAGCTCGTGGTGATCCACGACGACAGCCTCCGCCGTACGACGAACGTGGCGGAGGTCTTTCCCGGCCGTGCACCCTGGAAGGTGAAGGACTTCACGGCGGCCGAGATCGCCCGGCTGGACGCGGGAAGCTGGTTCGGCGCGATGTACACGGGCACGCGCGTGCCCACACTGAAGCAGTACATGCAGCGCGTGGAGCACCATCACCAGAAACTGCTGCTGGAGATCAAGAACCCCGAGCTGTATCCGGGGATCGAGCAGCAGACGCTGAAGCTGCTGGGCAACGAGGGCTGGCTCGACCAGCAGCATGTGAGCGGACGGCTGATCGTGCAGAGCTTCAGCGCCGACAGTCTGCGCACGGTGCACGAACTGAAACCGGCGGTACGGACCGGCCTGCTGGGCAGGCCGGCCGAGGCGGACCTGGCGCGGTACGCGGTCTTCGCCGATCAGATCAACCCCTCGCACACCGGCCTGGCCCGGGACTATGTCGACGCGGTGCACGCCCTGAAGGGACCGCACGGCAAGCCGATGAAGGTCTTCGTCTGGACGGTCGACGACGCCGCCAGGGCGAGGACCGTCGCCCGGTACGGGGTCGACGGTGTGATCACCAACAAGCCCGACGTGGTGCGCAGGGCCCTGTACCGGTACTGAACGGCCTGGTCAGGGCCGTTGTCGGCGGCGTTGTCAGTGGCAGGCCGTACGGTGGGGCCCATGAACAGTCTTGGGCGGGACGGGCAGCAGGTCGTCTGGGCCGTGGTCGGCACCGACATCGGTCCGCTGCTGCTGGCCGCGACCCACGAGGGCCTGGTCAACGTCGTGTTCCACGCCACCGGGGCGGTCCGTGACCAGGCGCTCGGCAGGCTCGCGGGCCGACTGGGCGCGGAGCCCGTCGAGGCGCCCGGCTCCCCGCTGCTCGCCGAGGCGATACGCCAGGTCGACGCCTATTTCGCGGGTGAGCGGCACACGTTCGACCTGCCTCTGGACTGGTCGCTGATCTCGGGCTTCAACCGCCAGGTCCTGCGCGAGCTGGCCTCCGGAGTGCCGTACGGCGCGGTCGTCGGCTACGGCGATCTGGCCCGGCGGGTCGGGCAGCCGGGGGCGGCGCAGGCGGTGGGGACGGCGATGGGCGCCAATCCGCTGCCGGTCGTCGTGCCCTGTCATCGGGTCGTCGAGCGCGACGGCGGCATCGGCGGGTTCGGGGGCGGTCTGGAGACCAAGCGGAAGCTGCTCGCGCTGGAAGGGGTCCTGCCCGAGCCCCTGTTCTGAGGGTCCTCCGGGCCACCGGGCTCCTCGCCGACGGACGTCGCCTCCGCCATGCGTCGCGGGCCGGTGGTGTCCCCCACAGACGGCCGGGGTTTGGCCGGGTGCGCCGCCCGCCAGAGATGAGGGAAGGCCCGAGGACAGGAGACAGGCACATGGTGCTGGTGGTGTCGGAAGAGGTGCGGGAGGCGGTCGACGCGCGTCGCCCCGTGGTGGCTCTGGAGTCCACGATCATCGCTCATGGGCTGCCGCGCCCGCGCAACCTCCAGGTCGCGCGGGAGCTGGAGGCCGCCGTCCGCGCGGAGGGCGCCGTTCCGGCGACGATCGCCGTACTGGACGGGCGGCCCCATATCGGCCTCGACAAGGAGCAGGTGGAGCGGGTCGCCAACGAGGACGGCATCCGCAAGCTGGGCCATCGTGATCTGCCGCTCGCGGTGGCCTCGGGGGCGAGCGGGGCGACCACGGTGTCGGCGACGGCGCTGCTCGCGGCGCTGGCGGGGGTCCGGGTGTTCGCGACGGGCGGGCTCGGCGGGGTGCACCGGGAGTGGACGGTGACCCAGGACGAGTCGGCCGACCTGGGGCTGCTCGCGCGGACCAGGATCACGGTGGTGTGCGCGGGCGTGAAGTCGATCCTGGACGTTCCGGCGACCTTGCAGCGTCTGGAGACCCTGGGCGTGGCCGTCGCCGGATACGGCACGGACCGCTTCCCGGGCTTCTATCTGTCCGACTCGGGGCATCCGGTGGGCTGGACGCTGGAGACGCCCGCGCAGGTGGCCGGAGTGATGCGGGCCCAGGACGCGCTCGGCGGGCCGGAGTCGGCGCTGATCGTCGCCAACCCGGTGCCCGAGGAGGAGCAACTGGATCCCGAGGTGCACGCGCGGGTGCTCGCGGACGCGCTGCACGCGTGCGAGGAGGCGGGCGTCACCGGTCAGGGGGTCACTCCGTTCCTCCTCGACCACCTGGTCCGGCACACCGACGGGGCGTCGCTGAGCGCGAATCTGGCGGCCGTGCGCGGCAACGTCCGCCTGGCGGCCCGGATCGCGGCGGCCTGGGCCGAGGGATGACCGGACGCCCGGGCGGGGCGCTGCTGGTCGTCGGGGACGTGGTGACGGACGTCGTCGCACGGCACCGGGGGCCGCTGACGCCGGGAACGGACACGGCGGCCGTGATCCGGACCCTGCCGGGTGGCGCGGGCGCCAACGTGGCGTGCTGGGCGGCGCACCGGGGCTGTGCGGACGTACGGCTGCTCGGCCGGGTGGGTGCGGACTCGGCGGCCTGGCACGAACGCGAGCTGACCGCGTGCGGGGTACGGCCCCGGCTCGTCGTCGATCCGCAGGCACCGACCGGGACGGTGATCTGTCTGGTGGACGCGCAGGCGGCGGCCGAGCGGACGTTCCTCACCGACAGCGGGGCCGCGCTCCGGCTGGAGCCCGACGACTGGTCGGACACCCTGCTGGACGGGGTGGGCCGTCTGCATCTGTCGGGCTATCTGATGTTCTCCGCGTCCGGTCGGGCCCTGGTCCGTACGGCGTTGGCGTCGGCACGGGCGCGCGGGGTGCCGACGAGCCTCGATCCGGCGTCGGCGGGCTTCCTCGTGGAGCTGGGCGCCGAGCGTTTCCTCACGCTCGTCGCGGGGGTGGACATCCTGCTGCCCAGCCGTGACGAGTCGTGTCTGCTGACCGGGTCCCCGGACGGGGCGGAGGCGGCGGCCGAGCTGAGCCGCCGGGTCCCGCTGGTGGTGGCCAAGCAGGGGGCCGACGGGGCGCTGATCGCGCGCGGCGGCGCGGTCGTCGCCGCCGTCCCGGCCGTCCCCGCGACGCCCCGCGACACCACGGGCGCGGGCGACGCCTTCACGGGCGCCTTCCTCGCCTCCCTCCTCCGGGGCGACGAGCCCGCGGAAGCGGCCGCCGAGGGGTGCCGGGCGGGAGCCCGCGCGGTGGAACGGATCGGCGCCCGCCCGCCCACGCCGGGCGACGAGACGACCCAGGCGGTCACGAACGGGGCCCGGGTCACCGGATGAGGCGACGTCGACGGGACGCATCGGCTCGGTCACCGGCGGGTGGCCGAGCGGTCTCCGGCGCGTGGATGAGCAGTTTCCGGGGGGGACGGCCCAGTGGTCCCCTGATCGGGTGGCCCGGTGCTTGACGGACGGCCGACGGGTGCTCGGCGGACGGCCGGGCCGGCGCCGGGCGCCGGCGCTGGCGCTGGCGCTGGCCGTGGACATCCGATCGCGGGACCGCTGGGCCGTCGCCGTCCCCGACGGGCAGTCCCTTCGGCTCTACGCCTTGCGCCCCCACGCGGAGATCATGGGTGCCGTGGCCAGGTCCATCGTGCCGGAGGCGACATGGGTCAGGTGGCGGTCGATCTCCTCGGCGGTCGCGAGACCGGCGCTGACGAGTCCGTCGCGGATCTGGCGGACCGTCGCCGACTCCAGGGCGGCGCACGCGGGTGAGGTGACCGGGAAGTAGGCGTCGGCCTCGACGCGCTGGAGTCCGGCCTCGCGAAGCAGGCGGGGGAGCTTACGGCCGTAGGAGAGGTCGGCGCCGCGGTCGGCGAGCAGCGTGCGGAAGCCGTGGCGCAGCCGGTTGGCGAGCTGCTGTTCGGGGCCGTGCTCGTCGGGGCAGAGCAGGGGCTGAAGGGCGGGGTCGCCGTCCTCGACGAGCAGGCGTCCGCCGGGGCGCAGGGCCGCCACCATGGAACGCAACGCCCGCTCCCGGTCCGGGACATGGACCAGGACGAGCCGGGCGTGCACCAGGTCGAAGCCCTCGGCGGGCGGTTCCTCGACGCCGACGTCGTGGACGCGCACCTCGACCGGGGGGCGAGCGGCGGCGGCGAGCCGTGAGGTGTCGATGTCGGTCGCGACGACCTTCCCGGTGGGGCCGACCTTCTTCGCCAGCCAGGCCACGACCGAGGTCCCGCCGGCCCCGACCTCCCAGCAGCGCCAGCCGGGGCCGACGCCCAGCCCTTCGAGGTGGCGGAACGTCGTGGGGTCGAAAAGGGTGGCGAAGGCGTCGAAGCGTTCCGCCGCCTCGGACTGCCGGTTGTCGAGAAGGTACCCGTCGGTTCGCGTCATGTGCTGATCATCCCAGTTTCCCCTCTTTCCGGAGGCGGTCGACGCGGCCATGAATCCATGGCGGGGCACAGGGGTGTTCCTCTCGGAGAGGGCGGGGAATCGGTACCGGTGGTGGCCCGCAGCCCCGTTGTCCACAGGCGGGAACAAACCGGAACCAGCCCTTTCCACAGGCTTACCCACGGCATACGCGAGCCTGGCAGACTGGCCCGACCAGGGCGCGGGAGTACGGCGCGAGGAGAGCCACGCAAGGAGATCCAGATGACCATGGCAGGGAATCTGCGGAAGGTCACCGGCCTCGGCCGGGTCGGCGGCCTGCGCGGGGTGGCCCGGCTGGCCCGGCGCCGTGCCCGGGTCGATCTCAGTCACCACGCGCGCTCCCCGCTGGGCTCCTCGGTGGTGAACTGCGTGACCTACCAGGAGGGTGTGAGGGCCCCTGTCTGCGAGGATCTGGTCGAAACGGTCGAGCGGGTCCGCAAGAGCGGCCAGGGCTTCGTCTGGCTGGGGCTGCACGAACCGACGAACGCCGAGTTCGCGGGCATCGCCGAACTCTTCGACCTGCATCCGCTGGCCGTGGAGGACGCCGTCGAGGCCCATCAGCGCCCCAAGGTCGAGCGGTACGGCGAGACGCTGTTCGCGGTGTTCAAGACGGTCTGCTACGTCGAGCACGAGGAGCTCACCGCGACGAGCGAGGTGGTGAACACCGGCGAGATCATGGTGTTCGTCGGCCAGGACTTCGTCGTCACGGTCCGGCACGGGCGGCACGGCTCACTGGGCCCGCTCCGCGAGGAGCTGGAGTCCGATCCGGGGCAGCTCGCCAAGGGCCCGTCGGCGGTGCTGCACGCCATCGCGGACCATGTCGTGGACGACTATCTGAACGTCACGGACGCCGTGCAGGCGGACATCGACCAGGTCGAGGCGGACGTCTTCGCGGAGAACGGGGCACGGGCCGACCCGGGGCGCATCTACCAGCTCAAGCGTGAACTCCTGGAGCTGAAGCGGGCGGTGGTCCCGCTGAAGCGCCCGCTGCTGGACCTCGCCGACCGTCCGGTCCGAGTGATCGAACCGGAGATACAGGCGTACTTCCGGGACGTCTCCGACCATCTGCTGCGAGCCACGGAACAGATCGCCGCGTTCGACGAACTGCTGAACTCGATCCTTCAGGCACACCTGGCGCAGGTCACGGTCGCGCAGAACGAGGACATGCGCAAGATCACCGCCTGGGCCGCGGTGATCGCGGTGCCGACGATGGTCTGCGGGGTGTACGGCATGAACTTCGACCACATGCCGGAGCTGCACTGGAGGTTCGGCTATCCGCTGGTCATCGGCGTGATATCCGTGGCCTGCCTGGTGCTGTACCGCGGCTTCCGGCGCAACGGCTGGCTCTGAGGGCACCCGGCCCCGGGCGGCGGCAGGGCCGGGTCGTCGTGGGGGGCGCGGTCAGGGACCGGTCCTGGCGTAGACGCTCTCGGCCCAGGAGGCGATCTGACCCTCGGTCAGATGCCGGGCGAGGTCGGCCTCGCTGATCATGCCGACCAGTCGCTTGTTCTCGATGACGGGGAGCCTGCGGATCTGGTGGTCCTGCATCTCGCCGAGCACGTCACCGACGTCGGCGCCCGCGTCGATCCAGCGCGGGGTGCCCCGGGCCATCTCCCCGGCGGTGACCTTCGCCGGGTCGCGGCCCATGGCCACGCAGCCGACGACGATGTCGCGGTCGGTGAGGATGCCGCAGAGCCGGTCGTTGTCGTCGCCGATGGGCAGGGCTCCGACATTGAGTTCGCGCATCAACTGTGCGGCGCGGTCGAGGGTTTCATGGGCGGGGATCCAGCGGGCGCCCCGGTGCATGATCTCTCCGGCTGTGGTCATGGGTACCTCCCGGTACCGGACGGCCGGCGCGGCACGGAGAGCACCGCTCGTCCCGGCGCCCCTCCATTCTCGCCGTGCCCGCGGACACCCGCATCTCACCCGGCGGGCCACCCGCGCCCCGGCTCACCCGCCCCACGCCGGGTGGCGCGGATCGTCCGCACGGACCAGGACGTCGGCCGTGGCGGCGGGGTCGGTCTCGGTGGCGTAGGTGTCGAAGGCGGGAAGCGTCCACCGGTCCGCGTCCGGGGTGCGCCGGCGCAGGGCGGCCGGGGAGAGCTGGACATGGACGGTGAGGTCGAAGGGAAACCAGTGTCGCAGGAGGAGGGGGCCGTGCAGCAGCAGGAAACCGCCCGGCGGGAGGTCGACGTAGGAACTGCGGGTGGCCCGGTCGGTGGCCGGGTCCCAGAAGTCGGGCAGGATCCGCCCGTCGCCGCCTGCCTCCAGGGGGCCGAACACCTCGCGCCAGAGGGTGCCGGTGTCGAACCAGCCGTCGTAGTAGGCCTCGACGTCGTGCCGGCCGTACTCCAGACGGAGGGAGGCGGGACGCAGGAAGCCGTGCGCGTCCACGACGCGGGAGGCGCGGCCACGTATCCGCAGCGCCTCGGCGACGCGGGTGGCGAGGTCCCCGGGGCGGGCCGCCGGGGCGCCGTCGAAGGCGATGCGGGGCCAGGGGCTGCCGTCCGCCGGCTTCAGATCGAGCAGCCGCTCGGCGAGGAGGTCGCCGAGCCGTTCCCAGGTGATCGCTTCGAGTCGCACACGGCCCATGATGCGTCAGGCACCGGTCGCGACGCGTCGCGGTCGCCGTCCGGCGGCGGATCGCCCCGTGCCGGCGCGACCCGAGATGCCGGCCGGGTGCTACCGCGCCCACCAGCGGGAATGAAGCCTGCATGGCAGCACTGGCAACTCCCCCGCCCCGCACCGGCCTTCTCGTCGTGCAGCCGCTCCGGCGGAAGTACTGCGCGGGCTGCCGCCGGGGGCCGCAGCCGATGCTGGTGCTGGAGGAGGGCGGGTCCCACTGCCTGGACTGCGCCGACCTGGGGCACCTGGTGTTCCTGCCACGCGGGGACACGGCGCTGACGCGCAGATCGCGGGAGGAGAGCGGGCTGTCGGCGGTGGTCGTGCGGTTCAACCGGCGCAAGGGGCGCTACGAGCGGCAGGGCGTCCTGGTCGAGGAGGCGGGACTCGCCCGGGCCGAGCAGCGGTGCCTGGCCGACGCCGACGCCCGGCAGCGGCGCCGGCTGCGGGACGCGCGGCGGCGGGCGGCGGCGGACGCGCGCTTCACGGAGGCGTTCGCGGCGGAGATCCTGCGCCTGCTGCCCGGCTGCCCGGTGACGCGGGCCCGGGAGATCGCGGCCCACGCCTCCGTGCGGGGCAGCGGGCGGGTGGGCCGTAGCGCCGCCGGGCGGGCGTTGACCGAGGGCGCGGTGATCTCGGCGGTCGCGGCCTCCGTACGGCATCTGGAGACGCCGTACGACGAACTGCTGATGAACGGCGTGCCGCGCAACGAGGCGAGACGGCGGATCGGCGCGCGGGTGGAGGCTCGGCTGCGGGAGTGGCGGGGGGCGCGGGAGGGTGGGGGTGGGTGGGGTGGGGAGGGGGGAGGGGCCCCCTCCCCGGTCGGCACCACACCGGTCCGACCGGCACCACAACGGTCACCGACCACATCCGGGATATCACTTGAGGTGACAGTGCCGGGACAGGCAGGATCTTCGGACGACAGGGGGAGTTCAGGGTGACAGTGATCGACGGGCCGTATCCGATGCTCGCGCTGCTCGGCGCCGTCACGACGGGGGTGATGGCGGGGGTGTTCTGCGCGTTCTCGGTGCTGGTGATGCGGGGGCTCGCCAAGCTGCCGGCGGCGCAGGGGGTCGCCGCGATGAACGCGATCAACTCCTCGGCGATGACGCCGGTGTTCCTGGTGCTGTTCCTGGGGGCGGCGGGGCTGTGCGCGGGGATCGCGATGGTGACGTTCCTACTGTGGCCGGACGAGGGGACACTCCCGTTGCTGCTGGGCAGCGGGCTGTATCTGGTCGGTGCCTTCGGGGTGACCGTCGTGGCGAACGTGCCGCGCAACGAGACGCTGAGGAAGCTGGAGCCGGGGGCGCCGGAAGCGGCGGCGTACTGGCCGACGTACGTACGCCAGTGGACGCGCTGGAACCATGTGCGGGCCGCCACCTCGGCGGCGGCGGCGATCGTGTACGCGATATCTCTGGTCTGAGTCAGGGTCTCGGGTCCGGGTCGGCCCGGTCTCTGTTCGGGCCCGGTGTCCGCCTCTCTGCACGGCGTACGGACCGGACGTATCGTGGCCGAAAGAGTGCCGCCCGCTGACGCTCGGCCTGTCCACGCGTACGCAAGGAAGACGCCCATGGCCGATCCCAAGGGATTCATGACCACCCCCCGCCAGGACTGGCCCCGTCGGCCGGTCGAGGAGCGGGTCCGGGACTGGGACGAGGTGTACGTCCCCGGCGCGCTCCTGCCCATCGTCAGCAAGCAGGCCGACCGCTGCATGGACTGCGGCGTCCCGTTCTGTCACGACGCGTGTCCGCTCGGCAACCTGATCCCGGAGTGGAACGACCTGGTGTCGCGGGAGGACTGGCGGGCGGCGAGCGACCGGCTGCACGCGACGAACAACTTCCCCGAGTTCACCGGGCGGTTGTGTCCGGCGCCGTGCGAGGCGGGGTGCGTCCTCGCCATCAACCAGCCCGCCGTGACGATCAAGAACGTCGAGGTGGCGATCGCCGACCGGGCCTGGGCCGACGGGTTCGCGCCGCCGAATCCGCCGGACCGGCTCTCGGGGAAGACGGTGGCGGTGATCGGTTCCGGACCGACGGGGCTGGCCGCCGCGCAGCAGCTGACCCGGGCCGGGCACACGGTCGCGGTGTACGAGAAGGACGACCGGATCGGCGGGCTCATGCGGTACGGGATCCCCGCGTTCAAGATGGAGAAGCACCATCTGGACCGGCGGATCGAGCAGATGGTCGCCGAGGGGACCCGGTTCCGTACGGGGACGGCGGTGGGCCGGGACGTGGGTGCGGCGGAGCTGCGGGCGCGCTACGACGCCGTGGTGATCGCCACCGGGGCGACGGCCTGGCGGGAACTTCCGGTGCCGGGCCGGAAGCTGGCCGGGATCCATCAGGCGATGGAGTATCTGCCGCTGGCCAACCGGGTGTGCGAGGGCGATCTCGAGGTCTCGCCGATGTCGGCGGCCGGACTGCACGTGGTGATCGTCGGCGGCGGGGACACCGGGGCGGACTGCCTGGGGACGGCGGTTCGCGAGGGCGCGGCCTCGGTGACCCAGCTGGACATCTACGCCCAGCCCGGCGCGGTCCGCGACGAGGACACGGATCCCTGGCCGACGTACCCGAAGATCTACCGGCTGTCGGCCGCGCACGAGGAGGCGCGGGATCTGCGCAGTGCGCCGGCGGCCGACGCGGACGCGCGCCTGTTCGCGGCGTCCACGCTCCGCTTCGCCGGGGACGAGGACGGGCGGGTGCGGTCGTTGCATCTCGTCGAGGTGGACGCGGCGCGGCAGCCGGTGGCGGGCAGCGGGCGGGAGCTGCCGGTGGACCTGGTGCTCCTGGCGCTCGGTTTCTCCGGGCCCGACCGGGCGGACGGGCTCGTGGACCAGTTGGGGCTGACGCTGGAGCCGCGCGGCACCATCGCGCGGGACCGTGATTTCGCGACGAACGTGCCGGGCGTGTTCGCCGCCGGGGACGCGGCACGGGGCCAGTCGCTGATCGTGTGGGCGATCGCGGAGGGGCGTGCGGTGGCGGCGGCCGTGGACCGCCGGCTCTCGGGCGGGTCGCGACTGCCGGCGCCCATATCGCCGTACGACCGGCCCATGAGCGTGTGACGAGCCGTCCGGGACGGCGTAAGCCATCCGGGACGGCGTACCGGAATCCCCTGGCGGCCTCCCGCTGTAGGGAGGCCGCCAGGGGATCAGGATCCCGGGGGTCCGGGCTACGGCTGGTGGGCTGCGGCTGGCGGCTACGGCTTGCGGGCCACCGCCCCGTAGCCCGGGATGACCCCATCCTCCTGGCCCGGGACCGGCTCGCCGAGTTCGGGGTGCCAGTCGGGTACGACCGCCACGCCCGGGTCGACCAGGTCGAGGCCGTCGAAGAAGCGGCCGAACTCCTCGCGGGAGCGCAGGGCCAGGGTGACGCCCGCGGCCTTGAGTTTCGCCGTGGCCGCCGCGGACTCCTCCGGGGTGAAGTCGGCGGTGGCGTGGGTCATCATCAGGTAGCTGCCCGAGGGGAGTTCGGCGAGCAGCCGGTCGACGAGTTCGTGCGCGCCGTCCTCGTCGGGGACGAAGTGCAGCAGCGCGACCAGCGACAGGGCCACCGGCCGGGTGAGGTCCAGGGTCTTCCTGGCCCCCTCGACGATGGCGGCCGGGTCGCGGACGTCCGCCTGGAGGTACTCGGTGGCACCGCCGGGCGTGCTGCGCAGCAGTGCCGCCGCGTGGGCCAGGACGATCGGGTCGTTGTCGCAGTAGACGACGCGGGCGTCCGGCGCGATCTCCTGGGCGACCTGGTGCAGATTGGGCTCGGTGGGGATGCCCGTGCCGATGTCCAGGAACTGACGGACGCCGTTGTGGGCCAGCCAGCGCGTGGCGCGGTGCATGAAGGCGCGGTTGACTCGTGCCATCACCGGCACGCGCGGGTCGAGCGCGAGCATCTGGCGGCCCATGGCCTCGTCGACGGGGTAGTTGTCCTTGCCGCCGAGGTACCAGTCGTACATCCGCGCGGGATGGGGCTTGCTGGTGTCGATCTCGACAGCGGGGGCGGGTTCCTGCCCGGTCATGAAACGCTCCGTAAGACGCAACGAATAATCAAGTCAGTGCCAAATCAAGGAAGTTGAAGGACAGAGGTGAACAGGGTGGCGGCAGGGCAATCGAGAGGCATCGATGGCGATCAGGTCAGAACAGGTCAGGACAGCAGGAAGTCGGCATCCCCCGCCTTGGCCCCCTCGATGAAGGCCGTCATCTCGTCGGTGGTGTAGATCAGCGCCGGACCGTCCGGGTCGGTCGACTGGCGGACGGCTATCCGGCCGTCGGCGAGCTTCATCGCCTCCAGGCAGTTGCCGCCGTTCCCGCCGCTCCAGGGCTTGTGCCAGCCTTCGCTGCCCAAGTCCCGCGCGGGCATGCCGTTGTAGACCCGTTTGCGCGGCTTGATGCGATCCATTCACAGCTCCTTGCGGAAATCCCTGAGGATCTCCTTCGTGCGATGTGCAGTAGCGGCCTGCGCCGCCATGCGGTCCATGACCTCGAGATGGGTCGCCACCTCGGTGCGCGCGTCGAGATAGACGGCGCCGGTCAGGTACTCGCTGTAGACCATGTCCGGAAGCTCCGGCATGGCGAATCGGAAGAGCACGAAGGGCCCGTAGGTGCCGGGGTGCGGCCCGTTCGAGAACGGGGCCACCTGAAGCGTCACGTTGGGCAGCTTCGTCGCCTCGAGCAGTTTGTCGATCTGCGCGCGCATCACCTCCGGGCCGCCCACCGGGCGGCGCAGCACCGTCTCGTCCATCACGACCCACAACCGGGGCGCGTCCTCACGAGTGAGCAGTTCCTGGCGTTGCATGCGCAGGTCGACGAGACGCTGGATGTCCTCCGGCCGGGTCTGGCCGATGGCTCCGGACTTCAGGACCCCGCGCGCGTAGTCCTCGGTCTGGAGCAGACCGGGGACGAAGTGCGGTTCGTACTGGCGGATCAGGGCGGCCGCGCCCTCCAGGCTGACGTGCATGGAGAACCAGCCGGGCAGGACGTCGTGGAAGCGCTGCCACCAGCCGGGCCTGTTGGCCTCCTCGGCCAACTGCACGAACCCCTCGGCCTCCTCGTCCGTGACGCCGTAGGCCTTCAGCAGCAGCTGGAGATACGGGATCTTCAGGCCGACCTCGGCCATCTCCATCCGGCGGACGGTGGCGGGGGCGACCCGGAGGATACGGGCGGCCTCCTCGCGCTTGAGCCCTGCGCGTTCCCGCAGGTCCAGCAGGCGCCGGCCGAGGACGACCTGTCCGACGGTCGGCGCGGACCGCGGTTCGCTCACGCTCCACCTCCACGAAGAGCCCCGGCCGCCCGGTCGTCTCGGCCGCGCTGAGCAGCCTCCGACCGGCCGGTGACGGAACGAATCCTGACAGCCTTACGGCGCCATTCGAAGACCTATTCGAACGATCTGTACGACTACGTACGGATCTCCGGTGATCCCAACTGGCGCCGCTCAACATGCTGTTGCGAGCAGTGTGCCACGGCCCTCCACCGCGTCACACAGCACTCTGCATTTTTCAGAGTGACACTTGCCAAGTGTTCACGGCGCGGCGATAGTGGCAAGCGTGATTCCGTCCGCGCCTTTAGGAACAGACGCCGCCGCAGGCCGCCCCCAGGGTCTCGGTGCCGCCCCGGGAGCAGGCCCCGACCAGGCCGCTGCCGAGCGCCGGTTCCGATTCGAACTGGCCGCCCATCCGGGTTCCCCAGCCCAGGCCAGACGCCTGGCACGGGCCCGGCTGACCGGCTGGTCGGTGTGCGAGGACACCTGCGACACCGCGGCTCTCGTCATATCCGAGCTGGTCACCAACGCGATCGTGCACACGGCCAGTGATGTCGTCGTGTGCGAGCTGCTCGACGGTGACGACGTGCTGCGCATAGCCGTACGCGATCAGGGCTGTACCGCCGACGATCCGCATCCCTCCCCGCAGCGTCCCGAGGAGGAGCACGGGAGGGGATTGCTCCTCGTCGAGGCCCTCTGTCACGCGTGGGGTGCGCAGGAGCACGGCTCCGGTCTGCTGGTCTGGGCGGACTTGCCGCGCGGTGCGGACGGACCGGCGACGGCCGCGGAGCCGCAGGCCGACACCGATGCCGACACCGACACCGACACCGACACCGACGCCTTCGTCGAGGATCACGCGGAACCGCGCGACGATCTCGGCTGGGGTGCCCGCCCGAAACCCGGCCCGGCCGACGGCTCCGGGGACGAGGACGAGGCGGTGGAGCAGCTCCACCGCGAGCGGGTCCGGCCCGGCCAGATCCACCCCGGCCGGTCCGATCGCGACCGGTCTGATTCCGCCGTGATCGATTCCGAAGCGGCCGATTCCGAAGCGGCCGATCACGATTCGGCGGATCACGATCGGCCAGATCGCGACCGGACCGATCGCAACCAGCTCCACAGCGACCGGCTCCCTCGGAACGGGATCCGCCCCGGCCAGGCCCGCCCCGACCAGTCTCACCGCGAACAGGCCGACTCCGAGCGATCTCACTCCGACCAGGCCGGTCCGGAGCGGTCCCGCCGCGAGCAAGCCGACCGCGACCAGGCCCGTCGCGATCGTGGACCGCAGGGTTCCGCCCCGGTGCCGCGTCCCGCACCCTCGCGCGGTGCGGCGGAGGCGTACGCGGCCGAGCTGATGCGCCGGGCCCCGTCCGGTATGCCGAAGCCCGGCCAGAACCCGGGCAGGCCCCCGGCCAAGGAGCACCACGGCCCGGAGCAGCGCGCGGCCAACCCCTTCGGCCCGGAGCGCCGCACCCCGGAGCAGCGGGTGTCCGACCTCTGCGTCCTGGAGCACCAGGGCCCGAGCCACCACGCCCTGGACCAGACCGCCTTCGGGCACGCGCCGCTGGGCCACACCTGCGTGAGCCACAGCCACGGTCACGGTCCGCTGAACCACCGCGCGACAGATCACCGCACGGCCGATCACCGCACGCCCGACCACTGCGCACCGGCCCACCGCGCACAGGATCACCGCGCCCCGGAGCACCGCACCGCCGACGCCCTCCGCGCGGACGAGCGAGGCCCGGACCACCGCATCCCACCCCAGCACCAGGCGACCGGCCACTCCACCGGCCGCTCCCCCGCTCCAGCCGTCCCCGTGGCCCCCGCCACTCCCGTCGGCGCCGCCACCCCCGTCCCGTCCGTCGGTGAAGCCTCCGTCCCGCTCCCGTTCCCCGGCGTCGGGGGCGGTTCGGGGCTCGCTCGGTTCGAGAGAAGCCGAGAGCGAGGGAGGGCATGAGCGGCGCGCCCGGCCGCAGGCCGGTGCGCTCCCTCGACACGCTCGTCCGGCTGCGGCGCGACCTGGGCCCCGTCCCGGAGCCTCCCCGCCGGCTGACCGTGCCGGACGGCATGATCGCCCCGTTGGGCTGCGACGCCGTGGCCGTACCGGCCGGTATCGGCCCGCTGCTCATGCCCCGCCTGCCCCGCGTGGGCTGCATCTACGCCGACGAGGCGCACTGGTGGTGGCTCGTCCCGTCCGACTCCGACTACGCCCTGGACTGGCCCGCCCCCGCGCGCTACACGCCCGGCGCGATCGTCCCGGAGTCGCTGCCCGCCCCGGATCTCGTCCACCGGCCGGAGGGCACACTCCCGTACACCCCGCCGATCCCGCTCTACCTGGCCCTGTGCCGCCTCACGGGCACGACGCCCACCTGGTCCCGTCCGATCAGCGCCTAGCACCCCTCCCACGCCCCTCCCGCCCCCCTCCGGCCACCCCTGCCCCGCCACCCCCGGCGTACGCCCCCGCGCATCCCGCTTCCGCGTCCCGCGCCCTGTCCTGCCCCGTCGCCTCTCGGGATAGTGGCCGTTCGTCCACGATCGCGGGAGGCGCAGAGGTGGGGAAGGTGGGGCAGGCGGGGAAGTCAGGGGAGTCGGGAGCGACGGGAGCCACAGGAACAACGGGAGCCGCAGGAACAACAGGAGCGACAGGGGCGACCGACGAGGCGCCGAAGCCGAAAGGGCCCGACGACCGCGAGGTCTCCGAGTCCGAGCGGCTGCTCTTCGGCGGCCCGCTCCGCTACGACATGGGCTGGAACCAGCACCGGGACGCCTTCCTGGAGCTGACCTTCCGCGCGATGGTGACCCGGCTGCCCTCCCTGCTGGGCGTGAGTCTGCGGCTGGCCCGGCAGGCCGACCCGCGGGCCGCCCGCACCGTGCTGACCGCTGAGGTCGGCCGAGGCCTGGCCCAGGCCGTGGGGCTGCTCGCGGTGAACTCGGTGCTGAGCCGGCTGATCGGCGGCGGCCCCATCGAGGACCGGCTGCGCGGGGCGCTTCCCGCCCTGGTCGTCATGGCCGTCGTCCTCCTCGTCGGAGCGCTGCTGCGGGCCGCGTCCACGTACGCCACGGGGCGGCTGGAGCCCAAGGTGGAGCGGGTGGCGACCGAGCTGTACCTGGAACGGGCGGCGGCGGTGGAGCTGGCCGCGATCGAGGACCACGCCTTCCACAAGCTGCTGGACACCGCGCAGTACGGCGCCTCGTCCGCCCGGCGGATGATCATGTACGGCACGCGCGTGGTGAACGCGATGATCTCGCTGGTGGCGGCGGCCGGTGTGCTGACGGTGCTGCATCCGCTGCTGCTGCCGCTGCTGATCACGATGACGCTGCCGAGCGCCTGGAGCGCGCTGACGAACGCGCGGCGCCGCTACGAGTCGTTCCACACGTGGGTGCAGCACGCGCGCGCGGGGCATCTCATCGCGTCCCTGCTCACCGAGCCGGAGGCGGCGCCGGAGATCCGGGTGCACGGGGTCGGCCCGTTCCTGCTGCGCCACTTCCGGGCGATGTCGGAGACCGCGGAGGCGGAGCAGGCCCGGCTGGCCCGGCTCGCCGCCCGCACCGGGCTGTTCGCGGCCACCTGGACGGGCCTGGCGACGCTGGGGACGTACGCCACGCTCGGCGGGCTGCTGCTCACCGGGACGATGGCGCTGGCGGTGGCGGGCACCGCGGTGATCGCGATCCGCAGCGGTTCGGCGAGCCTGAACACGCTGGTCCTGGAGGTCAACCAGCTGCACGAGGAGGCCCTGTTCGTGGGGGATCTCCAGCGGTTGTACGTCGAGGCGGCCGAGCGGGCGATCCCGGTGGGCGGGGCGGCCCTGCCGGAGGATCCGCGGGAGATCCGCTTCGAGAACGTCACGTTCGGCTATCCGGGCGAGTCGGCCCGGCCCGCCCTGGAGGACGTCACGCTCTCCCTCCCGCTGGGCCGGATCGTCGCGCTGGTCGGGGAGAACGGGTCCGGCAAGACGACGCTGGTGAAGCTGCTGGCCGGGCTGTACCGGCCGGACCGGGGGCGGATCCTGTGGGACGGCGTGGACGCGGCGGACGCGGACCGGCACCAGCTCGCGGAGCGGATCGCGATGGTGGCGCAGGACTTCAAGCGGTGGCCGTTCACCGCGCGGGTGAACGTGGCGGTGGGGCGTTCGTCGGCGCCGCTGACGGAGGAGCGGCTGGCGGACGCGGTCGCGCAGGCGGGCGCCGAGGAGGTGGTCCGGGATCTGCCGCGCGGTCTGGACACCTTGCTGGCCCGGAACTTCAGCGGCGGGCACGAGCTGTCCGGCGGCCAGTGGCAGCGGCTCGGCATCGCGCGGGCGGCGTTCCGGCGTGGCCGCATCCTGATCGTGGACGAGCCGACGGCGGCCCTGGACGCCCGTGCGGAGCTGGAGGTCTTCGACAAGATCCGTGCGCTGGCGGGCAGCGGCCAGACGGTCGTCCTGATCACGCACCGGCTGGCGTCGGTGCGCCACGCGGATCTGGTGCACGTCCTCGACCAGGGCCGGCTGGTGGAGTCCGGGACCCCGGACGAGCTGCTGGCCTGCGGCGGTGTCTACGCGGAGCTGTACGCGCTCCAGGCGGAACAGTTCAGCCCCGCGGCGCCCACGTCGAGCGTCGGCTGAGGGTCAGTCCGTGGCGTCGCCGCCCCGGACGATCACCAGGAAGGTGTCGGTCGCGAGGTCCATGACGACCTCGGCGGCCAGTCCCTCCATGCGGCGTGCGTGCGCGAACTCCTCCGCGGGCCACGATCCGCGCGGCCCGCCCGCGGGGAAGCGCTCGATCACGGTTCGCCCGTTCACCATCTCGGACCTCCAGGAAGCGTCGTACTCGTAGGAGTTAACGCCTTCCGGAGGCCGGGAAGCTCGCTCGGTTGCGTTACTGAGACGTAGTTGACACGGGTTCGGCGCGGACCGTGAGGATCCGGTCACGTTCCGGACATCTCCGGCACGGCACGTGTCAGAGGTCGTACGCGTCGTGATGGCGGACGGGGGCGCCGGCCGGCGGTTCCAGGGCGGTGAGGTCCAGGAGGCCGGGGAGGGAGCCGAGCCCGTCGAGGCCGTCGCCGTGCACCGAGTAGGTGTGGAAGACCCGGTCGCCGTCCCGCAGGAAGCAGCTCAGGCCGGGCCGCTCGACGAGAGCGCCGTCCTGCTCCCGGGTGGCCTCGAAGTCGCGGTTGAAGTCGTTGGTGTACGACGAGTACCAGGGCAGCATCCAGCCCATGCGCGCCTTGAACTGGAGCAGGCGCGGATACGGCGCCCGGGAGACGGCCGCGAAGGAGACGCCGCGCGCCCGGAGGTGGGCGAGGTGGCCGAGCTGGTCCAGGAAGGCCGAGCAGTGGGGACAGCCCTCCTCCCACTCCGGCGCGAACCTGAAGTGGTGGAGCACGAGTTGCCCGTGCCCGTCGAAGAGGTCGAGCAGGGTCGCCTTGCCGGCGTCGCCCTCGAAGACGTACTCCGTGCCGATCTCGACCATGGGCAGGCGCCGTCGTCGCACGGTCAGCGCCTCGCGTGCGCGCGCCACCGCCTCCTCCTCGGCGAGCAGTTCCGCGCGTGCCGCGCGCCATGCGGCACGCGACACGATCTCCGGCAGTCCCGGAAGCTCCGGATGCGCCATGGGCCCCTCCTGTACAGCGGTCGACTCGAAGGGGTGACCGGCGGGTGGTGCGGAACTCATCGGCGGCGCCGGGAGTTTTTCGCGTGCGGGGCTTTTTCCGGGGCGGGCGGCGGAGAGGGGGTCATCGTGTCGACGTAGGCCGGTGTCGTGCCCTCGTGCGAGCCGTGGCCCGCATCGTGTCGGGGCCCTGTCGTCGTGCGCGGCGGCCGGGCACGCTGGCGGCACGACACCTCCCGGAGGGATCCCGGCATGCTCCTCGGCACCTGGAACCTGGAGAACCTGTACCGGCCCGGCGGGCCGTTCGGCCCGAAGGACAAGGCGGCGTACGAGGCGAAGCTCGCGGCGCTCGCCGGCGTGGTCGGCGCGCTGGACCCGGGGGTGCTCGGGGTGCAGGAGGTCGGGGAGCCGGAGGCGCTGGCGGACCTGCTGGAGGCGGTGGGCGGCACCTGGCACACGGCGCTCTCCGCGCTGCCGGACGGCCGGGGCATCCGGGTCGGGGTGATCAGCCGGACGCCGTTGGAGGTGCTGGCGGACACGCGCGCGTTCCCGCCGCGGGTGCGGCCGGTGCAGTCGGACGACTCCGGCGCGGTCGCGGACGGGGCGGGGCGCGGGTTCCTGGCGGTGGAGACGGTGACGGAGGCGGGGCCGCTGCGGGTGGCGGTGGCGCATCTGAAGTCCAAGCTGCTGTCGTATCCGGGTGACCGTTTCTTCCCGCGCGACGAGGGCGAACGGGCCCGCTACGGCGCGTACGCCCTGTACCGCCGGGCCGCGGAGGCGACGGCGCTGCGGGCGCTCGCCGAGGAGCTGCTGGCCGGGGACGGCCGGGCGCGTGATGTGGCGGTGCTGGGCGATCTGAACGACGAGGTGCGGGCGGCGACCACCCAGATCCCGCTCGGTCCGCCCGGTTCGGAGATCGGCACGCCCGGCTTCGAGACACCGGACAAGGGCGACGCGGCCCGGCTGTGGGACGTGGCCCCGCTGATCCCCATCGACCGGCGCTACTCGCGGATCGACTCGGGGCGCCGTGAGCTGATCGACCACATCCTGACGAGCCATCGGCTGGTCCATCGGGTGGCGGAGGCGGGGACGGGCGGCGGACCGGGGGCCGAGGGGGTACTACGGCTGCCGTCGGTCGGGGCGGATCCGGCGGCGCACCGCAGTGAGTCGGGGTCGGACCACGCCCCGGTGTGGGTGCGGATCGGCTGACGGGACGCCCTGAAGGGGCGCGGGGAACTGCGCGACCGGCCACGACGGCGCCGCACCCGACGACGGCACATCGCGGCACCTCCCCCTCCCTCTCGGCTCCTCCGGCACGGCGTCTCGGGCAAGGAGTTCAGCCTGCGAGCGGCAGCACCGGCACCCGCACCGGAGCGGTCAGCCCCACCCGTTCCCTCCGTACGGCGAGCGCGCCGAGGAGTTCGGCGAGCTGAGCCCGGTGCCCGGGGCTGAGGCGGCCGGTGTCGTCGAGGTGGACGGCGCAGGCGGTGGTGGTGTCGACGAGCCGTTCGAGGAGGGCGGCGACCTCGTCGGTGCCCTCGGTGTGCCGGGCGAGGGCGGGCAGTTCATGGGCGGCGAGGGCGATGGCGGTGCGGGCCTCGGCGAGGGTGCGGTAGGCCTCGCGGCGCAGGGTCCAGCGGACGGCGCGGTCGTCGGGGCCGTCGGGGCCGTCGAGGACATGGCCGAGGTAGGTGTGCGCGGCGCCGGTGGCCGCGGCGAGCCGGGCGCGGACCTGGCCGCCGCGCTCCCCCGGCATCGGCAGATGCCCGACGACGATGACGATCGCGCAGGCCAGCAGCGTCTCGGCGATGCGGCTGACGGAGGCCTGCGGTTCGCCGCCGACCATCACCAGGGACAGCACGAGCACGGTGACGACGGCGGTCTGCGCGGCGAAGTGCCGGGTGGAGACGGGGATCAGCGCCCCGCAGACGGCGACCAGCGCGACGAGTCCCTCCGGCCGGGGCAGCACGGCGGCGAACGCGGCGAACAGCAGCGCGCCGAGCACGGTCCCGGCGGCCCGGCACAGCACCCGGGACACCAGCGGTCCGAGGTCGGGCTTGACGAGGAAGACGGCGGTGGCGGGCAGCCAGTACCAGTGGGTGTGCTGCCCGTACCAGTGGGAGTGGTGCAGGGCCTGGGCGATGGCCACGCTGGCCCCGAAGCAGAGGGCGACCCGCAGGCCGTACTCGCGCCCGCCCGCCCCGAACGCGGTCCGCAGCAGATCGCGCGGGCTGCGCCGGCGGGTGTGCAGATCGCCTCCGCCGCCCTGGTCGAAGGCCTCGGCGGCGTGCAGGAGCGCGTCGTCGAGGGCGCGCAGCGCGGGCGCGGACCGGGAGGGGGCGGGCAGCGGCCCGGTGGGGGTGTTGTCGCGTACGGCGGCGGCGAGCCGTCGGGGGCCTTCGGCGGCGCGGGCGGAGACGGCGTCCCCGGCCCAGGCGAGGGCGGTCGCGGCCTCGGCGAGGGGCAGGGCGGCGGCGTACTGGGCGTGCAGGCGCCGTTCGGCGGCGGAGCTGGCGAAGCGGCGCAGTCGGGGGCCGGTGAGGGCGTCCTGGGCGTGGTCGAGGGCGGCGGTGAGGGCGGCACGGCGGGCGGTGGCGCGGGAGGTGCCGGTGGCGTCGAGGAGGTCGGCGACGGCGTCGTACACCCCGGAGACGGCGGCGCGCTCCCCGTCGAAGCGGAAGTCACCGGTCAGGGCGCCGGGCGTGGGCAGCGCGAGCCGGAGCGCGAGCAGCCAGCCGGCGCCGGCGAGAAAGGCGAGGGCGCGTGTCCAGCCGGCCTCGGGCACCGGCATCCCGGCGCCGATGGCCGCCGCGACCAGCAGCTGTGTCCCGGCGCCGGAGGCGACGGGGCCGATGGCGCTCATCGCGCCGGCGAGCAGGCCGAGAGCGGTCAGTACGGCCGTCAGCGCGAGGGCGCCCACCTGGTCGCCGACGTACGTCCCGACGAGCATTCCGCCCGCTCCCGCGAGGGCGGGCGCGCCGAGCCGTCTGACGGCGGCCCGACGGCTGCCGGGCCGGTCGTTGATCCCGGCGAGCATCGCGGCGATGGCGGCGACGACCCCGAGGGAGGCACGGCCGGTGAGGACGGCGGCCGTCAGCAGCGGTCCGGCGGCGAGCGCGCCGCGGGTGACCGCGCTCCAGGGGACGGGTCCGCGCTGGGCACGCAGGGCGTGGGCGAGCCAGGGCGGTGGGACGGTGCGCGCGGCGCCGGCGGAACGCGGGGACACGGGGCTCCTGTCGTGTCGAGGGCGGGTGTGCCTTCGGGCGACGGCGGCCGGGGCGGTCAGCGGTGTGCTGTGGTGTCCACGGTAGGGGGTGGTTCCGGGGATCGTGGGGCGGTTGCGTTGCGGCGAGGTGACGGCCGGCCCGGATCCCGCTTTCTTTATGAACGCAATGCCGGGGAACGGGAGCGGGACCGGAGGCGTAGCCTGCCCCCGGCCCCTGTCGATGCCGCCCATGGGGCACGCCGGCACGCTTGAGGACCCAGGTGAGTCTGATGTCGTCGCGTCCTGCCTTTGGACCACCGCGCATCGAGCTGCGCGGGCTGGACTTGAACCAGCACTTCGACGTCCGGGGCCCTGGGCCCGGTCGATCCGGCGATCGGCGGCGAATGCTGAGTCTGGAGCGAGAGTCTGAGATTCAGTGATCACCTATTATTGGTGATCCTCACGACAGGCTTCAGTTTCAGCTTGCGCTCCTCGCGCACCCCGGCCGCTGTGGGCCGGGGGGTCTGCAATGGGTTACTCGAAGAGGTAACCGAATACCGCGTCACCGATCCGCTGGTCGACGACCTCGACGCCGTTCGCCTCTTCCCGCGCGAATTTTACGGCCTGCTGCACCTTCTCCACGCGGGCGAGGATTTCGTTGACCCGGCGGGCCGGGAGCGCTCCGGAGAACTTCACGGTCGTCCAGTAACCGACCGGCACGTCCTCGTAGTACACCTCGACCTGCGCCGGGTGCTTCTCGGTGGCCTCCGCCTTCACATGGTTGCGGGGCACCTTCTTGGTCCGCAGGGTGCGCACCGGCTCGGTCTTCCAGGCGTCGGTGGAGGGGTCCTCGACCCAGGCCTCGGAGGCGTCGAGGACCGGCAGCTTCCGTACGAAGGTGTTGAGGTCGACGAGCTGCTTCTCCAGGAACAGCAGGTAGGAGACGGGGGCGTCGGCGACGAGGACCCGTCCGTCCACCTTCACGTCGGCGCGGGCGGTGCAGTTGGCCCAGTCCTTCGTGGCGGTCACGTCGAACAGGCGGGTCAGGGTGGCCGCGGTCTCCCGCAGCACGTCCTCGGCCTGCACCTGCACCCGCGTCGACTCGGGCGGCAGCTGCTCGCCCTCCTCGTCCTTGGGCTGGTAGGTACGGGAGATACCGGCCAGCAGCGCGGGCTTCTGCAGCCCGTGATGAGCCGCGGTCAGGTCCTGGTGAGCCTTGGACTTGATGCCCTTCTCGACTGCGATGATCTGATTGAGTTTCGCCACGGGAAGGAAGGTAGCAACGCCAACTCCGTCCTCTCCACCGATTATTCGAGCATCTGATGGACGAGGGCCTCCCGCACGCATTCCCCGAAGAGGGAATCGGCTCGCCCGAGTGCGTCCGCGATTCCGTCGGATTCGGAAATCCCGAGCAGGGCGACGAGTTCGTCGACCCGTCGCAGTCCCGCCCTTTCCAGCAGCCGTTTCTCGTTCGTCACCCATTCCCCGCGCGCCGCCAGCACCGCGTGCCCCACCTGCGCCGCCGCCACGGCGAGCGCCCCGGCGGCCTCGGTGCGCCGGCCGGCGGCCGCGTGGGCGGCCCTGGCGTAGTCGAGGGTGGCGCGGGCGGTGCCGTACCAGCGCTCGGGCGCGGTACGGCGGAGCGCCCGGGGATAGACCGAGGGCTGCCGCAGCTCACCGCGCAGCACCCGGTCGACGGCCAGCTCGGCGACGACGAGATAGCTGGGGATCCCCGCGAGATGGAACATCAGCGGCTCGACCCGGAACCGCCCCTGCTCCGCCTCGGCCCACTCGTGCTCCACGACGTCGAGGTCCCGGTAGTGCACATCGACCCGCCGCCCGTCGACGGTCAGCCAGGCACCCCCGTTGAACACTCCGCCGCCCCACCCGCCGACCTCCGACACCTCCCCCTCCCAGCCGACGGCCCGCAGATCGCCGGGATCGAAGGCCCCCCGGTAGTAGACGGCCAGATCCCAGTCGCTGTCGGGCCGATGCGTCCCTTCGGCCCGCGACCCACCGAGCGCCACGGCCCGGACCGTGGGGAGCGCGGCGAGCCGGTCGGCGGTGGTGTCGAGGAACTCGGCGTCGCTCTGGGCGGGCACGGGCATCGGTCTCCCGAAAGTCACGGTGACGGCGGTGGGACGGGATGAGGTGGTTGAGGTGGGGGGCGGAGGTGCTCCGGGAGGCAAGGGTGGCGGCGCGGCACGGCCGGTGTCGAACGGTTATCGCCGTCAGTGCCCCGGTGGCGTCGCGCTCAGGGTGTCCCCCACACCCGCCTCTTCGGCACCGGTCGGCCGAAGCTTCCCGTGCGGCTCGTCGTCAGGTTCAGGGCCACCAGGGACTCCGCCAGCTTCACCGCGGCTCCCACGCCGTCCACCACCGGGAGGCCCAGTTTCTCGGACACCGTCGTCTGGAGGCCCGTCATGCCGGCGCAGCCGAGGACCAGGACCTCCGCGCCCGCGTCGCGGGCGCGTTCGGCCGCCGTGAGGAACGCCGCCTCGGTGCGTTCCGCGTCGCCGAGGTCGAGGACGCCGAGGCCGGTGCCGACGACGGCGGCGCAGTTGCGGCCGACGCCGGCGAGTTCGAGGCTGTCCTCGATCTGGCCGCAGGAGCGCTCCAGGGTGGTGACGACGCCGTAGCGGCGGCCGAGGAGGCAGGCCAGGTGGGCGGCGGCCTCGGTGATGTCGACGACGGGGACGTCGACCAGCTCCCGGACGCCCTCGCGGCCGTGTTCGCCGAAGCCGGCCATGACGACGGCGTCGTAGGGCGGGCCGTCGTAGGTGCGCAGGAGGTCGATGACGGCCGCGGCCGAGAGGTAGCTGTCGAGCCAGCCCTCCGCCGACTCCGGTCCCCACGCGGGGGTGAGGCCGCGCACGGCGGTGCCCGGGCCTGCCGCGGCCCGGGCACCTCGCACGATCTCCT
This sequence comes from Streptomyces sp. NPDC005811, assembly GCF_040630405.1. Classification (NCBI taxonomy): domain Bacteria; kingdom Bacillati; phylum Actinomycetota; class Actinomycetes; order Kitasatosporales; family Streptomycetaceae; genus Streptomyces; species Streptomyces sp. NPDC005811. The sequence continues at coordinate 69,518 of NZ_JBEXXK010000008.1, forward strand.
CGGTCATCTCCTGCGTGGTGTTGCAGTTGGTGACGACGATCCGTACGTTCCGCACGCTTCTCAGACCTCCGTGGGCTGTTCGGGGACGGCCGCCCGCTCGGTGCGGGTCAGCAGGACGTAGAGGCCGGCCGCGAGGGCCGTACCGATGAACCAGGAGTAGGGGGCGATGTCGCTGAAGGTCTTCACCAGGGCGAGGACGGCCGCGACCGCGGCGGAGGGCAGGAACGCCCACAGGGCCTTGGGGTTGACGCCCTTGCGGTAGTAGTAGCGGGAGCCGGGGGTGGCGTCGAAGAGTTCGTTCACGTCGACCTTGCCGCGCTTGACCAGGTGGTAGTCGACCATGATCACGCCGAACAGCGGGCCGAGGAAGGCGCCGAGGCCGCCGAGGAAGTAGTTGACGACGGTCGGGTTGGAGAAGAGGTTCCAGGGGGTGACGACCAGCGCGGCGACCGTGCTGATCATGCCGCCGACCTTGAAGCTGATCTTCTGCGGCCAGACGTTGGCGAGGTCGTACGCCGGGGAGACGAAGTTGGCGACGATGTTGACGCCCATGGTGGCGACGGCGAAGGTGAACGCCCCCAGGACCATCACCCAGGTGTTGCCGACCCTGGCGACCAGTTCGGCCGGGTCGGTGATGGCCTCGCCGAACACCTCGAGCGAGCCGGCCGTCACGATCACCGAGACGACCACGAAGGCCGTCGAGTTGATCGGCAGGCCCCAGAAGTTGCCGCGCCGGACCGTCCTGTAGTCGGGGGCGAAGCGGGAGAAGTCGCAGAAGTTGAGCATCAGGGTGCCGTAGGTGGCGAGGATCAGTCCGATCGCGCCGAACCACTGGCGCCACTGCTCGCCCACGGAGACGGGGTGCGGGGTGGTGGTGAGCGAGATGGTCCAGCCGGCCTTGGACAGCACCCAGACCGCCAGCGCGATCATGACCAGCCAGATCGCGGGGCCGCAGAAGTCCTGGAACTTGCGGACCGACTCCATGCCCTGGCTGATGATCAGCGCCTGGATCAGCCAGAGGGAGACGAACGAGACCCAGCCGAGGGCGTCGAGGCCGAGGAAGGAGTGGTGGGTCCAGGACTCCAGTCCCGGCCAGGCCGCGAGCAGCATGACGTTGACCGCGACGGACGCCAGATAGGTCTGGATGCCGTACCACATGATGGCGATCACGGCCCGGATGAGGGCGGGGATGTTGGCGCCCCAGACGCCGAAGCTGATCCGGCTGACGACCGGGAAGGGCACGCCGTGGCGCTGGCCGATCCTGCCCATCCAGTTCATGCCGATGTAGATGAGCACGAAGCCGACGAGGAGGGAGGTGAAGACCTGCCAGACGTTCATGCCGAGAATCAGCAGACCGGCGGCGAACGTGTAGTTGCCGAGATTGTGGACGTCGGACATCCACATGGCGAAGAGGTCGAAGACCTTCCAGTTCCGCTTCTCGGCGGGGGCGAGGTCTTCGTTGGTGAGCCGGGGATCGGGGACGAACGCGGGTGCGCCGGTGGCTTCGGCGCTGTCGGCGAGGGACACGGGGGCCTCCAGGAGGGGGAACGCCGGATGCGGAATCCTCGTTTGGTATACCAAACTGCGGTCATGGTCCTCCCGTCAAGCGTTGTGACCGATGTCCGTCCCGTTACGGCTCCGTAAAAGCACCCCCGGGTCGGCGAAGATGGCCCCATGAGCCCCACGGCGAAGATCGAACCCCTCGGCGCGGTGCGCGAACGCGTCCTGGCCACCCTGCGGCAGGACATCATCGCGGGCCGCCTGCGCCCCGGTGACCGGCTCGTCGAACGCGAACTGGCCGAACGGTTCGGTGTCTCCCGGGTGCCGGTCCGGGAGGCCATCCGGTCCCTGGTCGCCGAGGGCTTCGTCCTCTTCGAATCGGCGCGCCGCACCGTCGTCCGCCGCCTCACCCCCGACGACGTCAAGGAACTCTTCGAGCTGCGGGAGGCGTTGGAGGTGTACGCGGCCGGGCTGGCCGCCGCCCGCGCCACCCCGGAGGCCCTCGCCGAACTGCGCGATCTCCTCGACCAGGCGGCCACCGCGACCGCCGCCGACGACGCCGAGACGATCACCGACGTCAACACCCGCTTCCACGACGCCATCCTCGCGATGGCGGGCAACAGCCTGCTGATCTCGGTCATGGAACCCGTCGACGGGCGGATGCGCTGGCTCACCCGGCGGAACGAGGAGTGGCCCCTGCTCCTCACCGAACACCGGGAGCTGTACGACGCCATCGCCTCCGGCGACCCCGAGCGGGCCCGCACCCACGCCCTGCGTCACGTCCAGGCCAACCACCGCTCCAGCGTGCGGCATCTCTTCGGCGACCCCCCTCCCGAACAACCGTCCGAATAGACTCCCCGGGTCGGACACCCAACGGGAGGAGAACAAGGACCATGGTCAGCAGACGCGGGCTGTTGAGCGGAGCCGCACTCGTGGGGGCGGGCGCGATGACCGGCGTGATCGGCGGCGCGGGGAACGCCGCCGCCGACGCCCCGCTCGGCACCCCGTTCACCCCGGTCGCCGCCCCGCATCTCCTGGAGGCCGAGCGGATGGTCCAGTACCAGCGGCTGCTGGCCGCCGGCCATCTGCCGGGCGGCCTCGCCGGGCACTGGCCGCTGGACGGCTCGGGCGCCGACCGCTCCGGCCGCGACCGGCCCCTCACCCTCGGCACCGGCGCGACCTGGTCGGCTCTCCGGGCCGGCGGCGAGCTCGGCCTGGACGGCACCTCCGGGGCGTACGCCGCCACCGCCTCCGTCCTGGACACCACCGCCCCCTTCACCGTCTCGGCCTGGGTACGCCTCGCCCCCGACGCCGACCCCGCGAACATGTACACCGCCGTCAGCCAGGACGGCACCCGGTGCAGCCGCTTCCTGCTCCAGTACGACGACACGGCCGCCACCTGGGCCTTCAAGGTGCGCGCCGAGGACCAGAGCACCAAGGTCTCCGCTCTCGCCACCACCGCCGCCGTCCCCGGTCGCTGGACCCATCTGACCGGCGTCTGGGACGGCACCCGCATCCACCTCTACGTGGACGGCAGCCTCGAAGGCAGCGCCGACACGGCCCTCTCCTGGGCCGCCGGCCAGGGCTTCGGCATCGGCCGGGCCCGCTGGGACGGCGCCTACGTGAACCGCTTCAAGGGCGCGACCGACGACGTCCGCGCCTACGGCCGCGCCCTCACCGCCGACGAGGTCTCCCTGATCAGCGGGCGCACGGCACGCGCCCACAACGTCTACCTGATCGACGCCCCCTCGACCCTGACCTGGGGCACCCCCGACGACCTGACGAGCTGGACCGCCCACGCCCGCTGCTCGTCCTTCGTCACCTGGGTGCTCCGGCACACCTACGGCTGGGCCGACGACGCCTACTTCCGCCAGTGGTTCCAGGACCGCATCCCCGAGGCCGCCGACTACCGCAAGGCCTTCGCCGACGGCACCGGCGGCCCCCGCTTCCAGCACATCCGCAAGGTCACCGACCTGCAGCCGGGCGATCTGATCGCGGTCGACTACCTGGGGACGGTCGAGAACAACACCGGACACATCGTCATGGTCCGCGAGGTCAAGGGCGTCTTCAGCGGGGTGGCCGACTTCAGCGGCGAGACCCAGTACGCCGTCGAGGTCGTCGACTGCACCGCCGAACCGCACGGCGTGTACGGCCGGACCAACTACCCCGCGTACCCCGACACCCGCATGGTCAGCGACGTGGACGGCGAGAACTTCGAGGGCGTCGGCATCGGCCACATGATGTTCTACGCCTCCGACACCACCGGCGAGTTCTCCCGCTACCGCTGGAGCGTCAACTCGGCCCGGTCGACGAACACCTGGCCGGTGGCGGAGCGTCCGGTGGCGGCGGCACGGATCGTGTGACCTAGGGCGGCGCGCGCGGGTGGGCGGTCAGCGACGGGCATACCTGTCGGTGGCCGCCACCAGCGCCTGCGTCATGCCGGGCGCGCTCGCGTTGTGCCCGACCTGGTCCACCACCACCAGCTCGCTGCCGGGCCAGGCATGGTGGAGCCGCCAGACGACTCCGACGAGGTTGCCGAAGTCGAGGCTGCCCTGGACGAGGGTGCCCGGGATGCCCTCGAGGAGATGCGCGTCGCGCAGGACCACCCCCTCCTCCCCCTCCTCGCCGAGGAAGTGCCCGTTGCCCCAGTAGTGCGTGACGGTACGGGCGAACCCCATGCGGAACGCCGGATCCTCGTACCGCTCCACCGAACGCGGCGGCGCCGGGATGATCGCCGTCTCCCAGTCGGTCCACGCCCGCGCCGCCCGCTCCCGCACCTGCGGATCGGGCGACTCCAGCAGCCGGTTGTAGGCGGCGGGCAGATTCCCCTCCCGCGCCGCCCCCTCCGGCAGCACACCCAGGAACTCCTCGAAGGCCGCCGGGTAGAACGTCCCGAGCCCCCGGGTCAGCAGCTCCACCTCGGCGTCGGATCCCGACGCCACCCCGGTCAGCACCAGTTCGCTCACCGCGCCGGGGTGGGTCTGCGCGTACCGCAACCCCAGCACCGACCCCCACGACACACCCCACACCAGCCATCGCTCGATGCCGAGCCGCTCCCGCAGCAGCTCCAGGTCCGCCATGAGGTGGGCCGTCGTGTTGACGCTCATGTCGGTGTCGTACGCGCTCGCGTGCGGCGTGGAACGCCCGCACCCCCGCTGGTCGAGCAGCACGATCCGGTACGCCTGCGGATCGAACAGCCGGCGCGCCCACGCACTCGCCCCCGACCCCGGCCCTCCGTGCAGCACCAGCGCCGGCTTGCCCCGTGGATCCCCGCAGGTCTCCCAGTACACGCGGTTGCCGTCCCCCACGTCGAGCAGGCCGTGGTCGTACGGTTCGATCTCCGGATACAGGCTCATCCGGGCACCCTAGTTGGGACGGCAGACCGGGGTCGCGCCGATTTCCGCCACCCCGTCGGGGCCTCTGGGCCTCTACGCGGGCAGTCCCGCCGCGTCCGCCGCCGTGCGCAGGACGTCCTCGAGCATCTCGGGGGTGAGCCGGCCGGTGAAGGTGTTGCGCTGGCTGACATGGAAGCAGCCGAACAGGTCGAGCGGGCCCTCCTTCCTCTCCAAGGTCACCCGTACCCCGTGCCCGAACGCCGGCCGCGGACGGGGCACCTCCCAGCCCGCCTCGGCGAACGCGGGCAGCGCGGCCTGCCAGCCGAATCCGCCGAGGACGACGACCGCGCGCAGCGTCGGCCGCAGCAGCCGCAGTTCCCGGACGAGCCAGGGCCGGCAGGTGTCCCGCTCGTCGGGGGTGGGCTTGTTGGCGGGCGGTGCGCAGTGCACCGGAGCGGTCACCCGGACCCCGTACAGCCGCAGCCCGTCATCAGCGGAGACGGAGGTGGGCTGCGAGGCGAGCCCCACCTCGTACAGCGCCCGGTACAGGACGTCCCCGGAGCGGTCGCCGGTGAACATACGGCCCGTGCGGTTGCCACCGTGCGCCGCCGGGGCGAGCCCCACGATCAGCAGCCGCGCGTCCGGCGGACCGAAGCCGGGCACCGGGCGGCCCCAGTACGTCCAGTCGGCGAAGGCCGCCCGCTTGGCAGCGGCCACCTCCTCCCGCCACTCCACCAGCCGGGGACACGCCCGGCATCCCACGACCTGCCGATCGAGACCGGCGAGATCGGTGGGACCTGCGAGTTCGGTGGGACCCGTGGGACCGACGCGGTGTGCCGCAGCCATGCCTCCACCGTACGCGCCGCCGACCGCCCGTCGTCATCGATCCGACCGCACCGCTCTCACCCAGATCCCGTCCTCCGTCAGATACCGGTCGACCTTCAGACCCGCCTCCGCCAGCGCCTCCTCGAACTGTTCCTCGGTGAGGGGGCGGGCGAGGAAGGTCTGGGTCCAGGTGGCGTCCGGGAACACGTACTCCGCGTGGACGGAGTGGACGCCGTCGCCGATCGGCTCCGAGGAGACCATGCGCAGGGTGAAGCCGGTCGGGTCGACGCGTTCGCGGGGCAGGCCGGTGTGGTAGTCGGCGCCCTCACGCTGGATCAGGACGCACCCTCCGTCGGCCAGATGCCGGGCGCAGACGCGGAGCATGCCCCGGCGGACCTCGATGTCACCGCTGTGGACGAGGAAGGAGGCGAGCAGCACCACGTCGAAGGTCTCGTCCAGGTCGAGGGCCTCGATGGAGGCGCATAAGGTGCGCGCGCCCCGGACGCGTTCCAGCATGTCCGGGGACTCGTCCACCGCGGTCACGGTGAACCCGCGGTCCACGAGGGCGTGGGTGACGCGGCCGACTCCGCTGCCCAGTTCGAGGATGTGCGCGCCGGCGGGCACCGCCGCGGCGATGACGTCGGGTTCGTCCCGCACCGGCAGCCGTGAGTAGAGCTCGACCGCGCAGCCGTCCGGGGTGATCGCTCCGGGGCCCGTGCCCGCGTATCCGTGTCGCATCTCAAGTCGCATGCCCGCCCAACGGCCCGCTCTCGGTCAGCCGTTCCTCTCTCGCACAGGTTCACCCGTTCGTGTCAGCGGGAGCCGACCGTGTCGCAGCGGGAACCGACCATGTCGCAGCGGAAACCGCCCGGTTCAGAGCGGAAGCCAACCGTGTCCGACGAACCAGTGCCCGCCCTCCCGCAGATGGTCCAGGACCGCCCGCTGGAGGACCGTGTCGCGCGGCAGCCGTTCCCAGGGCCGGTCGGTGGTGCCGAAGACGAAGCGGACGGGCACCGCATCCTCCGGTTCGGCCGGCGGGGGGCCGAGACGGAACCGGTCCTGGAAGCGGACGATGTGGGAGTCCGCGGGCAGGTAGCGCTTGAACTGCGGGTCGAGGAGCCAAGAAGCGCAGGTCGCCACCGTGTACCGCTCCTCGGGGTGGTGGCGGGGGAAGAACTCCCGGGCCAGCGCCAGGGAACGGTCCACGGCTTCGGCGGTCAGCGGGCCCATGAAGTCCGGGACGTGCAGGGCGAGCGCCGGGTCGCCGGGGCCGACGGGGAGCCCGGCCGCGGCGAGCGAGGCTCCGGTCCGGCCGCCGATACGGGTGCGCTGGAACTGGAGCCGCCCCAATTGGTAGAGCTCACCGCGGAAGTGCAGGGTCGGCCACCCCGCCTTCAGGACGCCGCCGGTGCCGTGCCGGCGGCGGTGCAGGGCGACACACCGTCCGACGTCGGCCAGGGTCCGCCGGCTGACCGGCTCCGGGACCCCCCGCGCGCGGTGCAGGGCCCGCGTCCGGGGCAGCGCCGCGGCGAACACGTACAGGGGGAAGTAGCGGGCGTACGGGCCGGCGGTGTCCGCGAGCTCGGGCAGCTCGATCGGTCCGAGGATCCCCGCCGTCGTCGAGCGGCCGCTCCCGCCGGTCCCGTCGGCCTCCGGAACGAGTTCCGCGACGGTCTCCTCCAGCAGCCGCAGGGCCTCGCTGTCGGCGGCGAGGCGGCGGCTCAGCCGTACCGCTTCGTCGATGTCCTCGTACGGTACGCCGAGGTCGAGCAGCGCCTCGGCCAGTTCGTCGCCGTCCGGCAGCACGGGGCCCGCCCTTCTCCGTCGCTGGGTCTCCCTGGAGAACGTCCGGGCGGAAGAGTACGTTTCAAGGGAGGAGTGGTGATCCCGATGCGTACGGGCAGTGAGCCGACGACAGCGCGCAGTGCACTGCGGATGCGTGCCTGGCTGAGCGTGTGGGGCCTGGTGTGGGCGATCTTCGGGACGGCCGCGTTCTCCCTCGCGGGGCGTCCCGGCTGGGCGGCCGCCTGCGGGGTGCTCTGGGTCGTGGTCACCGTGGATCTGGCGATGATCCTCCGGCACCTCCGGCAGGGCCCGCACTACCAGCCCGGTCGCGACATCCCGCCGTACCGGCCGCCGGAGCAGCGTCATCCGTGAGCGCCGGGCCCCCCGGTCAGGTCTCGAAGCGGGCCGCCTTGAGGTACTGCGGGTTGGGGTCCAGCGCGGCCGCCAGCCGGAAGTGGCGTTTGGCCTGGTCGCCGCGGCCCTGCCGCTCGTAGGTGCGGGCCAGCGCGAAGTGCGCGTACGCGTTGTCCGGCTCCCGCTCCAGGACGACGGTGAACTCCAGCTCGGCGGGCCTGAGTTGGGCGGCGGCGAAGAAGGCGCGGGCGCGCAGCAGGCGGGCGGCGGTGTTCTCGGGGTGGGCGGCTATGACACTGTCGAGCAGTTTCACCGCGCCCCGCGGGTCCCGTGCGGCGAGCAGCTGCTCCGCGGCACGGAAGTCGATGACATGCGTCTCCGGAGTACGTCCGGTCGAACCGCTGGTATCGGGCACGGAAAAATCCTTCCCTTGCTGGGAGGGTTCAACGCGCGGAACGAGCGCCCCTATTCCGTGGACTGCCGGCCTCTGCGCGTCAGCTCGGCCCACACGTCCTTCACGCGCCGCTCCAGCTCCGCCAGCGGTACGTCGTTGTCGACGACGATGTCGGCGGTCTTCCGGCGTTGCTCGCGGGTGGCCTGGGCGGCCATCCGGGCGCGGGCGTCGTCCTCGGTCATGCCGCGCAGCCGGACCAGCCGGTCGAGCTGGGTCTCGGTGGCCACGTCGACGACGATCACGAGGTCGTAGAGCGCGGCGAGGCCGTTCTCGGTGAGGAGCGGGACGTCGTGGACGACGACGGCGTCCTCGGGGGCGGCGCTCTCCAGTGCGCGGGAGCGGGCGCCGACCAGCGGGTGCACGATCGCGTTGAGGACGGCCAGCTTTTCGGGGTCGGCGAAGACGATCGAGCCCAGCCGCGGCCGGTCGAGGCTGCCGTCCGCCGTCAGCACCTCCTCGCCGAAGGCGTCGACGACCGCCGTGAGCCCGGGCGTTCCGGGCGCGACGACCTCGCGTGCGATGCGGTCCGCGTCGATGAGGACGGCTCCGCACTCGACGAGCAGCCGCGACACCTCGCTCTTGCCGGCGCCGATCCCGCCGGTCAGGCCCACCTTCAGCATGAGCCGAAGCTTAGGGCCTGCCGACGACCGCCGTCCCGGCAGGACCCGTCCCGGCAGCCTCCGTCCGGGCAGGCCCCGTGCCGCCGCGGTGGCTCAGTTGTCGCCTTCGCGTTCCGCCAGGAAGCGCTCGAACTCCAGGCCGATCTCGTCCGCCGAGGGGATGTCGGCCGGTTCGGCGAGCATGTTGCCCCGGGTCTCGGCGCCGGCGGCGGCGTCGTACTGGTGCTCCAGGCCCTGGACGAGGGAGGTGAGCTCGTCGTCGCCCTCGCGGATCTGGCGCTCGATCTCGGTCTGGGTGCGGTGGGCGTCCGTGCGGAGGCTGTGGGCGATGCCGGGCAGGACCAGTCCGGTCGCCGCGGTGATCGCTTCGAGGACGGTGAGCGCCGCGTCGGGGTAGGCGGAGCGGGCGATGTAGTGCGGGACGTGCGCGGCGACGCCCAGGACGTCGTGGCCGGCCTCCATGAGGCGGTACTCGACGAGCGCCTCGGCGCTGCCGGGGACCTGGGCCTCGTCGAAGGGGCTGCGGTGGCCCGGCACCAGGTCGGTGCGGCTGCCGTGCGGGGTCAGGCCGACCGGGCGGGTGTGCGGGACGCCCATGGGGATGCCGTGGAAGTTCACCGACAGGCGGACGCCGAGGCGCTCGACGATCTGCTTCACGGCGACGGCGAAGCGCTCCCACTCGACGTCCGGCTCGGGGCCGGACAGGAGCAGGAAGGGCGCGCCGGTGGTGTCCTGGACGAGCCGTACCTCGATGGCGGGTTCCTCGTACTCCGTCCAGCGGTCGCGCTTGAAGGTCAGCAGCGGCCGGCGGGCGCGGTAGTCCACCAGTCGGTCGTGGTCGAAGCGGGCGACGAGCTGGTGGGGCAGCGAGTCGAGGACCCGGTCGACGATCTGCTCGCCGGTCTCGCCCGCGTCGATGTATCCGTCGAAGTGGTAGAGCATGACAAGTCCGGCCGACTCCTGGGCGAGCGCCATATCGACGACGGCCAGCCCTTTCGGCTCCCATGCGTACAAACCCTGCGGATCAAGCACCTGGACCGCTCCTCCTCGTGTTCCCCCCATGTCAACGCGCGTACAGGCGTGGGCATTCCCGCCCTACGGGTGCTTGCTCAGCGAGGGGCACCCCCAACCCCCTGGAAAGGCTGAGGGGCCGCACCTCGAAAGGTACGGCCCCTCAGTCAGGAGCTACTGCTCAGTGAGCGATCAGCTGATCAGCTCTGGCCGCCGGCCAGCTTCTCGCGCAGCGCGGCGAGCGCCTCGTCCGAGGCCAGGGCACCGGAGGTGTCCGCGCCCTCGGAGGAGTACGAGCCACCGCCGGTCGCGGCCGGAGCCGCGGCCTCGCCGCCCTCGGCGGCAGCGGCCTCGTCGGCCTCGCGGGACTTGATGACCTGCTTCTGGTGCTGCTCGAAGCGGGTCTGCGCCTCCGCGTACTGCTGCTCCCACGTCTCCCGCTGGGTCTCGTAGCCCTCGAGCCAGTCGTTGGTCTCGGGGTCGAAGCCCTCGGGGTAGATGTAGTTGCCCTGGTCGTCGTAGGACGCGGCCATGCCGTACAGGGTCGGGTCGAACTCGACCGAGGCCGGGTCGGCACCGAAGGACTCGTTGGCCTGCTTCAGCGAGAGGCTGATGCGACGACGCTCGAGGTCGATGTCGATGACCTTGACGAAGATCTCGTCGTTGACCTGGACGACCTGCTCCGGGATCTCCACGTGGCGCTCGGCCAGCTCGGAGATGTGGACCAGACCCTCGATGCCCTCGTCCACGCGGACGAACGCACCGAACGGCACCAGCTTCGTGACCTTGCCGGGCACGACCTGGCCGATCTGGTGGGTGCGGGCGAACTGCTGCCACGGGTCTTCCTGGGTCGCCTTCAGCGACAGGGAGACGCGCTCGCGGTCCATGTCGACGTCGAGGACCTCGACCGTGACCTCCTGGCCGACCTCGACGACCTCGGAGGGGTGGTCGATGTGCTTCCAGGACAGCTCGGAGACGTGGACCAGACCGTCGACGCCACCCAGGTCCACGAAGGCACCGAAGTTGACGATCGAGGAGACCACGCCGGAGCGGACCTGACCCTTCTGGAGGGTCGTGAGGAACGTCTGGCGGACCTCGGACTGGGTCTGCTCCAGCCAGGCACGGCGGGACAGGACCACGTTGTTGCGGTTCTTGTCCAGCTCGATGATCTTCGCCTCGAGCTCCTTGCCCACGTAGGGCTGGAGGTCGCGGACACGACGCATCTCGACGAGGGAGGCCGGAAGGAAGCCACGGAGGCCGATGTCGAGGATGAGACCACCCTTGACGACCTCGATGACGGTACCGGTGACGATGCCGTCTTCTTCCTTGATCTTCTCGATCGTGCCCCAGGCACGCTCGTACTGAGCGCGCTTCTTGGACAGGATCAGACGGCCTTCCTTGTCCTCCTTCTGGAGGACAAGGGCCTCGATCTCGTCACCGACGGCGACGACCTCGTTGGGGTCGACGTCGTGCTTGATGGAGAGCTCGCGGCTGGGGATGACGCCTTCGGTCTTGTAACCGATGTCGAGCAGGACCTCGTCCCGGTCGACCTTCACGATGACGCCGTCGACGATGTCGCCGTCGTTGAAGTACTTGATCGTCTCGTCGATCGCGGCGAGGAAGGCTTCCTCGTTACCGATGTCGTTGACCGCAACCTGCGGGGTGGTGGCGGTGGTCTCGGTGCTGCTCGTCATGTGGGAAAGGGCTCCGGTTACGGACAGAAAGTCGTAGGTACTGCTACGCCGGGAGCCCGTATCGCTCTGATGAAGCCGGACAGCTCAAGAAGCGCCCCACCGGCCGAACCGGTGATGCGCCTCGACAACCGAGGGGACATACAACAGATGCGAGCGCAGCCTGCTCCGTCTGAGGTGCGCAGGCCCGCAGCGCAACTTGTAGCATACGGGGGCAGCCGGGCAGGGTCAATGCGCGAAGGCGCACACCCGGGGCAGAACCCCGCATAACCGGCACACAACCTTTCTCCTGAGGTCACGCAGGCCGCAGGAAGCCCCTCCGGTGACGCCCCGGGAGACTCCGGGTGGACACCGTCGGGCGGGTTGCACGGAAGAGCCCGCAGACTAATACGAGGGAGCCGATCATCCAAGAGTCCGCATCGTCCGCGCCCCTGTCCGAGCCGGCCGTCGAGCCGGAGGCCACCAGGCGCGACGCCGACGTCACGGAGAGCTCCCGGGCCAACCGGGGCTGGTGGGACCGCAACGCCGACGAGTACCAGATCGAGCACGGCACGTTCCTCGGCGACGACCGCTTCGTGTGGGGTCCCGAGGGCCTGGACGAGGTGGAGGCCGAGCTACTCGGCCCGGCCGAGGACCTCAAGGGCAAGGACGTCCTGGAGATCGGCGCCGGCGCGGCCCAGTGCTCGCGCTGGCTGGCCGCCCAGGGGGCGCGCCCGGTCGCTCTGGACCTCTCGCACCGCCAGCTCCAGCACGCGCTGCGGATCGGCGCGGCGTTCCCGCTGGTGTGCGCGGACGCCGGGGCGCTGCCCTTCGCCGACGGCTCCTTCGACCTGGCCTGCTCGGCGTACGGGGCGCTGCCCTTCGTGGCCGATCCGGTGCTGGTGCTGACGGAGGTCCGCCGGGTGCTGCGGCCGGGCGGACGGTTCGTGTTCTCGGTGACCCACCCGATCCGCTGGGCGTTCCCGGACGAGCCGGGCCCGGAGGGGCTGACCGTCTCGGCCTCGTACTTCGACCGGACGCCGTACGTCGAGGTGGACGAGGGGGGTCGGGCGGTCTACGTCGAGCACCACCGCACGCTGGGCGACCGGGTCCGTGACATCGCGGCGGCCGGTTTCCGCCTGGTCGACGTCGCGGAGCCGGAGTGGCCGGTGTGGAACACCTCCGAGTGGGGCGGCTGGTCCCCGCTGCGCGGCAGCCTGATCCCGGGTACGGCGATCTTCGTCTGCGAGCGGGACTGAGCCTGTCGTACGGCACCGGCCGCCGTACGACACTGGGGGCGTGATCCTCCGTGACGACGCCCTGGCCGCGCTGCCCGTCCGTGCCGCCCTGCCCGCCCTGAACGAGGCTCTGGACGGGCACGGCACCGCCGTCCTGGCCGCGCCGCCCGGCACCGGCAAGACGACGCTCGTCCCCCTGGCGCTGGCCGGGCTGCTGGGCGAGGGGCCGGCGCGGCGGGTGGTCGTGGCCGAGCCGCGCCGGATCGCGGCGCGGGCGGCGGCCCGGCGGATGGCGTGGCTGCTGGGCGAGAAGGCCGGCGGGACCGTCGGGTTCACCGTGCGCGGGGAGCGGGTCGTGGGGCGGCACACGCGCGTGGAGGTCGTCACGACCGGTGTCCTGCTGCAGCGGCTCCAGCGCGACCAGGAGCTGGCCGGCGTGGACGTCGTCGTGCTCGACGAGTGCCACGAGCGGCATCTGGACGCGGACACCTCGGCCGCCTTCCTGTGGGACGTACGGCAGACCCTGCGGCCCGAGCTGCGGCTGGTGGCCGCGTCCGCGACGACCGACACGGAGGGGTGGGCGCGGCTGCTGGGCGGAGCGCCGGTCGTGGAGGCCCACGGGTCGGCGTACGACGTGGAGGTGGTCTGGGCGCCGCCGGTCCGTCCGGTACGGCCGCCGCACGGGATGCGGGTGGATCCGGCGCTGCTCGCGCATGTGGCGTCGGTGGTGCGGCGGGCGCTGGCCGAGCGGGCCGGGGACGTGCTGTGCTTCCTGCCGGGCGTCGGGGAGATCGCGCGGGTCGCCGGGCGGCTCGGGGGCCTGGACGGGGTGGACGTGCTCCAGGTGCACGGGCGGGCGCCGGCCGCGGTGCAGGACGCGGTGCTGGCCCCGGGCGAGCGGCGCCGGGTGGTGCTGGCGACCTCCGTCGCGGAGTCCTCGCTGACGGTTCCCGGGGTGCGGGTGGTCGTCGACTCGGGGCTGGCGCGGGAGCCGCGGGTGGACCATGCGCGCGGGCTGAGCGCGCTCGCGACCGTACGGGCCTCGCGGGCGGCGGCGCGGCAGCGGGCGGGGCGGGCCGGGCGGGAGGCGCCGGGGGTGGTGTACCGGTGCTGGACGGAGGCGGAGGACGCCCGTCTGCCGCGTTTCCCGGCGCCGGAGATCAAGGTGGCCGACCTCACCGCGTTCGCCCTCCAGGCGGCCTGCTGGGGCGATCCCGAGGCGTCGGGGCTGGCGTTGCTGGATCCGCCGCCGGGTGGGGCGATGGCGGCGGCGAGGAGTCTGCTGACGGCTGTGCGGGCGGTCGACTCCGCCGGTCGGGCCACGGACAAGGGGGTCCGGCTGGCCCGGCTGGGGCTGCACCCCCGGCTGGGGCGGGCGTTGCTGGACGGTGCCTCGTCGGTGGGGGCGGAGCGGGCCGCGGAGGTCGTCGCGCTGTTGAGCGAGGAGGCTCCGCGGGAGTACGGGGACGATCTGGGCGCCGTCTTGCGTGGGGTCCGGCGTGGGGGTGACGCCTATGCCGGGCGGTGGCGTGCGGAGGTTCGGCGGCTGCGGGGCGTTCTCGCCGATCTTTCCCACCCACCCGCCCATGGCTCTTCGCCGGAGGGCGAGCCCGGGGCCCGACCGGGTGCCCCTGACGACCAGGTCGCGGGGCTCGTCGCCGCCCTCGCTTTCCCGGAACGTGTCGCCAAGGCCGACGGCGGCTCGTATCTCATGGCTTCCGGGACCAGGGCCGAACTCCGTGACGGCTCACCCCTGCGGTCCGCGTCCTGGCTCGCCGTCGCCGTCGCCGACCGGCCCCTGGGGAAGGGGCACGCGCGGGTGCAGCTCGCCGCGGTGGTGGACGAGGACGTGGCGCGCGGGGCCGCCGGGGCGTTGCTGGAGGAGCGGGACGAGGTGCGCTGGGCGGACGGGGACGTCGTCGCGCGGCGGGTCGAGCGGCTCGGGGCGGTGGAGCTGAGGGTGCGTCCGCTGCGGGACGCCGACGCCGGTCTCGTACGGGACGCCCTCCTGGCGGGGCTCCGGCAGGAGGGGCTGGGGCTGCTGCGGTGGTCCGCGGAGGCGCGGACGCTGCGTCAGCGGCTGGCGTTCCTGCGGCTGCACCTGGGTGAGCCCTGGCCCGAGGTGTCGGACGAGGCGCTGCACGCGCGCGTGGACGCCTGGCTGGAACCCGAGCTGGGCCGGGCCCGGCGGCGGGCGGACCTGGGGCGGATCGACGCCGGGGAGGCGCTCGGGCGGCTGCTGCCGTGGGCGTCCGGGGAGGCGGCCCGGCTGGACGAGCTGGCGCCGCAGCGGATCACCGTGCCGAGCGGGTCCGCGATCCGGATCGACTACGCGGATCCCGCGCAGCCGGTGCTGGCGGTGAAGGTGCAGGAGATGTTCGGGCTCCAGGAGTCCCCGCGGATCGCCGGGGTGCCGCTGCTGGTGCATCTGCTGTCGCCCGCCGGGCGGCCGGCCGCCGTCACCGCCGATCTCGCGTCCTTCTGGAAGGACGGGTACAGGGGTGTGCGGGCGGAGCTGCGGGGGCGGTATCCGAAGCATCCGTGGCCGGAGGACCCCGCCGGCGCCGAGCCGACGCGGCACACGAACGCGCGGCTCAGGCGGTGACCGGTTCCTTTGCGGCCGCCCGTGCCGGTGGCGGGTCCGCCGGGCGGCGGGCCCGGGCCTCCAGCCAGAGGGCCAGGGCGAGCAGCAGGGCGCCGAGGGTGAGGCAGCCCCGGGGGACGTAGGACGTCATGAGCAGGACCAGGGTGCGGTTGTGCTTGACGAGGGCGACGGTGTGCTCGGTGTAGTCCTCGCGCATCTTCACATCGCCCGCGAAGGCGGTGACCTTGGCCCGGTCGCCGAGGAGGGTGCCGCCGCGCAGTTCCTCCTTGTGGATCTCCTCGCCGTAGACGGGTGCGCCGGTGAGCGGTTCCACCCAGAACTTGCGGACCGTCGTGTACCAGCGGGTGGTGCCGGTCCTGGCCACGGTCTCGGGGGTGATGCCGGCGACGGGCATCGTCCTGGGCAGGGAGACCTTGGTCCAGGGGATGGTCTGCTCGAAGTAGTAGACCTTCACGCCGCGGAAGTCCTGGGTGCCCTTGTAGTGGATGGGGTTGCTGGTGCGGGTCTGGGCGTCGAAGTACTCGTAGTCGCGTTTCTCGGTCAGGAAGGGCCATTTGAACTCGATGCCCTCGCGGCGGACCGGGTCGCCGTCGACGGACTCGCCGGTGGCGTGGACGGGCTCCTGGGTGTGGGCGTCGAAGATGTAGCGCTCGGGGACCTTGGAGACCATCTTGCCGTCGGGGCCCTGGATGTAGGACAGGCCGTCCCAGACGACGACGTCCCGGCCGGCGGTCTTCTCGATCTTCTCGGAGGCCGCCACATCGCCCTTGAGGGTCTGCACGATCGTCACCTTGGGGACCGTGCGGGCGGTCATGGTGCCGTAGTCGAGGAGGGTGGCGTTCTTCGCCTCGAGGACCATCGTCTGGTATTCGTTCGCCGGGATCTTGGCCAGGCGCGGGAAGGCGTACCAGCGCACGAGCGGGGCGAGTGCCGCGCAGAACACGGCGAGGGCGAGCAGGACCAGGCTTGTCGTGCGGCGCATCTCGGCCTCCCTGCGGGGCGGTCACGGGTGTGGGGGCACGGTCGTCAGCAGTGGTTTCGGCGAGGTCCTGCCGGCGGGCGTGCCGATCGCGGAGACGGTGAGGACGAGGGCGAGCGCGACGGCGAGACCGGTCGCGGCGGCGATCAGGGCGCGCATGCGGACCTCCCGGCGAGAACGGTCTCCTGACCGACGGAGCTGACTGGGCGTCAGATGCGGCACGGTAGCAACCGGCGGGTGAGATGAGAACACGTCGGACAGCACTGCGGCGCCCCTCCGTCGGGAGGGGCGCCGCAGTGGCCGTACGGAAGCCGATGCGAGCGGGCTACGACCCGGAGGACGATGCCGACGACGACGCAGACGCAGACGCGCTCGCCGAGGCCTCGGTGCTCGCGCTCGAACCGGCGGTCGGGGACGGGCTCGTGCTCGACGACTCGCTGGGCGTCGGGTCCGGGGTGGTGGACGCGGCGGCCGTGACGGTCAGTTCGACCGTGAGGGTCGCGCCGCCGGTGGTGGTGATGCGCAGCAGGTAGGTGCCGGCGGTGTCGTCTGCGTACAGCTTCGGCAGCTGCAACTGGCCGTCCGCGTCGGTCTGGAGGGCGGTGAGGGTGCGGACGGCGTTGCCGGAGGCGTCCTTGAAGTAGGGGCCCTTGTCGTTGGCGGTCGGGTCGTCGGCCGAGGTGATCAGGGTGGCGGTCGCGGCGACCTTGTCGGCGACGGCGCCCTGATAGGTGGCCTTCACCGTGACCTGGTCGGCGAACTCGCCGCCGGCGACGGCGGTCAGCGCGGTGTCGGCGGTGCGGGCGAGGGCGTCGGCGGCGCGCGCGGTGACGGTGGCCTTGTAGTCGACGGCGGTGATCGTGCGGCCCACGATGGTGGCGCGGACGGTGAACGTGCCGGTCTTCTCGCCAGCCCGGAGGGCGGGCGCGACGGCGACGCCCTTGCTGTCGGTGACGACGGTGGCGACGTTCTCGCCGCCGGTGAACGCGAGGTCGGTGTCACCGACGATGGTGAAGCGGACCCTGACCTTGGCGACGGCCTTGCCGGCCGCGGTCTCCGCGCGGGTGCTGACCTTCGTGGTGAAGGCGTCGCCCGCCATGGCGGTGAGCTTGGCCGTGCTGCCCGCGTTCTCCAGGTGGTCGACCGTGTCGGTCGGCGTGGGCGGGGTGCTCGGCGTCGAGGGGGTGCTGGGCGTGCTCGGCGTCGAGGGCGTGCTGGGCGTCGACGGGGTGGACGGCGTGCTCGGCTCGTCGTCGCTGCGGTCGGAGGGCACGGTGCCGGTGCCGTCGGGGATGGAGTGGGTGCCCTTGCGGTAGTACTCCAGCCACGACATGACGGTGTTGTAGTACTCCGTCGAGTTGTTGTAGCTGAGGATCGCGCTGCGCATGCCCGAGGTGGTGGACATGTCCCAGTTGTTGCGGCACAGGTAGTGGCCGGCGGCGAGCGCGGCGTCGTAGATGTTGTTGGGGTCCTTCTTGCCGTCGCCGTTGCCGTCGCGGCCCGCCCAGGCCCAGGTGGAGGGGATGAACTGCATGGGGCCGACGGCGCGGTCGTAGGTGCTGTCGCCGTCGTAGGCGCCGTTGTCGGTGTCGCTGATGTTCGCGAAACCGTTGCCGTCGAGGACGGGGCCGAGGATCGGCGAGAGGGTGGTGCCGTCGGCGCCGACGTTGCCGCCGCGGGCCTGGCCCGACTCGACCTTGCCGATGGCGGCGAGGAGTTGCCAGGGCAGGTTGCAGCCGGGCTTGGACTGCGCGAGCTCCGTCTCGGCCTTCTTGTAGGCGTCCAGGACGGTCGCGGGGATGCCCGCCTCGGAGCTGCCGGTGCCGACCGGGCTGGTGGTGGCGCTCGAGCTGGGCGCGGGGTTCGGGCTGTTCAGCGGCGGCAGGTCCGTGTAGTACGGCGAGTTGCCGGTGGCGCTGCCGTCGGTGCTCGTGTCCGCGGCGGCCGGGGTGTCGGCGGCGGTCTGTCCGCTGCCGCTCCCGCTCACACCGGCTGTGACGTCCGGTGCCTGGGACGCGGCCAGGGCCGCGACCGCCAGTGCGGCCACGGTCGTGTTGACCGCTCCCTTGCGCAGCCTCCTGCCGAAATGCGCCGACGACATGAAGCGAACCCCTCCCGTGGACGCCCCGCGTCCGTGTCCGTGTCTGCGCCACGCCCTTGTGGACGGTGGCGACCCCTGCGGCTGTTGTGACGATCGGACCGCCCCGAGGGTTGCACCCGGAGCGCCCGACTGGGTCTGTTCTTTTGTTCGACTGCCCGCGGCGGCACGGCAACCCCAGCGACCCTACGACAACTTCTTTTGCACCGGCACCCGTTCGCACCTCCATTTCACCGGTTGGCCGGGTTCCGTTCGTCCGGGAACCACTGCCGCATACTGGACGTCTTCCGTGACCGTGCCCGTCCGGACCCCCACCCTCCGCCCCAGGGAGCCGCGTTGCCGTTCACTCTGAGCCATGCGGCGGCGGTGCTGCCCGGGGTGCGCGCCGACGGGACCGGCCGCGGACGGCTGGTCCCGGCCGTTCTCGTGGCGGGTTCGTTCGCGCCCGATCTGACCTACTACGCGGCGAGTGTCCTGTCCGGGGCGATGGAGTTCGGCGATGTCACGCACTCCTTCCCCGGGGTGTTCACCGTCGACGTGGTCATCGCCTGGGCGCTGGTGGGGCTCTGGCTGCTGCTGCGCGAACCGCTGGTGGCGCTGCTGCCGGCGGCGCGGCAGGCGCGGACGGCCGCGCTGACCCGGTGCGGTGCGCCCCACGCGCGCGTGCGGCCCGCCACCGCGGCGTGGTGGTACGCCTCCGCGGTGCTCGGCGCGCTGACCCATGTGGTGTGGGACGCGTTCACGCACCTGGACCGCTGGGGCATGCGGCTGTTCCCGGTGCTGGGCGAGACGGTGGCCGGTTCACCGCTGTACTGGTATCTCCAGTACGGCGGTTCGGCCGTGGCCGCCGTGGTGATCACCGCGTTCGTGGCGCACGCGCTGCGCCGGGCTCCGGCGGACCGGCCGGCCCGGGTGCCGGCGCTGTCCGCGCGGGACCGGTGGACGGCGGCGGCGGTGATCGGCGGGTGCGCCCTGGCCGGGGCCGTGCAGCGGGTGTCGCGGTGGTGGACCTCCTGGGAGACACGCGGCGCGAAGCCGTGGGAGCTGGTCCCGACGGTCTGCTTCGGGGCGGGCGCGGGCCTGGTGCTGGGGCTGCTGCTGTACGCCGTCGGCGTGCGCGTGTGGCGTCCGCTCGTCGGCGGTGCGGCGGGCGGGCCGGCGGAGGTCAGCGTGGGGCGGAGTCGTCAGGGCGTGCGCTGAGGGGCGGCGGCGTCACGACGAAGACGGTGATACGGCGGGTCGGCTTCCGTCGGTGCGGACGGCCGAGGGCGGCCAGCGCGAGGGTGAGGCAGGCGCGGGTCTGCTCGGCCCACAGGCGCGGGCCGGCACCGGTGCCGCCCCGGGTGCCGGGGACGCGGGCGGTGGAGGCACCGGGCGCCCGGGCGGGGAGCATGCGCCGGGGAGGGGCCGGGTCGCGGTCACCCTGCGTGTCTGCGGTCGCCGTGCCCGGGGTGAGGGCCGTCCGGCGGTGGTGCGTACGTATACCCATGGCGGCATCGTGGCGGGCCGGGACGGTGAGGGGCGTGTTCTCGGGGGCCACGTGGGTGAGGGCCCTTCGGGGGATGTACCGGGGGTGACGGGTGGCGGGGCGCAAGGGGCCCGGAGATGGGGCAAGGAGCAGGGGCACGAAGAAGGGGCCCTGTCCGTGCCGACAGGACCCCTCGACGCTCGCCGGGGAAGCGGTCCCCGCTTGAGGCGGGTCCCCGCTCCCCCGCCGGAGGCTAGTGCGCCGCCGACTCCCAGTCGGTGCCCGCGCCCACCGAGACGTCCAGCGGGGCCCTGAGGTGGACCGCGCCCGCCATCTCGCGGCGGACGATCTCCTCCACCGCCGCGCGCTCGCCCGGGGCGATCTCCAGGACGATTTCGTCGTGGACCTGGAGCAGCATGCGGGAGGTGAGGTCCGCGGCGCGCAGGGCGCCGTCCACCTTGAGCATGGCGATCTTGACGATGTCGGCCGCGGTGCCCTGGATCGGGGCGTTGAGGGCCATCCGCTCGGCCGCCTCGCGGCGCTGGCGGTTGTCGCTGTTGAGGTCGGGGAGGTAGCGGCGGCGGCCGAAGAGGGTCGCCGTGTAGCCGGTGGCCCGGGCCTCGTCGACGGCGCGGCGCAGATAGTCGCGGACGCCGCCGAACCGCTCGAAGTAGGCGTCCATCAGGGCGCGCGCCTCGCCCGCCTCGATGTTGAGCTGCTGGGACAGCCCGAACGCCGACAGACCGTAGGCCAGGCCGTACGACATGGCCTTGATCTTGCGGCGCATCTCCGCGTCCACCGCGCCCGGTTCGACGGCGAAGACCTGGGAGGCGGCCGTGGTGTGCAGGTCCTCGCCGGAGGTGAACGCCTGGATGAGGCCCTCGTCCTCGGAGAGGTGGGCCATCACGCGCAGTTCGATCTGGCTGTAGTCGGCGGTCATCAGGGACTCGAAGCCCTCGCCGACGACGAAGCCGCGGCGGATCGCGCGGCCCTCGTCCGTGCGGACCGGGATGTTCTGGAGGTTGGGGTCCGTGGAGGACAGCCGGCCGGTCGCGGCGACGGTCTGGTTGAACGTGGTGTGGATCCGGCCGTCGGCGGCGATCGTCTTGATCAGGCCCTCGACGGTGACGCGGAGCTTCGCCTGCTCGCGGTGGCGGAGCATGATGACGGGCAGTTCGTTGTCCGTCTGGCCGGCGAGCCAGGCCAGGGCGTCGGCGTCGGTGGTGTAACCGGTCTTGGTCTTCTTGGTCCTGGGCAGGGCCAGCTCGCCGAAGAGGACCTCCTGGAGCTGCTTGGGCGAGCCCAGGTTGAACTCGTGCCCCGCGGCCGCGTGCGCCTCCTTCACGGCCTGCTGGACCGCGCCGGCGAACATCTGCTCCATGGCCTCGAGATGGGCGCGGTCGGCGGCGATGCCGTGCCGCTCCATACGGGCGAGGAGGGTGGAGGTGGGCAGCTCCATGTCCTGGAGCAGGTCGGCCGCGCCGACCTCTTCGAGCTTGTCGCGGAAGGCCTCGCCGAGGTCGAGGATCGCGCGGGCCTGCACCATGAGGGCCTCGGCCTCGGCGCCGTCGTCCGCGCCGAAGGCGAGCTGGCCGTCGGCCGCGGCGGCCGGGGCCAGTTCGCGGCCCAGGTACTCCAGGGAGAGCGCGTCCAGGTCGAAGGAGCGCCGGCCCGGCTTGACCAGGTAGGCGGCGAGGGCGGTGTCCATGCACACGCCGGCGACGGACCAGCCGTGCTCGGCGAACACCCGCATGGCGCCCTTGACGTTGTGCAGGACCTTGGGGCGGTCCGCGTCGGCCAGCCAGGCCGCCCAGGCCCGCTCGTCGGCCTCGTCGAGCTGGGTGGGGTCGAACCAGGCGGCGGGGCCGTCGGCGGCGGCCAGCGCGATCTCGGCGACCGAGCCGGTGCCCAGGGCCCAGGTGTCGACGGTGGCGACGCCGAGGGGCTGCTCGGCGTGGCCGGCGAGCCAGCCGGCCAGTTCGCCGGTGCCCAGCACGGCGCCGTCCAGTTCGACGCCGGCGGTGACGACCGGCGTCGTCTCGGCCTCGGCGTCGCCCGGGTCGACGGCGAGGAGCCGCTCGCGCAGGGAGGGGTTCCTGATCTCCAGGGTGTCCAGGACCATCGCGACGGCCGTGCGGTCGTACGGGGCGCGCTCCAGGTCGGTGACCGTCTTCGGGAGGTCGACCGTGCGGACCATCTCGGTGAGGCGGCGGTTGAGCTTGACGGCCTCCAGGTGGTCGCGGAGGTTCTGCCCGGCCTTGCCCTTGACCTCCTCGACGCGCTCGACGAGCTCCGCGAACGAGCCGAACTGGTTGATCCACTTCGCGGCCGTCTTCTCGCCGACGCCGGGGATGCCCGGGAGGTTGTCGGACGGGTCGCCGCGCAGCGCCGCGAAGTCGGGGTACTGGGCGGGCGTCAGCCCGTACTTCTCGACGACCTTCTCCGGGGTGAACCGGGTCAGCTCCGAGACGCCCTTCGTCGGGTACAGCACGGTCGTGTGCTCGCTGACCAGCTGGAAGGAGTCGCGGTCGCCGGTGACGATCAGCACCTCGAAGCCCTCGGCCTCGGCCTGGGTGGCGAGCGTGGCGATGACGTCGTCGGCCTCGAAGCCGTCGACCGCGAACCGCGAGACGTGCATCGCGTCGAGCAGCTCGCCGATCAGCTCGACCTGGCCCTTGAACTCGTCCGGGGTCTTGGAGCGGTTCGCCTTGTACTCGGTGAACTCCTCGGAGCGCCAGGTCTTGCGGGAGACGTCGAAGGCGACCGCGAAGTGCGTGGGCGCCTCGTCACGCAGGGTGTTGGCCAGCATCGACGCGAAGCCGTAGATCGCGTTCGTCGGCTGGCCCGTCGCGGTGGTGAAGTTCTCCGCGGGCAGCGCGAAGAACGCGCGGTAGGCCAGCGAGTGCCCGTCCATGAGCATCAGGCGCGGGCGGGCGCCGGCGTCGGGGGTCTCGGTCTTCTTCGATGCTGTCTCTGCCACGCCCCCGATCCTGCCACGCTCCACTGACACTCGGCCCCGCCCGCGGTCCGCGCGCACCGACGCGCCGTGACCGGGCCGTCACCGCACCCCGAGAATGTTGCCCCTTCCGCAACCATTGCCCTATACGCAACCATGAAGGGGGTCCTCGCCCGCCCGGCCGCCGTGACCGTCGGTGCCCCGTGCGAGGATTCGCACGCGTGTCGCCCACGGCACCGGCGCACACCGCAGGACACAAGGGGAGGGTGCGATGGCAACGAAGCCGCCCGAGGCTGATCCGGTCCAGGACGTGCCGGAGGTCGCCGAGCCGAAGCACGCGGCGGCGGGTCTGCCGGCCGTCGGACACTCCCTGCGGATCGCACAGCAGCAGATGGGGGTCAGGCGCACCGCGTTGACACTGCTGCGGGTCAACCAGAAGAACGGCTTCGACTGCCCCGGCTGCGCCTGGCCCGAGCCGGAGCACCGGCACGCCGCCGAGTTCTGCGAGAACGGCGCGAAGGCGGTCGCGGAGGAGGCCACCCTGCGCCGGGTCACCCCGGAGTTCTTCGCCACCCACCCGGTCGCCGACCTCGCCGGCCGCAGCGGCTACTGGCTCGGCCAGCAGGGGCGGCTCACCCACCCCATGTACCTCCCCGAGGGCGGCACGCACTACGAGCCGGTCGCCTGGGAACGCGCCTTCGACATCATCGCCGAGGAGACGGCCGCGCTCGCCTCGCCCGACGAGGCCGTCTTCTACACCTCGGGCCGCACCAGCAACGAGGCCGCGTTCCTCTACCAGCTCTTCGCGCGCGAGCTCGGCACGAACAACCTGCCGGACTGCTCCAACATGTGCCACGAGTCCTCCGGCTCGGCCCTGTCGGAGACCATCGGCATCGGCAAGGGCAGCGTCCTGCTGGAGGACCTGCACCGGGCCGACCTGATCATCGTCGCCGGGCAGAACCCGGGCACCAACCACCCGCGGATGCTCTCCGCCCTGGAGAAGGCCAAGGCCGGCGGGGCGAGGATCATCAGCGTGAACCCGCTGCCCGAGGCGGGCCTGGAGCGGTTCAAGAACCCGCAGACCCCGCAGGGCATGCTCAAGGGCGCCGCCCTCACCGACCTGTTCCTCCAGATCCGCATCGGCGGCGACCAGGCCCTGTTCCGGCTGCTGAACAAGCTGGTCCTGGAGACCGAGGGCGCCCTCGACGAGGGGTTCATCGCCGAACACACCCATGGCTTCGAGGAGTTCGCCGAGGCCGCCCGCGCCGCCGACTGGGACGAGACGCTCACCGCGACCGGCCTCACGCGCGCGGAGATCGAGGAGACCCTGCGCATGGTGCTAGCCTCGCGGCGCACCATCGTCTGCTGGGCCATGGGCCTCACCCAGCACAAGCACTCCGTGCCGACCATCCGCGAGGTGGTCAACTTCCTCCTGCTGCGCGGCAACATCGGCCGCCCGGGCGCGGGCGTGTGCCCGGTGCGCGGCCACTCCAACGTGCAGGGCGACCGCACCATGGGCATCTTCGAACGGCCGGCCCCGGCCTTCCTCGACGCCCTGGAGAAGGAGTTCGGATTCGCGCCCCCGCGCGGGCACGGCTTCGACGTGGTGCGCGCCATCCGCGCCCTGCGCGACGGCGAGGCGAAGCTGTTCTTCGCCATGGGCGGCAACTTCGTCGCCGCCTCCCCCGACACCGACGTCACCGAGGCGGCCATGCGGCGCGCCCGGCTGACGGTGCATGTGTCGACCAAGCTGAACCGCTCGCACGTCGTCACGGGCGCGCGTGCCCTGATCCTGCCGACGCTCGGGCGCACCGAGCGCGATCTCCAGGGCGGCGGCGAGCAGTTCGTCACCGTCGAGGACTCCATGGGCATGGTGCACGCCTCACGCGGCCGGCTGGCCCCCGCGAGCGGCCACCTGCTGTCCGAGCCGGCCATCGTCAGCCGGCTGGCCCGCCGGGTGCTCGGCGCGGACAGCAAGGTGCCGTGGGAGGAGTTCGAGAAGGACTACGCGACGATCCGCGACCGGATAGCCCGCGTGATCCCCGGCTTCGAGGACTTCAACGCGCGCGTGGCCCACCCGGGCGGCTTCACCCTCCCGCACGCCCCGCGCGACGAGCGCCGCTTCCCGACCGCCACCGGCAAGGCCAACTTCACCGCCGCGCCGGTCGAGTACCCGAAGCCGCCCGAGGGCCGGCTGCTGCTCCAGACCCTGCGCTCGCACGACCAGTACAACACCACGATCTACGGCCTCGACGACCGCTACCGGGGCATCAGGAACGGCCGCCGGGTCGTCCTGGTCAACGCCGAGGACGCCCGCGCGCTGGGGATCGCGGACGGCTCGTACGTGGACCTCGTCGGCGAGTGGGACGACGGCGTGGAGCGGCGGGCGCCCGGTTTCCGGGTCGTGCTGTACCCGACCACCCGGGGCTGCGCGGCCGCCTACTACCCGGAGACGAACGTGCTGGTGCCGCTGGACGCCACCGCCGACACGAGCAACACCCCGGCCAGCAAGTCCGTCGTGGTGCGTCTGGAACAATCGTCGACCGACTGAGCGTTTGCTCAGTGACTGGACCCGGATCGACGAACGGAGCCCGGCCCCATGGGCGAGCAGCAGCATGTGAAGTTCCCGCCGGAGGTCATCGCGGAGTACGCCGCGCTCGGCATCGACATCGTGGCCCTGTTCTCGGCCGGACACCTCGGCTCCCGCATGGGCGTGGAGATCGTCGAGGCCTCCGCGGACCGGGTCGTCGGCACCATGCCGGTGGAGGGCAACACGCAGCCGTACGGCCTGCTGCACGGCGGCGCCTCCGCGGTGCTGGCCGAGACCCTCGGCTCGGTCGGGTCGATGCTGCACGGCGGCAGCTCCAAGATCGCCGTCGGGGTCGACCTGAACTGCACCCATCACCGGGGCGTCCGCTCCGGCCTGGTCACGGGCGTGGCCACGCCCGTGCACCAGGGGCGGTCCACGGCGACGTACGAGATCGTGATCAGCGACGAGGAGGGGCGCCGGGTGTGCACCGCCCGGCTGACCTGTCTGCTGCGGGACGCCCCCACGGCGGGCTGACGACCCCGGGGCGGGCCCCGCGGACGGCCCCCGACGCGACGCGCCGCCGGGCCCGTTGCCCCCTGGCGCCCCGGCGCCCTAGCGTCGGGGCATGACCACGGGAGGCGCGCACGGAGCGCGGACGGCGGCACGGCTGGCGGGGTGGGTGCTGCTCGCCTCGCTCTCGGCGGCCGGCTGCGGCGACACCGCCCGGAGCCAGGCCCCCGCCGCCTCCCGCACCGCCTCCCCGTCCACCACCTCACCCGAGGAGCTGTGCACGCGCGTGGTCGCCCACTGGTCCCGCGAGGTCCTGGACAGCCGCACCTACGGCGACTACCAGTCGATGGGGCTCTCCAACGGCCAGTACGACATCCTGCGCACCGTCGTGGACGCGGCGCGGGCCGAGAAGAAGCGCCAAGGGGCCGCGGCCGCCGACGCGTTGATCGACCGCGAGGCCCGCGCGGGCTGCGCCGGCTGGTACCGCTCCGGCGGCCCGGGCGAAGGCCCCTGGCAGTGAGCGGCGTCGGCCCGATCGAGCCCGGCGAGGGCACGCACGCGTGGGACACGCGCCCGGCGGAGCCCCCGGCCGACGCCCCCGCTCCCCCGCGCACTCCCCTGCCCCGTCTGCGCGGCTTCCTGGCGGACCACCGCAGATCCGCCCTGGCCGCTCTCGTCACCGTCGGCCTTCTCGCCGTCTGCGGCCTGCTCTACGCGACCCGCCCCGAGGAGCGGAAACCGGCCATCTCCAGACCGCCGTTCCCCGCCCAGGTCGTCGATGTCACCTATATCGGCGAACACACCGTGCCACCGGGCACCCGGCCGCACACCCTCGCCTTCGAGGTGCTGCTGAGCGTGGATTCCGGCCCGCCGGTCACGGTGACCCGGGTGTCCCAGCCGTACGCCGGTGTCTCCCTGACCTCGGCGCCCCGGGCCCCGTTCCGTACGGATGCGGGCTCCGCCCGCAAGATCGTGATCACCATGCATGTGGCGGAATGCGGGAAAGTACCGGAGAATGCCGGGCTTCCTTTCATCGACGTAACTCTGCGTAATACGCGTGCAATACAAGTGCAGAGTTTCATCCTGGGGCCCCGCTACGCCCAGGACCTCTCCCGGGCCCTACAAGTCGCCTGTAGCAACGAATCTGGGTAATCACCAAAACGCCCGAGACACCTGAACAGACCTGGGTTCATCCTGCGCGTTCTCAGCATGCGGACAGGGCGAATCGGCCTGAAATTCGCTGTTCCACCCGCCAAGTACCGCTCTGCATTACCTCGTGTCATAACAAGAGAGTCACAGCCTGGTTCAGACCCTCCTCCCCGTTCCCTCCACCCGCTTAGAGTCACGCCCAGTCACCGCGCGGCTGGAATACCCCTTCGGCCTCAGCGCTCGACTCGGCCTCTTCCAGGGGGGAGGGCCGCCCAGGGAAAGGACTGGAACGTGCGTCAACGTTCGCTCATCGCCATCACCGCCGCGCTGTCCGCCGGAGCACTCACCCTCACCGCCTGCGGTTCGCGTGACAGCGGCGGCGACAAGGGCTCCGACAGCGGCGGCACCACCGTCACCATCGGCGTCGACGCCCCGCTCACCGGCGACCTCTCCGCGCTGGGCCTCGGCATCAAGAACTCGGCCGACCTCGCCGCCAAGACGGCCAACAAGCAGAAGTTCGTCGACGGCGTCACCTTCAAGGTCGTCGCCAAGGACGACCAGGCGCAGCCCTCCGCCGGCCAGCAGAACGCCACCGCGCTCGTCGCCGACAAGAGCGTGCTCGGCGTGGTCGGCCCGCTGAACTCCTCCGTCGCCGAGTCGATGCAGAAGGTCTTCGACGACGCCAAGCTGGTCGAGGTCTCCCCGGCCAACACCAACCCGGCGCTCACCCAGGGCACCGACTGGGCGAACACCAAGAAGCGCCCCTACGCGTCGTACTTCCGCACCGCGACCACGGACGCCATCCAGGGCCCGTTCGCCGCGCAGTACGTCTTCAACGACGCCAAGAAGAAGAAGGTCTTCGTCATCGACGACAAGAAGACCTACGGCGCCGGCCTCGCCGCGACCTTCACCGAGGAGTTCAAGAAGCTCGGCGGTTCGGTCGTCGGCACCGAGCACATCAACCCCGACAGCAAGGACTTCTCCGCGGTCGCCACCAAGGTGAAGACCTCCGGCGCCGAGGTCGTCTACTACGGCGGCGAGTACCCGCAGGCCGGCCCGCTCAGCAAGCAGATCAAGGCCGCCGGCGCCAAGATCCCGCTGGTCGGCGGCGACGGCATCTTCGACCCGACCTTCATCAAGCTGGCCGGCACCGACGCCACCGGCGACCTGGCCACCTCCGTCGGCGCCCCGGTCGAGGAGCTCGACTCCGCCAAGGAGTTCGTCGCCAACTACAAGGCCGCCGGATACAAGGAGGAGTACGCCGCGTACGGCGGTTACTCCTACGACTCCGCGTGGGCGATCATCGAGGCCGTCAAGAAGGTCGTCGACGACAACAAGGGCAAGCTGCCCGACGACGCGCGCGCCAAGGTCACCGCGGCCATGCAGAACGTCTCCTTCGACGGTGTGACCGGCAAGGTCTCCTTCGACGAGTTCGGTGACGCCACCAACAAGCAGCTCACCGTCTACGCCGTCGAGAACGGCGCCTGGAAGGCCGTCAAGTCCGGCACCTACTCCGGCTGACCCACCCGCACCACTTCCTGAGCCGCGCGGGGCGCTGTTCCACTGGCGCCCCGCGCGGACTCACATCCGGCCCCCCGTCGAAACATCCGAACCGTCTCGGAGGACATGCGGTGAACGAACTGCCGCAGCAGCTGGTCAACGGCCTGCTACTGGGATCCATGTACGGCCTGGTCGCCATCGGCTACACAATGGTCTATGGCATTGTCCAGCTCATCAACTTCGCCCACGGCGAGATCTTCATGACCGGAGCGTTCGGCGCTCTCACGGTCTATCTCTACATTCTGCCCGACGGCACCTCGATGGCCATCGCCCTGCCGCTGATGCTGGTGGGCGCGGTCATGGTCTCCGTCATCGTCGCCGTGGGAGCGGAACGGTTCGCCTACCGTCCCCTCCGCAACGCACCACGCCTCGCCCCGCTCATCACCGCCATCGGTCTCTCCCTGGCGCTCCAGCAGGCCGTGTGGGCCTGGTACCCCGACGCCACCTCGGCCCTCACCTTCCCGGAGATCCCGGGCGGCCCGTTCGAGATCGGCAACGTCACCATCCAGACCGGTGACGTCTTCCTGCTCGTCGCCGCCCCCATCAGCATGGCCTTCCTCGGCTACTTCGTCATGAAGACCCGCACCGGACGCGGTATGCAGGCCACCGCCCAGGACCCCGACACCGCCAAGCTCATGGGCGTCAACACCGACCGCATCATCGTGATCGCGTTCGCCCTCGGTGCCGCCTTCGCCGCCATCGGCGGCGTCGCCTACGGCCTCAAGTACGGCCAGATCGACTTCCGCATGGGCTTCCTGCTCGGCCTCAAGGCCTTCACCGCGGCCGTCCTCGGCGGTATCGGCAACATCTACGGCGCCATGATCGGCGGCATCGCCCTCGGCATCGCCGAAACCCTGGCCACCGCCTACATCGCCGACATCCCCGGCATGGACAAGTTCGGCAGCAACGCCTGGGCCGACGTCTGGGCCTTCGTACTCCTCATCCTCGTGCTGCTGTTCCGGCCCCAGGGCCTGCTCGGCGAGCGCGTCGCGGACAGGGCGTGACACCGATGACGACACAGACCACCACACCCGAGGCCTTCGGCGACACCACGCCCGCCCGCGCCGGCCTCATCGGCATCCCGGAGAACGCCGCCCGCGCCCTCGCCACCGGCGGCGCCGCCCTCACCATCGTCTCCACCTTCCTGGCCTGGACCTGGACCCCCGACTTCCCCGGCGACCTCACCTTCTACGGCAACCCGGGCGGCCTCCAGGTCCTCGTCCTCATCGGCGGCCTGCTCACCACCCTGTTCTCCCTGGCCTCCTACGCCGTCAAGGGCTTCGGCTGGCTCGTCCCCGCCGGCGCCGACGGCGCCATCAAGTTCGCCGCGCTCGCCACCTTCGGGACCGCCTGGTACACCGTCATCGCGATCAGCGCCGACCTCGGCGGAGTCGTCAACCTCGAACCCGGTGGCTACATCGTCGCCGTGGCCAGCCTCGCCGCCCTCCTCGGCGCCCTGGCCCTGCCGTTCGAGCACCCCGAGCCCGACCCGATCGACCCCGACGAAACGTCGTGGGAGCACACCAAGCACAAGCTCGGCCACCAGTGGCAGACCGTCCGGGCCGCCTTCGGCTCCGGCACCCCGCGCCCCGCCCCGGCCCTGCCCGCGTACGCCGAGATCCTGATCATCGTCCTCGTCCTCGCCCTCGCCCTCACCGTCTTCACCTACGGCATCGGCACCGAGTACGACGAGCTGTTCATCGGCTTCCTGATCACCGCCGGCTTCGGCTTCGCCGCACTCACCAAGTCCGGCCTCGTCGCCCAGGCCAGCCAGATCACCGCCCGGCACCAGAACGTCACCATCTGCGGCGCGTTCCTCGCGGCAGCCCTGTTCCCCTTCACCCAGACCGACGACCAGTACGCGACCGTCGGCGTCTACATCCTCATCTTCGCCACCGTCGCCCTCGGCCTGAACATCGTCGTCGGCCTCGCGGGCCTCCTCGACCTCGGTTACGTCGCCTTCCTCGGCGTCGGCGCCTACGCCGCCGCGATGGTCTCCGGCTCCCCGAGCTCGCCGTTCGACGTGCACTTCCCCTTCTGGGCCGCCGCCCTCGTCGGCTGCGCCGCCTCCCTGGTCTTCGGCGTCCTCATCGGCGCCCCGACCCTGCGACTGCGCGGCGACTACCTCGCCATCGTGACCCTCGGCTTCGGTGAGATCTTCCGCATCACCGCCAACAACCTCGACGGCACCTCCGGACCCGACATCACCAACGGCTCCAACGGCATCTCCTCGATCCCGAACCTCAACATCCTCGGATTCGACTTCGGAACCGTCCACGACATCGCCGGCTTCAGCATCGGCCGCTTCGCCAACTACTTCTTCCTGATGCTGATCATCACCGCCATCGTCGTACTCGTCTTCCGGCGCAGCGGTGACTCCCGCATCGGCCGCGCCTGGGTCGCCATCCGCGAGGACGAGACCGCCGCCCTCGCCATGGGCATCAACGGCTTCCGCGTCAAGCTCATCGCCTTCGCCGTCGGCGCCTCGCTGGCAGGCCTCGCGGGCACGGTCCAGGCCCACGTGACGTACACCGTCACCCCCGAGCAGTACGTCTTCGCCGGCGCCATCCCGCCCAACTCCGCCTTCCTCCTCGCCGCGGTCGTCCTCGGCGGCATGGGCACCATCGGCGGCCCCCTCATCGGCGCCTCGCTGCTCTTCCTCATCCCCAACAAGCTCCAGTTCCTGGGCGACTACCAGCTCTTCGCCTTCGGCCTCGCACTCATCCTGCTGATGCGCTTCCGGCCGGAGGGCATGATCCCCAACCGCCGCCGCCAGCTCGAGTTCCACGAGGAAGCGGAAGCGCCCACCGTCCTCACGAAGGCAGGGGCCTGACCACCATGACCACCGACACCACCACCCCGGTCGCCCCCACCGGCGAGACGGTCCTCGACGCACGCGGCGTCACCATGCGCTTCGGCGGCCTCACCGCCGTCCGCGACGTCAACCTCACCGTCAACAGCGGAGAGATCGTCGGTCTCATCGGCCCCAACGGCGCCGGCAAGACGACCTTCTTCAACTGCCTCACCGGCCTCTACATCCCCACCGAGGGCGAGGTCCGCTACAAGGGCACCGTCCTGCCGCCCAAGTCCTTCAAGGTCACCGCCGCCGGCATCGCCCGCACCTTCCAGAACATCCGTCTCTTCGCCAACATGACGGTCCTGGAGAACGTGCTGGTGGGCCGTCACACCCGGACGAAGGAAGGTTTCTGGTCGGCCGTCCTGCGCCTCCCCGCCTTCCACAGGGCCGAGGCGGCCTCCCGCGAACGCGCCATGGAACTCCTGGAGTTCGTCGGACTGGAGAAGAAGGCCGAACACCTCGCCCGGAACCTGCCGTACGGCGAGCAGCGCAAGCTGGAGATCGCGCGCGCCCTGGCCAGCGAGCCCGGCCTGCTCCTCCTCGACGAGCCCACGGCCGGCATGAACCCCCAGGAGACGCGGGCCACCGAGGAACTGGTCTTCGCCATCCGCGACAAGGGCATCGCCGTCCTCGTCATCGAGCACGACATGCGCTTCATCTTCAACCTCTGCGACCGCGTGGCCGTCCTGGTCCAGGGCGAGAAGCTCGTCGAGGGCGACAGCGCCACCGTCCAGGGCGACGAACGCGTCGTCGCCGCCTACCTCGGCGAACCCTTCGAGGACGCCCCCGGCGACGAAGAGATCGCCGAAGTCGAAGCCGCCGAGGCCGGCGCCGCCCCGGCCGAAGCCGCCCCGGCGGACGCCGCGCCCGGCAAGGAGAACGACCGATGACCGCACTGCTCGAAGTCGAGGACCTCCGGGTCGCCTACGGCAAGATCGAAGCCGTCAAGGGCATCTCCTTCAAGGTCGAGGCCGGCGAGGTCGTCACCCTCATCGGCACCAACGGCGCCGGCAAGACCACCACCCTGCGCACCCTGTCGGGTCTGCTGAAGCCGGTCGGCGGCCAGATCAAGTTCAACGGCAAGTCGCTGAAGAAGGTCCCGGCCCACGACATCGTCTCGCTGGGGCTCGCCCACTCCCCCGAGGGGCGGCACATCTTCCCCCGCATGACGATCGAGGACAACCTCCGCCTCGGCGCCTTCCTCCGCAGCGACAAGGCGGGCATCGAGAAGGACATCCAGCGCGCCTACGACCTCTTCCCGATCCTGGGAGAGCGCCGCAAGCAGGCCGCGGGCACCCTGTCCGGCGGCGAGCAGCAGATGCTCGCCATGGGCCGCGCCCTGATGTCCCAGCCGAAACTGCTCATGCTGGACGAGCCCTCCATGGGTCTCTCCCCCATCATGATGCAGAAGATCATGGCCACGATCGCCGAGCTGAAGTCCCAGGGCATGACGATCCTGCTCATCGAGCAGAACGCCCAGGCGGCGCTGTCCCTGGCGGACCACGGGCACGTCATGGAGGTCGGCAACATCGTCCTCTCCGGCACCGGCCGGGACCTGCTCCACGACGAGTCGGTCCGCAAGGCCTACCTCGGCGAGGACTGAGGTTTCTCCGTACTGCGACTACGACGAGGCCCGCACCCCTTCTCCGGGTGCGGGCCTCGTCGTATGTGCGGCGGGGGTCAGCCCTTGCCGGCCTTCTTCTCCTCGGCGTCCTGGATGACGGCCTCGGCGACCTGCTGCATCGACATCCGCCGGTCCATGGACGTCTTCTGGATCCACCGGAACGCGGCGGGCTCGGTCAGGCCGTACTCCGTCTGGAGGACCGACTTCGCGCGGTCGACCAGCTTGCGGGTCTCCAGCCGGAGCGTGAGGTCGGCGACCTCCTTCTCGAGCTCCTTGAGTTCATTGAACCGGCTGACGGCCATCTCGATCGCCGGCACGACGTCACTCTTGCTGAACGGCTTCACGAGGTAGGCCATGGCCCCGGCATCGCGAGCCCGCTCGACCAGATCCCGCTGCGAGAAGGCGGTGAGCATCAGCACGGGCGCGATGCGCTCTTCCGCGATCTTCTCGGCGGCGGAGATGCCGTCCATCTTGGGCATCTTCACATCGAGGATGACCAGGTCGGGCTGGTGCTCGCGGGCGAGCTCGATGGCCTGCTCACCGTCACCGGCCTCACCGACGACGCTGTAGCCCTCCTCCTCCAGCATCTCTTTGAGATCGAGCCGGATCAGGGCCTCGTCCTCGGCGATGACGACACGGGTCGTCAGCGGCGGCACGTGCGACTTGTCGTCATCGGGCACGTCTACGGGCTGGGGCGACTCGGGGGCGGTCACGGGGGCTCCTCGTTCAGGGGCAGAGGTACTGCTGACAAGAGCGTACCTAGCTGCGGTAAGGTAGTGACACAGCGGGTGACCGCTGACCTTCGTTTCGAAGGGGCCCCGGTAGCCCAGCGGTAGAGGCCATGGATTCAAAACCCATACAGCGTCGGTTCGAATCCGACTCGGGGCACTTTTCCTTGGTTCCCAAGGTCACCACAGAAAAGCGGATGTTCTCGTTCTCGTGAACATCCGCTTTTTGCTGCGTGTCGCTGTGATCACCCTCCCAGAGTGGCCATATGTACGACATCAGCACACGCAAGCTAGCAGTCGCACTGGTCGCACAGGGCCGCAGTTTGAACTCGGTAAGCAAAGAGACGGGTATCTCCCGGTCTGCGATCAGCCGTTGGCTGACCCGGATTGAGCCGCTTGAGCGAACCCCGCCCTGCTTCCGCTGCCGGGATACGCCAGGAATCCCAGAGAACACCGCAGCGTACGCCTACCTTTTGGGCCTCTACCTCGGCGACGGCTACATCATCTCCAAGCCGAGACAGCACTATCTGATGGTCACCTGTACGGCTTCATGGCCCGGGCTGATCGATGCTGCCGAAAGCGCAATGCGTCAGGTTCTGCCCGAGCCAAGTGTCACCCGCCTACAACGGACTGGGTGTGTCGATGTCAAATCCTTCACCAAGCACTGGACCTGCGTCTTCCCCCAACACGGCCCCGGCAAGAAACACGAACGCCCGATCATCCTCGAGCCCTGGCAGCAAGGCATCATCGACGCTGACCCCTGGGAGTTCATTCGGGGCCTCATCCACTCCGACGGATGTCGGCTCACCAACTGGACCACACGCGTCGTCGCCGGGGTGCGCAAGCGCTACGAATACCCCCGCTACTTCTTCACCAACGTCTCCGACGACATTCGGCAGCTCTACACCGACACGCTCGACAAGCTGGGCATCGAGTGGACGCATTGCACCCGCCACGGAAACCCGTACAACATCTCCGTCGCCCGCAAAGCCTCCGTCGCCCTCCTCGACGCCCACGTAGGCCCCAAACACTGACTGACCCCTACTTCGGGCTGTCGTCCTCGCCCACGTGGTGGATTCGGACCAGGTTCGTCGCGCCCGAGACTCCTGGCGGGGAGCCTGCCGTGATGACGATGATGTCGCCCTTCTGGCAGCGGCCGTACCGCAACAGCAGCTCGTCCACCTGGGCGACCATCGCGTCCGTGGAGCCCACCGGCGGGACCAGGAAGGTTTCCGCGCCCCAGGTGAGGGTCAGCTGGGAGCGGGTGGACTGTTCCGGGGTGAAGGCGAGGAGCGGGATCGGGGAGCGGTAGCGGGAGAGGCGGCGGGCCGTGTCTCCCGTCTGGGTGAAGGCGACCAGGAGCTTGGCGTTCAGGAAGTCGCCGATCTCCGCCGCCGCCCGGGCGACCGCGCCGCCCTGGGTGCGGGGCTTGTTGCGTTCGGTCAGGGGCGGGAGGCCCTTGGCCAGGATGTCCTCCTCCGCCGCCTCGACGATCTTCGCCATCGTACGGACGGTCTGGATCGCGTACTTGCCCACGCTCGTCTCGCCGGACAGCATGACCGCGTCCGTGCCGTCGATCACGGCGTTCGCGACGTCCGAGGCCTCCGCCCTCGTCGGCCGGGAGTTCTCGATCATCGAGTCGAGCATCTGCGTCGCGACGATCACCGGCTTGGCGTTGCGCTTCGCCAGCTTGATCGCGCGCTTCTGGACGATCGGGACCTGTTCGAGGGGCATCTCGACGCCCAGGTCGCCCCGCGCGACCATGATGCCGTCGAAGGCGGCGACGATGTCGTCGATCGCCTCCACCGCCTGCGGCTTCTCCACCTTCGCGATCACCGGGAGGCGGCGGCCCTCCTCGTCCATGATGCGGTGGACGTCGAGGATGTCGCGGCCGCTGCGCACGAAGGACAGGGCGATCACGTCGCAGCCCGTGCGGAGCGCCCAGCGCAGGTCCTCCTCGTCCTTCTTCGAGAGGGCGGGGACCGAGACCGCGACTCCTGGCAGGTTCAGACCCTTGTGGTCGGAGATCACCCCTCCCTCGACCACCCTCGTGTGGACCTCCGCGCCCACGACGTCCATGACCTCCAGGCAGACCTTGCCGTCGTCGACGAGGATCCGTTCGCCCGGGGTCACGTCCTGCGCGAGGCCGGCGTACGTGGTGCCGCAGCGCTTGCCGTCGCCCGCGACGCCGTCCTCGACGGTGATCGTGAAGGTGTCGTCGCGTTCGAGGAGTACCGGTCCTTCCGCGAAGTGGCCGAGGCGGATCTTCGGGCCTTGAAGATCGGCGAGGACGCCGACGCTGCGGCCGGTCTCGTCGGAGGCCTTGCGGACGCGGTGGTAGCGCTCCTCGTGTTCGGCGTGGCTGCCGTGGCTGAGGTTGAGTCGGGCGACGTCCATTCCGGCCTCGACCAGGGCTTTGATCTGGTCGTAGGGGTCGGTGGCGGGGCCCAGGGTGCAGACGATTTTTGCTCGGCGCATGAGTCGAGCCTATGACTTACCGGGCAGTAGTGAATTGGGGGGACGTGACCGGGCAACAACCTTTTAGTGAAGGGGAGTTGACAAGTGTTGAATTGTGCGGGGTGCCGCTCTTATGAGCATACCGATTTCCCGGTCGCATTCCCCGAAAGGGTGAATTCATAGAGTCGGCGGCACCATCGTGAAGTGTGCGCTCACCTCGGCCCGGACCCGCATCCGCTCCGGCTCGAGGTTCAGGGGTTCGGGTGCGGACTCCAGGTCGTCCGCCGCCGCCGACATACGGCGTGCTCGGCGGCCGAAGCCGGACGGCGGCCGGCCGGGCGCCGTACCGGTTCCGGTGTCGGCCAGCTCGATCAGGGCGCCGATCGTCGTGCCGAGCGCCTCCGCGTACTCCTTCGCCCGCCGGACGGCGTCCCGCACCGCCTGCTGTCGGGCGCGACGGTGGACCGGCGAGTCGGGGCGCAGGGTCCACCAGGGGCCGTCCACCTGGGTGAGGTCCTGGTCGGCGAGGCGGGTGGTGAGTTCGCCGAGGGCGGTGAAGTCGGTCAGTCCGGCGGTGAGGTGCACGCGGCCGTGATAGGCGCGGACGCGTTCGCCGCGGCCGCGCTGTCCGAGTTCGGGGGTGATCGACACCGCGCCCGTGGAGACGTCGTCGACCGCGTCGCCGTAGGACTTGATCAGCTCGACGACCGTGGCGTTGCGGCGGGTGAGGTCGTCGAGGGTGGTGCGGCGGTCCTTGCCGCGTGCGGTGACGGTGATGCCGATGCGGGCGAGGTCGGGGTCGGTCTCCAGTTCCGCCTCGCCGCGTACGGCGAGGAGGGGCGCGTCGGGGGTGCCGTACGGGGGAATCCGCGGTGAGGTCATACGCCCCACCATGTCACGCCTTTCCCTTTTGCCGGGGCGGAGTTGACCCCTGGTCGCCCCCTCTGGTCACCAGATCGAAACCTCCGGGACCTGTTGCGGCCGGTCATGTCCGGGTCAGAATCTACGCGCGTTTGTCTACGCGCGTTGTTGACCATTCCCCTAGGAGCTCGCGACATGCCGTTGAACCGCCGGAAGTTTCTGAAGAAGTCCGCCGTGACCGGGGCCGGAGTGGCGATCGCGGGGGCGGCTGCGGCTCCGGCGGCGCAGGCCGCGGAGGCGAAGAAGCCGGGGAAGCCCGTCAAGCAGCCGAAGCGGTACGCGCTGACCGTGCTGGGGACTACGGACCTGCACGGCCATGTCTTCAACTGGGACTACTTCAAGAACGCGGAGTACACGGACAAGGCGGGCAACGCCCAGGGTCTCGCGCGCATCTCGACCCTCGTCAACCAGATCCGTGCCGAGAAGGGGCGGGAGAACGTCCTGCTGCTGGACGCGGGCGACACGATCCAGGGCACTCCTCTGACGTACTACTACGCGAAGGTGGACCCGATCACCGCCAAGGGCGGTCCGGTGCACCCGATGGCGCAGGCCATGAACGCGATCGGGTACGACGCGGCGGCGCTGGGCAACCACGAGTTCAACTACGGCATCGAGACGCTGCGGAAGTTCGAGTCGCAGCTGCGGTTCCCGCTGCTGGGCGCGAACGCGGTGGACGCCAAGACGCTGCGGCCGGCCTTCCAGCCGTACGCCATCAGGACGTTCTGCGTGAAGGGCGCGCCGCCGGTCAAGGTGGCGATCCTGGGTCTGACCAACCCCGGTATCGCGATCTGGGACAAGGCCTACGTGCAGGGCAAGCTGGCGTTCCCGGGGCTGGAGGAGCAGGCCGCGAAGTGGGTGCCGAGGCTGAAGGCGCTGGGCGCGGACGTGGTGGTCGTGTCGGCGCACTCGGGCTCGTCGGGCACGTCCTCGTACGGTGACCAGCTGCCGTACGTCGAGAACTCGGCGGCGCTGGTGGCGCAGCAGGTGCCGGACATCGACGCGGTGCTGGTCGGGCACGCGCACGTGGAGATTCCCGAGCTGAAGGTGACGAACGCGAAGACCGGGAAGACGGTCGTCCTGTCGGAGCCGCTGGCGTACGCGGAGCGGCTGTCCGTGTTCGACATCGAGCTGGTGTTCGACAAGGGGCGGTGGACGGTCGAGTCCGTGGCGTCGAAGGTGCTGAACTCCAACACCGTGGCCGACGACCCGAAGATCACCAAGCTGCTCTCGGACGAGCACGCGAAGGTCGTGGAGTACGTCAACCAGGTGGTCGGTTCGGCGACGGAGACGCTGACGACGGTCGAGGCGCGGTACAAGGACGCCCCGATCATCGACCTGATCACGAAGGTCCAGGAGGACGTCGTCAAGGCGGCGCTGGCGGGGACGTCGTACGCGTCGCTGCCGGTGATCTCGCAGGCGTCGCCGTTCTCCCGTACGTCGGAGATCCCGGCCGGCAATGTGACGATCCGGGATCTGTCGAGCCTGTACGTGTACGACAACACGCTGGTGGCGAAGCTGCTGACGGGTGCGCAGGTCAAGGCGTACCTGGAGTACTCGGCGGAGTACTTCGTGCAGACGGCCGCGGGCACCGTCGTGGACGTCGACAAGCTGACGAACGCGAACAACCGGCCGGACTACAACTACGACTATGTGTCGGGGCTGTCGTACGACATCGACATCGCGCAGGCGCCGGGTTCGCGCATCAAGAACCTGACGTTCGGCGGGGCGGCGCTGGACGACGCCCAGCAGTTCGTGTTCGCGGTGAACAACTACCGGGCGAACGGTGGCGGCGCGTTCCCGTATGTGGCCTCCGCCACCGAGCTGTGGTCGGAGTCGACGGAGATCCGGACGCGGATCGCGGAGTGGGTGACCGCGAAGGGCGTGCTGGACCCGAAGGACTTCTCGTCGGTGGACTGGAAGCTCACGCGGGACGGTACGCCGGTGTTCTGAGCCGTGCTCTGAACTGAGGTGGCGGCCTCAGATCGCGTCGCGCAGGGGGGTCAGTGTGGGGGGCCGGCGTGCGGGCGGGATCTGGGGCTGTCGCTGTTCCAGGCCGAAGGTGGTGAAGGCGGTGCGGGTGGGCAGGGGGTAGTTGTCCTTGCCGGTGAGGGTGTTGAGGACGGTGGCGCTGCGCCAGGCGGCGAGGCCGAGGTCGGGGGCGCCGACGCCGTGGGTGTGGCGTTCGGCGTTCTGGACGTGGATCTGGCAGCCGGTGGCGGTGATGGAGGGGTCGAGGACGAGGCGGAACTGCGCGTCGATGCGGGGGCGTCCGGCGCTGTCGCGGCGCAGATAGGGGTCGAGCCCGGCGAGCATGCGGTCGAGGGGGCGTTCGCGGTGGCCGGTGGCGAGGACGACGGCGTCGGTGGTGAGGCGGGAGCGGGTGTTCTGCTGGGTGTGTTCGAGGTGGAGTTCGACGCGGTGGGTGGAGATGCGGCCGGCGGTGCGGACCTGGACGCCGGGGGTGAGGACGGCGTCGGGCCAGCCGCCGTCGAGGGTGCGTCGGTAGAGCTCGTCGTGGATGGCGGCGAGGGTGCCGGCGTCGATGCCCTTGTGGAGCTGCCACTGTGCGCCGACGAGGCGGTCGCGGACGGGTTCGGTGAGGGCGTGGAAGTAGCGGGTGTAGTCGGGGGTGAAGTGTTCGAGGCCGAGCTTGGAGTACTCCATGGGGGCGAAGGCCTCGGTGCGGCCGATCCAGTGGAGCCGTTCGTGACCGGCGGGGCGGTGCCGTAGGAGGTCGAGGAAGACCTCGGCGCCGGACTGTCCCGATCCGACGACGGTGACATGGCCGGCCGCGAGGAGGGTGTCGCGGTGGGCGAGGTAGTCGGCGGCGTGCAGGACGGGGACGCCGGGGGTGTCGACGAGGGGGCGCAGGGGGTCGGGGACGTGGGGTTCGGTGCCGATGCCGAGGACGACGTTCCTGGTGTGGGTGCGGCCGAGGGCCTCGGCTTCGCCGTCGGTGTCGAGCTGGGTGAAGTCGACTTCGAAGATGTCGCGTTCGGGGTTCCAGCGGACGGCGTCGACCTGGTGGCGGAAGTGGAGTCCGGGGAGGTGGTCGGCGACCCAACGGCAGTAGGTGTCGTACTCGGCGCGCTGGATGTGGAAGCGCTCGGCGAAGTAGAAGGGGTAGAGGCGGTGGTGGGTTCTGAGGTAGTTGAGGAAGCTCCAGGGGCTGGTGGGGTCGGCGAGGGTGACGAGGTCGGCGAGGAAGGGGACCTGGACGCGGGCGCCGTCGATGAGGAGGCCGGGGTGCCAGTCGAAGCGGGGGCGTTGTTCGTAGAAGACGGCGTCGAGTTCGGCGAGGGGGTGGGCGAGGGCGGCGAGGGAGAGGTTGCTGGGGCCGATGCCGATGCCGACGAGGTCGCGGGGGGTGTCGATGTCCGGGGGTGGGGGCGTGTTCATGCGGGGGTGCTTCCTTCGAGGAGGGCGGCCAGGTCGTGGGGGCGGGTGTGGGGGTTGAGGAGGGTGGCCTTGAGCCAGAGGCGGCCGTCGAGGCGGGCGCGGCCCAGGACGGCGTGGCCGTCGGTGAGGAGGCGGCGGCGTATCTCCGCGACGGCGGTGTCGGTGGCGCCGGTGGGGCGGAAGAGGACGGTGCTGATGGTGGGCGGGGCGTGGAGTTCGAGGCCGGGGTGGTCGCGGACGAGGGCGGCGAAGGCGTGGGCGTGGTCGCAGACCTGGTCGACGAGGGCGCCTAGGCCGTGGCGGCCGAGGGTCTTGAGGGTGACGGCGATCTTGAGGACGTCGGGTCGGCGGGTGGTGCGCAGGGAGCGGCCGAGGAGGTCGGGGAGCCCGGCTTCGGTGTCGTCGTCGGCGTTGAGATAGTCGGCGTGCTGGTGCAGGGCGGTGAGGTCGGCGGGGTCGCGGACGGCGAGGAGTCCGGCGGCGACGGGTTGCCAGCCGAGTTTGTGCAGGTCGAGGGTGACGGTGTGGGCGGCGTCGAGTCCGGCGAGCCGGGGGCGGTGGCGGTCGCTGAAGAGGAGGCCGCCTCCGTAGGCGGCGTCGATGTGGAGGCGGGCGCCGTGGGCCGCGCAGACGGCGGCGAGGTCGGGGAGGGGGTCGATGAGTCCGGCGTCGGTGGTGCCCGCGGTGGCGGCGACCAGGTGGGGGCCGGGGACGGCGGTGAGGGCGGCGTCGAGGGCGGCCGGGTCGAGGGTGCCGGCGGGGGCGGGGACGACGACGGGCCGCGGCAGACCGAGGAGCCAGGCGGCGCGGGCCAGGGAGTGGTGGGCGTTGGCACCGCACAGGAGGCGGAGGCCGGGTCCGAGGGTCTCGCGGGCAAGGAGGAGGGCGAGCTGGTTGGCCTCGGTGCCGCCGGTGGTGACGAGGGCGTCGGGGTGGGGCGGCTGCGGTGCGTCGACGGCGGGTGCCTGGCTCGCCACGGCCCGCGGCGGAGCCGCATCTCGACGGGGCCCCGCGTCCCCGGGCGTCTCGCCGTAGACCTCCTTCGCGAGGGCCCGTGTCACCAGGGCCTCCAGTTCCGAGGCCGCGGGGGCCTGGTCCCAGGAGTCGAGGGAGGGGTTGAGGGCGGAGACGGCGAGGTCGGCGGCGGTGGCGACGGCGAGCGGCGGGCAGTGCAGATGGGCGGCGCAGCGGGGGTGCGCGGGGTCGGCGGAGCCTTCGGCGAGGGCGCGGACGAGGGTGGGCAGGGCCTCGGGGTCGCCGTGTTCGGGGAGTACGTCGCCGACGGCGGCGCTCAGCCGGGCGGCGACCGCGTCGGGGCCGCCGGCCGGGAGGGGTCCGCCGCGGGCGGTGCGGCCCGCGTCCAGGGCGTCGAGGACGGTGGCGAGGAGCGGCCGGAGTGCGTCGGTGGCTTCGGGGCCTGAGGCGAGCGGCGGGGTGCTCATGGGGTCCTCCGGGCGGGCGCGTGGCGGGGGGTTCCACCTTGTACGCCGGTGCGGGGACACGCCCGAAGAGAGCGACGATCGGTACCCGAAAGGGGGTACCGATCGTCACGGTCGTCGCGGGCCGGGCCGGTGCTAGGCGGTGCGCACCTTCAACGCTCGGCGCAGGTCGTCGAGTTGGTCGGTGAGTTTGCGGCGCAGGGCCGGGATGGGGTCGGTGTCGCGCAGGCAGGTGTCGCCGAGGGCGAGGGCCTCGGGGTCGACGGCGTGGGCGGGGAAGGCCCAGTGGCCCGCGGCGTCGGCGATGGCGGGGCCGCGGCGGGCGGCGACGGCGACGGCGTCCTCGTAGTAGCGGGAGACGTACGGGCGGACCAGGTCGGCCTGTTCGGGCTGCCAGAAGCCCTGGGCGGTGGCGGTGAAGAGGTAGTTGGAGAGGTCGTCGGAGGCGAACATGGCGGCCCAGGCCCTGGCCTTGGCGTCCTCGTCGGGGAGTGCGGCGCGGCAGCGGGCGGCGCCCTCGCGGCCGGTG
The DNA here is from genome assembly GCF_040630405.1 of Streptomyces sp. NPDC005811. Classification (NCBI taxonomy): domain Bacteria; kingdom Bacillati; phylum Actinomycetota; class Actinomycetes; order Kitasatosporales; family Streptomycetaceae; genus Streptomyces; species Streptomyces sp. NPDC005811. The sequence continues at coordinate 112,119 of NZ_JBEXXK010000008.1, forward strand.
GCGGAGGGGTCGCGGTCGAGTTCGGCGGCGATGGCGCTCTCGTCGGTGGCGCCGAGGACGGCGAGCCGGGCGAGGACGCGCCAGCGCAGGTCGGGGTCGAGTTCGGGGCCGCCGGGGACGGTGCCGTCGGCGAGCCAGGCGGCGATGGTGTCGGGTTGGGCGGCGACGCTGATGAAGTGGCGTACGGCGATCAGGCGCAGGCCGGGGTGGTCGCCGTCCTCGGTGCGGCGGATGAGTGCGCGGCACAGGGCGGAGAGGGAGGCGAGGGCGGCGGGCCGGTCGGCGGGATCGAGGTAGCGGCCGGCGATCTGGCCGCCGGCGAAGGCGAGGACGCCCTGGGCGAGGGCGAGGTCGGTCTCGTGCGGGAGGTGGGCGCGGGCGGCGTCGAGGTAGGCGGTGGGGGCGAGTTCGCCGTCGCGGACGGCGTCGCGCAGGGCGTTCCAGACGACGGCGCGGGTGAGCGGGTCGGGCAGTCCGCAGAGGTTGGCGGTGACGCCCTGGAAGGAGTGGGCGTCGAAGCGGATCTTGGCGTAGGTGAGGTCGCCGTCGTTGAGCAGGAGCAGGGTGGGGCGCTTGCCGATGGGGACGGGTGCGTCCTGCGGGACGTCGAGTTCGAGGCGGGCGCGCCGGGTGAGGCGGCCCTCGTCGCCGGGGAGGTCGAGGTCGTAGAGGCCGACGGCGATGCGGTGGGGGCGGTTGCCGGTGCGTTCGACGGTGAGGTGGTGGTCGCCGTTGTCGCCGGTGACGGCGGGGGTGAGGGTGTCGACGCCGGTGGTGCGCAGCCAGGCGTCGGCCCAGGCGTGGACGTCGCGGTCGGTGCCGGCGGCGAGGGAGTCGATGAAGTCGGCGAGGGTGGCGTTGGCGAACCGGTGGCGGGCGAAGTGGGTGTTGATGCCGGCCAGGAAGTCCTTCTCGCCGAGCCAGGTGACGAGTTGGCGCAGGGCGGAGGCGCCCTTGGCGTAGGAGATGCCGTCGAAGTTGAGGAGGGCGGAGGCGGTGTCGGGGACGTCCTCGGGGGCGACGGGGTGGGTGGAGGGGCGCTGGTCGGCGTCGTAGCCCCAGGCCTTGCGGACGACGCCGAAGTCGGTCCAGGTGTCGGTGAAGCGGGTGGCTTCGGTGAGGGTCTGGTAGCCCATGTACTCGGCGAAGGACTCGTTGAGCCAGATGTCGTCCCACCAGGTGAGGGTGACGAGGTCGCCGAACCACATGTGGGCCATCTCGTGGGCGACGACCATGGCGCGGGTCTGGCGTTCGGTGTCGGTGACGGCGGAGCGGTAGACGAACTCGTCGCGGAAGGTGACGAGTCCGGGGTTCTCCATGGCGCCGGCGTTGAACTCGGGGACGAAGGCCTGGTCGTAGGAGTCGAAGGGGTAGGGCTCCTCGAACTTCTCGTGGTAGCGGTCGAAGCACGCGCGCGTGATGTCGAGGAGTTCGTCGGCGTCGGCGTCGAGGTGGGGGGCGAGCGAGCGGCGGCAGTGCAGGCCGAAGGGCAGGCCGCGGTGCTCGGTGCGCACGGAGTGCCAGGGGCCGGCGGCGACGGCGACGAGGTAGGTGGAGATGAGGGGGGTGGTGGCCGCGCGCCACTGTCCGTCGCCGAGGTGTTCGGTGATGCCGTTGGCGAGGACGGTCCAGCCCTCGGGGGCCCGGACGGTGAGGTCGAAGACGGCCTTGAGGTCGGGCTGGTCGAAGGCGGCGAAGACGCGCTGGACGTCGTCCATGAAGAGCTGGGTGTAGAGGTAGGTCTCACCGTCGCTGGGGTCGGTGAAGCGGTGCATGCCCTCGCCGGTGCGGGAGTAGCGCATGTCGGCGTCGACGCGCAGTTCGTGTGCGCCGGCGGCGAGGTTCTTCAGGGCGATCCGGTTGCCGTCGAGGCTGTCGGGGTCGAGGGGCTGTCCGTCGAGCGTGACCGAGCGCAGTTCGGCGGGCTTGATCTCGACGAAGGTGTCCCCATCGGTGTGCGCGGTGAACCTGATGGCGGTGCGGGAGCCGAAGGTCTCGTCGCCGGTGGTCAGGTCGAGCTCGATGGTGTAGCGGTGGACGTCGAGGAGCCGGGCACGGCTCAGCGCTTCGTCGCGCGTCAGTACGGACATGCACGACATGCTGCCTGATGCCGCAGGCCGGGCACAGGGGCGGTTCGTTACGCGCCCAATGTCCCTTCTCGCGCCGGAGGCGCCGGGCATCGCCCGTGGATGGGGGCGGGGCCCGGCCGGATCTCGCCGTCGGGGCGGGCCGGTCAGCCGGCCGTGGGGGCGGCGGTGTCCTCGGCGATGCGCTCGTGGTGGCGGATCACCTCGGCGATGATGAAGTTGAGGAACTTCTCGGCGAACGCGGGGTCGAGCTTGGCGTTCTCGGCGAGGGTGCGCAGCCGTTCGATCTGGCGGGCCTCGCGGGTCGGGTCGGCGGCGGGCAGCTGGTGGCGGGCCTTGAGGTGGCCGACCTGCTGGGTGGCCTTGAAGCGCTCGGCGAGCATGTGGACGACGGCCGCGTCGATGTTGTCGATGCTGTCGCGCAGCCGGTCGAGTTCGGCGCGGACGGCGGGGTCGACGTCTCCGGTGCCGGTTCCGGGGGTGTTGCGGGTGGTCATGGGCGATCACCCTAGCGACCGTGTCCTCGTACAGTGGAGTCGGGTGCAGACGTCTTGGGGGTGCGGGCGTGGCCAACGGTGGACCGGTCGAGCACGGTTTTCCGCATCTGGAGACGGTGCGGGCCGCTGTCACGGCGTTGTACAGGAGGTTGTCGTACGACACGATCCACCAGTTCGCGGCGAGTGTGCCGCCGGTGGACGTGGCGTTCTGCGACACCGACGATCTGCATCTGGGGACGCAGCGGGTGGCGCGGGAGCTGGTGCGGCACTACCGGCTGCCGGACGCGCGGATGATCGTGGCGTTCCGGGAGATGGAGCACGCGGCGCATGTGGAGCTGGCGGCGGGGCCGGAGTACTTCGTCGAGCTGAACGACCGTTTCCGGACACATCGGCGGGACATCGGGGCGGCGCTGGCGCACGAGATCATGCATGTGTATCTGCACCGGCTGGATCTGTCGTTCCCGGGGACGCGGGACAACGAGATCCTCACGGACACGGCGACGACGTATCTGGGCGCGGGCTGGCTGCTGCTGGACGCCTACCGGGAGGACGCGGCCTCCTCGCAGAAGCTGGGGTATCTGACTCCGGAGGAGTTCGGGTACGTGCTGGCGAAGCGGTCGCTGGTGTTCGGGGAGGATCCGTCGGTGTGGTTCACCAGCGCCGAGGCGTACACGGCGTATGTGCGCGGCCGTGAGCGGGCTCTGCACGACGGGCGGCAGCCGCCGCTGACGGCGGCGGGGTGGGCGGGGCGGCGCCGGTACGCCCGGGACCGGCGGCACGCGCAGGGCCGTGGGCACGGCGAGGAGCACCGGCCGGTGTCGGCGGCGGACCCGCCGTACGCGTTCGCGCCGGATCCGCGGGGGCCGCTGCGGGTGACGTTCCCCTGTCCCACCTGCCATCAGCGGATCAGGGTGCCCGTGAAGGGCCGGGTCCGGGCGCGGTGCGGGCTGTGCCGGACGGTCCTGGAGTGCGACACCTAGGGACGGGTGTACGGCGTCCCGCGTACGGCGACCGGTGGACGGCGGCCGGTGCACGGCCCGGTCAGGAGCCGGTCAGGAGCCGGAGATCGCCGTGCGGGGCAGTGCCGTGCACAGCAGCGCGCACACCACGAACCCGCCGGTCACCCAGGGCATCGCGGTGCCCAGCGCCGCGGTGAGCCCTTGGTCCGCGTGGCCGAAGAACACGGTGCCGAGGATCGCCGCGCCGAGGGCGCCGCCGAACTGCTGGGCGGTGGAGAAGATCCCGGAGGCGCCGCCGGCGAGGTCGGCGGGTACGGCGGACAGGACGACGTTGACCAGGGGCACCACCAGGAAGCCGAGGCCGGCGCCGGCGACGGCCAGGCCGGGGGCGAGCGGCCAGGCACCCGTGTGGACGGCGGCGGCGTGGTCGACGGCAGCCCACACCCAGCCGAAGCCGGCGGCCATGAGCAGGGCTCCGGCGGCCAGGACGAGCCGTCCGTGGCGTACGGCGAGCGCGTCGGCGGCCGGGGCGGTGAGGAAGCCGCCGGCGGAGAAGGCGACGGTGAGCAGACCGGCCTGCATCGGGGTGTAGCCCTCGCCGGACTGGAGCCAGACGGCGAAGACGAGGAAGAAGCCCTGCATGGCGACGGAGAAGAGGAGCTGGACCAGGACGCCGACGGAGAACGCGGGGAGCCGGAAGGCGCGGGCGGGGAGGAGGGGCACGGTGGTGGCGGAGTGGCGCCGGGCCTGGAGGACGCCGAGGCCGGTGACGGTGAGCACGCCGGCGGCCAGGCAGATCCAGCCCCACAGCGGCCAGCCGTTCTCGCGTCCCTGGACGAGGGGCAGCACGATCGCGACCAGGGCGGCGGCCAGGACGAGGCTGCCGAGGGCGTCGGGGCGGCCCGCGGAGCGTTCCCTGGTGGCGGGGACGAGGAGGGCTCCGGCGACGAGGGTGATCAGGGCGACGGGCACGTTCACCAGGAACACCGACCGCCAGCCCCAGCCGAACAGGTCGGCGTCGGTGAGCACACCGCCGAGCAGCAGTCCGACGGCGGAGGCGAAGCCCGCGACGGCGCCGTACATCCCGAAGGCGGCGCCGCGTTCGCGGCCCTGGAAGAGGGTGCGGAAGGACCCGATGACCTGGGGGACGAGAACGGCGGCGAGGACGCCCTGGACGGCGCGGGCGGCGATCAGCTGGCCGGGGGTCTGGGCGGTCCCGCAGGCGAGGCTGGCCAGTCCGAAGCCGGCGGTGCCGACGAGGAAGAGGGTGCGGCGGCCGTAGCGGTCGCCGAGGTGGCCGGAGACGATCAGGACGGCGGCGAAGCCGAGGAGGTAGGCGGAGACCGTCCACTGGAGCGCGCCGGCGGAGGCGTGCAGGTCCTGGGCGATGGACGGGATCGCGACGTTGACGATGGTGGTGTCGAGGAGGTCCATCAGGGCGGCCACCATCATGACGACGGCGGCGGCCCAGCGGTGCGGATGCGGTTCCGCCGCGAGGGTCGGCGGGGCGGTGAGGGGGGCGGTCATGGGAGCCTCCGGAACGCGTGACGGATGTGCGGCGGATTTATTTCGTTCGACCTAACGAAAGACTTGCACCGGCGGCACTGCCCGCGCAAGTCGTTAGTTCGTACGAACGAAATATTTGTTAGCCTGGCCCCATGACCGACGAACGGCGGGCCGCCGCGCTGGCACACCTGATGACCGTGGGCCGGCAGCACAGCATGGTCACGGTGATGTTCCACTCGGCGATCGCGGCGAAGCAGGGGCTGAACGCCACGGAGGAGAAGACCCTCGACGTCCTCCAGCGCAAGGGCCCGCTCACCGCGAAGGACCTGGCCGAGCACACCGGACTGGCCCCGGCCTCGGTCACCGGCATGCTCGACCGGCTCGAGGCCAAGGGGTTCGTCCGCCGGGTCAAGCACCCCACGGACAAGCGGCGCGTGCTCGTCGAGCTCGACGAGGCCAAGCTCGCCGAGCTCGCGGGGTTCTTCGAGGAGTGGGCCCGTGACATCGTCCGGGCGTGCGAGGGGTTCGACGCGCAGGAGCTGGAGACGGTGAACCGGTTCCTGGAGGTCATGACGGAGGCCCAGAGCCGCGCGACGGCCCGGCTCACCGGCTGACGCGCCGGGACGTCGCGGACGGGCCTACGCCCCGTACACGGCGCCGGGCGGCTCGGCCGCCGCCAGCAGTTTCTGTACGGCCTCCCCCGCCTCCGCCGGGCTCCAGCGCGCGCCCTTGTCGGCGGTGGGGCCCGGCCGCCAGCCCTCCATCACGGTGATCCGGCCGGCCTCCGCCTCGAAGACCCGGCCGGTGACCCCCGCGCTCGCGGCGGAGCCCAGCCAGACCACGAGCGGCGAGACGTTCTCCGGGGCCATCGCGTCGAAGCCGGACTCGGGGGCCGCCATGGTCTCGGCGAAGGTGCGTTCCGTCATCCGGGTGCGGGCGGCCGGCGCGATCGCGTTGACCTGGACGCCGTAGCGGGCGAGTTCGGCGGCGGCGACCAGGGTCAGGCCGACGATCCCGGCCTTCGCCGCGCTGTAGTTGCCCTGCCCGACCGAGCCCAGCAGCCCGGCACCGCTGCCGGTGTTGACGATCCGGGCGACGGGCGCGCGCCCTGCCTTGGCCTCGGCGCGCCAGTGCGCGGCGGCGTGCTTCAGCGGCAGGAAGTGGCCCTTGAGGTGGACGCGCAGGACGGCGTCGAAGTCGTCCTCGTCCAGGTTGACCAGCATCCGGTCGCGCAGGAAGCCCGCGTTGTTGACGAGGGTGTCGAGCCGGCCGTACGTCTCCAGGGCGGTGGCGATCAGGGAGGCGGCGCCCTCGGGGGTGGCGATGTCGCCGCCGTGGGCGACCGCCTCGCCGCCCGCCGCGCGGATCTCCGCCACCACCTGTCCGGCCGGGCTGCCGGGTCCCGGCACCCCGTCCAGGCCCACGCCCAGGTCGTTGACGACGACCCGGGCACCCTCGGCCGCGAACGCACGCGCGTGCGCCCGCCCGAGGCCGCGTCCCGCGCCCGTGACGACGACCACCCGGCCGTCGCAGAGTGCTGTCATCCCACGCCTCCTTGCTGACTGTCCCGGTTGGCTGTCGCGGCGTCGAGGAACGCGGGGCGCTCCCCTCCCCCGTGCACGAGCAGACTCGCCCCGCTGATGTACGCGGCCGCGTCGGAGGCGAGGAAGACGGCCGCCGCGCCCACGTCGGCGGGCTGGGCGAGCCGGCCGAGCGGGACCGTGCGGGAGACGCCCTCGACGCCCTCGGGGCCGCCGTAGTGGAGGTGCGCCAGCTCGGTGTGGACCATGCCGACGACCAGGGTGTTGACCCGCACCTCAGGAGCCCACTCGACGGCCATCGAGCGGGCGAGGTGCTCCAGACCGGCCTTGGCGGCGCCGTAGGCCGCCGAGCCCGGTGAGGGACGGCTGCCGCTCACACTGCCGATCATCACCACCGCGCCGCCGGCCCGCCGCAGGTGCGCGTGGGCGGCGAGGGAGACGGTCAGCGGGGCGAGCAGATTGAGCTCGACCACGCGCGCGTGGCGCTCGGCCGGGGCGTCGGCCAGCGGACGGTACGGCGCGCCGCCCGCGTTGTTGACCAGCACGTCGCACCGGGGCAGCCCGGCGAAGAACTCCCGTACGGCGTCGGCGTCCCGCACGTCCAGGGCCGCGAACTCGGTCCTGGGCAGCGGGACGTCCGGGGGGCGGCGGGCGACGACCACCACCTCGGCGCCCGCGCGCGCGAAGGAGCGCGCGATGCCGGCACCCACGCCCCGGGTGCCGCCCGTGACGACGGCGACCTTCCCGTCCAGCTCCATTCGCTGCTACCTTTCCACCTAACAAACGTTTGGTGGAAAGGTAGCTGATGCTTCCATGGGTGTCTCCACCTCGTCCCCCGAAAAGGGGATTTCCCTGGTCACCGTCGACGTCCCACCGGTCAACGCGCTGCCGGTGAGCGGCTGGTTCGCGCTGGCCGACGCGGTGCGCGCGGCCGGCCGCGACCCCGGGACCCGGTGTGTGGTGCTGGCCGCCGAGGGGCGGGGGTTCAACGCGGGCGTGGACATCAAGGAGCTCCAGAGCCAGGGACCGGGCGCGCTCGTCGGCGTCAACCGCGGCTGCTTCGAGGCGTTCGCGGCGGTGTACGAGTGCGAGGTCCCGGTGGTCGCGGCGGTGCACGGCTTCTGTCTGGGCGGCGGCGTCGGGCTCGTCGGCAACGCCGACGTGATCGTGGCGAGCGAGGACGCGGTGTTCGGGCTGCCCGAGCTGGACCGGGGCGCGCTCGGCGCGGCGACCCATCTGGCCCGGCTGGTCCCCCAGCACCTGATGCGCGCCCTGTACTTCACCTCGCGCACGGTCACCGCGGCCGAGCTGCACAGGCACGGCTCGGTGTGGCGGGTGGTCGGGCGCGAGGAGCTGCGCGCGGCCGCGCTGGAGGTGGCGCGGGAGATCGCCGCCAAGGACGGGGAGCTGCTGCGGCTGGCGAAGGCGGCCCTCAACGGCATCGACCCGGTCGACGTGCGCCGCAGCTACCGCTTCGAGCAGGGGTTCACCTTCGAGGCGAGCGTCTCGGGGGTGGCCGACCGGGTCCGCGACACGTTCGGGAAGGAGCGCGGATAGGTGACCGACAAGACGATGACCGCCGAGGAGGCGGTCTCCCGGCTGGAGAGCGGCATGACCCTCGGCATCGGCGGCTGGGGCTCGCGCCGCAAGCCGATGGCCCTGGTCCGGGCCCTGCTGCGGTCCGGCGTCACCGATCTGACCGTGGTGTCGTACGGCGGCCCGGACGTCGGGATGCTGGCGGCGGCCGGGCGGATCCGCAAGCTGGTCGCCGCGTTCGCCACGCTCGACTCCATCCCCCTGGAACCGCACTACCGCGCGGCCCGTGAACGCGGTGCGTTCGAGCTGACGGAGGTGGACGAGGCGATGTTCCTGTGGGGGCTGCGGGCCGCCGCCAACCGGCTGCCGTTCCTGCCGGTGCGGGCGGGGATCGGCTCGGACGTGATGCGGGTCAACCCCGCCCTGCGGACGGTGACCTCGCCGTACGACGACGGGGAGACGTTCGTCGCGATGCCCGCCCTGCGGCTGGACGCGGCCCTGGTGCACGTCAACCGGGCCGACCGGCTGGGCAACGGGCAGTATCTGGGCCCGGACCCGTACTTCGACGACCTGTTCTGCGCGGCGGCGGACACCGCGTACGTGTCCTGCGAGCGGATCGTCGACACGGCCGAGCTGACGAAGGCGGGGCCGCCGCAGAGCCTGCTGATCAAGCGGCATGCGGTGACGGGGGTGGTGGAGGCGCCGGGCGGCGCGCACTTCACGTCCTGCGCGCCCGACTACGGCCGGGACGAGGCGTTCCAGAAGAGGTACGCGACCACGCCGTGGGAGGAGTTCGCGGCACGGTATCTGGCCGGGGACGAGGCGGCGTACCGGGCGTCCGTCGAGGAGGACGCATGACCACGCGTGCCGAGTACTGCGTGATCGCCTGCGCCGAGGCCTGGCGGGACGGCGGCGAGATCCTGGCGAGCCCGATGGGGCTGATCCCCTCCGTGGGGGCCCGGCTGGCCCGGCTCACCTTCGCGCCGGACCTGCTGCTCACGGACGGCGAGGCGACGCTCGTCCGGCCGGACGGCACCGCCGAGGGCTGGCTGCCGTACCGGCAGCATCTGGAGCTGGTCACCGGCGGGCGGCGGCACGTGATGATGGGCGCGAGCCAGATCGACCGGTACGGCAACCAGAACATCTCCTGCATCGGCGACTGGGCGCGGCCGCGGCGCCAGCTCCTCGGGGTGCGCGGGGCGCCGGTCAACACCCTGAACAACCCGACCAGTTACTGGGTGCCCAAGCACTCCCGGCGGGTGTTCGTGGAGCGGGTCGACCTGGTGTGCGGGGTCGGGTACGACCGGGCGGCCGGCGCCCGGTACCACCGCATCCCGCGGGTCGTCTCCGACCTGGGCGTCTTCGACTTCGCCACGCCGGACCGCGCGATGCGGCTGGCCTCGGTGCATCCGGGGGTGACGGTGGAGGAGGTCCGGGAGGCGACGGGGTTCGAGCTGGTCGTCCCGGACGAGGTGCCGTGCACCCGTGAGCCGACCGCCGCCGAGCTGCGGCTGATCCGCGAGGTGCTCGATCCGGGGAACACGCGCGCGCGGGAGGTCCCGCTCTGATGGAGACGGCGCTGACGCGACTGGTCGGGGTGCGGCATCCGCTCGTGCAGACCGGGATGGGCTGGGTGGCGGGGCCCCGGCTGGTGTCGGCGGTGGCGGAGGCGGGCGCGCTGGGTGTGCTGGGCTCGGCGACGATGACCGTGGACGGGCTGCGGGAGGCGGTACGGGAGGTCAAGTCCCGTACGGACGCGCCGTTCGGGGTGAATCTGCGGGCGGACGCGGGGGACGCGGGCGACCGGGTGCGGATCGTCGTCGACGAGGGGGTGCGGGTGGCGTCCTTCGCGCTGGCGCCCTCCCGGGAGCTGATCGCCGAGCTGAAGGAGGCCGGGGTCGTCGTGATCCCGTCCGTGGGGGCGCGCCGGCACGCCGAGAAGGTCGCGGCGTGGGGGGCGGACGCGGTGCTGGTGCAGGGCGGGGAGGGCGGCGGGCACACCGGTGAGGTGGCGACGAGCGTGCTGCTGCCGCAGGTGGTGGACGCGGTGGACATCCCGGTGGTGGCGGCGGGGGGCTTCTTCGACGGGCGGGGTCTGCTGGCGGCGCTGGCCTACGGGGCGGCGGGCGTGGCGATGGGCACGCGCTTCCTGCTGACGTCGGACTCGACGGTGCCGCACCCGGTGAAGGCCCGCTATCTGGCGGCGACGGTCGGGGACATCACGGTCACCCGCGCGGTGGACGGCCTTCCGCACCGCATGCTCCGCACGGACCTGGTGGACGCCCTGGAACGCTCGGGCCGCCTGCGCGCGCTGCTGCACGCGGTGCGGCGGGCGGCGGCCTTCCGGAAACTGTCGGGACTGTCCTGGCCGGGCATGGTCCGCGACGGCCTCGCCCTGCGCCACGGCAAGGACCTGTCCTGGAGTCAGGTCCTGCTGGCCGCCAACACCCCGATGCTGCTGAGATCGGCGATGGTGGACGGCCGCACGGACCTCGGCGTGATGGCCTCCGGCCAGGTCGCCGGCCTCCTGGACGACCTGCCGTCGTGCGCGGAACTGGTGGCCCGAATCATGAGGGAGGCCGAGACGGTCAGGGAACGCCTCACCGCCTCTCAATGATCGTCACGTCCACCCAACCGCCGCCCCCACCCATCGACACCCTCCCCAACGGCCCCCTCACACCGCCCGCCCCCGGGGGGCCGCACAGGCTTCGCAGGCCTGCGCCGGACTCCGTCCGCCGAAGTGGGGGCCGGGCAGGCGTCGGCGCCCTCACAGCCTCTCGATGATCGTCACGTTCGCCTGGCCGCCGCCCTCGCACATCGTCTGGAGGCCGTAGCGGCCTCCCGTGCGCTCCAGTTCGTGCAGGAGGGTGGTCATCAGTTTGGTGCCGGTGGCGCCCAGGGGGTGGCCGAGGGCGATGGCGCCGCCGTTGACGTTGACCTTGTCCGGGTCGGCGCCGGTCTCCTTCAGCCACGCGAGGACGACGGGGGCGAAGGCCTCGTTGATCTCGACGAGGTCGATGTCGTCGATGGTCAGCCCGGTCTTCTTGAAGGCGTAGGCCGTCGCCGGGATGGGCGCGGTCAGCATGCGGATGGGGTCCTCGCCGCGTACGGAGAGGTGGTGGACGCGCGCCCGGGGGGTGAGCCCGTGTTCGCGGACCGCGCGTTCGGAGGCGAGGAGCATGGCGGCGGCGCCGTCGGAGACCTGGGAGGAGCAGGCGGCGGTGACGGTCCCGCCGTCGATGACGGGCTTCAGGGCGGCCATCTTCTCCAGGGAGGTGTCCCGGCGCGGCCCCTCGTCGGCCGTCACGTCACCGAGGGCGACGGTCTCGCGGTCGAAGCGGCCCTCGTCGATGGCCCGGGCCGCCCGCCGGTGGGAGCGCAGGGCGAACTCCTCCTGGTCCCGGCGGCTGATGCCCCACTTCGCGGCGATCATCTCGGCGCCGGCGAACTGGTTGACGGGCCGGTCGCCGTAGCGGGCGCGCCAGCCCTCGCTGCCCGCGAAGGGGCCCTGGGTGAAGCCGAGGGGCTCGGCGGCCTGGCGGGTGGCGAAGGCGATGGGGATCTGCGACATGTTCTGCACCCCGCCCGCGACGACCAGGTCCTGGGTGCCGGAGAGCACGGCCTGCGCGGCGAAGTGGACGGCCTGCTGGGAGGAGCCGCACTGGCGGTCGACGGTGACGCCGGGCACCTCCTCGGGCAGCCCGGCGGCCAGCCAGCTGGTGCGGGCGATGTCCCCGGCCTGCGGTCCGACGGCGTCCAGGCAGCCGAGGACGACGTCCTCGACGGCGGCCGGGTCGACGGCCGCGCGGGCGATCAGTTCCTTCAGCACGTGTGCGCCGAGATCGGCCGGGTGGACCCCGCTCAGCCCTCCCCCGCGCCGCCCGACGGGCGTACGGACCGCTTCGACGATGTAGGCCTCGGCCATGGCAACTCCCCAGTGGGTTACGTGCGTACGGCGATCCCGTCCAGCACCATCGACAGGTACTGCCGGGCGATCTCCTCCGGACTGTGCTGTCCGCCGGGCCGGTACCAGGACGCGGCGACCCAGACGGTGTCGCGGACGAACCGGTAGGTGAGACGGACGTCGAGGTCGGCGCGGAACACCCGGAGCGCGACCCCGCGTTCCAGCGTGGCCAGCCACGCCTTCTCGAATCTGCGCTGGGACTCGGCGAGGAACGCGAACCGTTCCTGCGCGACCAGCTGTCGGCTCTCCTTCTGGTAGATCGCGACGGCGGCGCGGTGCCGGTCGATCTCCCGGAACGACTCGGTGACCAGCGCTTCCAGGGTCTCGCGGGGGCCGAGGCCGGCGTCGAGGACGGTGTCGTAGCCGTCCCACAGCTCGTCGAGGAAGGTGCGCAGGATCTCCTCCAGCATCGATTCCTTGGAGTCGAAGTGGTAGTAGAGGCTGCCGGCGAGCATGCCCGCGTGGTCGGCGATCTTGCGGACGGTGGTGGCGTTGTAGCCCTGCTCGGCGAAGACCTCGGCGGCGGTGTCGAGGAGTTCACGGCGCCGGGCGGGCGCGGCGGTCACCTGGGGCTTCTTCTTGGTCGGCACGGGCCCATTGTCGTCCTACGCGTGCTGGCTGCTGACGGAGACGGTCTCGCCCGTCAGGTACGAGGAGTAGCCGGACGCGAGGAACACGATCACGTTGGCGACCTCCCAGGGTTCGGCGTACCGGCCGAAGGCCTCGCGCGCGGTCAGCTCCCGGAGGAGTTCGGGTGTGGTCACCTTCACCAGGTGCGGATGCATGGCGAGGCTCGGCGCGACGGCGTTGACGCGGACGCCGTAGGCGGCGGCCTCGACCGCCGCGCAGCGGGTCAGCGCCATCACCCCGGCCTTGGCGGCGGCGTAGTGGGCCTGTCCGGCCTGGGCGCGCCAGCCGACGACGGAGGCGTTGTTGACGATCACGCCGCGCCCGCTGTCGCGCATCAGGCGGAGCGCGGCCCGGGTGCAGCGGAAGGTGCCGTTCAGTGTGACGTCCAGGACGCGGGTCCACTGGTCGTCGGTCATGTCGACGAGGGGGGCGGTGCCTCCGAGGCCTGCGTTGTTGACGACGACGTCGAGCCGTCCGTGCGTCTCCACGGCGGTGTCGAACAGGGCGCGGACCTGGCTGTCGTCGGTGACGTCACAGGGCGTCGCGGTGACCGAGGCCGCGCCGAACTCCCCGGCGAGTTCCGCCTCGTACTCCTTCAGGCGGCGGGTGTGGGCGTCGCTGATGACGACGCGGGCGCCCTCCTCCAGGAAGCGCCGGGCGGTGGCGCCGCCGATGCCCGCGCCGGCCGCCGCGGTGATGACGGCGGTGCGGCCCGTGAGCAGTCCGTGGCCGGGTACGTACGCCGGAGTCTCGACGTCTGTCATACCGCCACGCTAACCTACCAAACACTTGTTAGAAAAGGTCGGTCGCGCAGGAAAGGCCGGCCGCCCAGGAAAAGGGGAGCCGCTCATGGATCTCGCCCTCACCCGGGAGGAGGAGGCGTTCCGTGCCGAGGCCCGCGCCTGGCTCGACGCGCATGTGCCCGCCCTCGCGCCGCCCTCGCTGGAGACGGCCGAGGGGTTCGCGGCGCACCGCGCGTGGGAGGCCGAACTGGCCGCGGACGGCTGGTCGGTGGTGGACTGGCCCGCACGCTACGGCGGCCGGGAGTGCGGGCTGGTCCGCTGGCTGCTGTTCGAGGAGGAGTACTACGCGGCGGGCGCCCCGGGGCGCGTCAACCAGAACGGGATCAGCCTGCTGGGGCCGACCCTGCTGGAGCACGGCACACCCGAGCAGCGCGACCGGGTGCTGCCGCCGATGGCCCGCGGCGCGACCGTGTGGGCGCAGGCCTGGTCGGAGCCGGAGGCCGGTTCGGACCTGGCCTCCCTGCGCTCGCGGGCGGTCCGCACGGCGGGCGGCTGGCTGCTGAGCGGTCAGAAGACCTGGTCGTCCCGCGCGGCCTTCGCGGACCGCGCCTTCGGTCTGTTCCGCAGCGACCCGGACGCGCCGAAGCCCCACCAGGGCCTCACCTACGTGATGTTCGACCTGCGCGCGGCCGGGGTGACGGTGCGTCCGATCGGCCGGCTCGACGGGAGGCCGGCGTTCGCGGAGCTGTTCCTGGACGAGGTGTTCGTGCCGGACGAGGACGTGATCGGCGCGCCCGGGCAGGGCTGGCGGATCGCGATGTCGACGGCGGCGAACGAGCGGGGGCTGACCCTGCGCTCCCCGGGCCGCTTCCTCGCCTCGGCCGACCGCCTGTACGACCTGTGGCGCGCGACGGGCGGCCCCGCCGAGTCGGCCGCGCGGGTCGCGGACGCGCTCGTCGGGGCCCGCGCCTACCAGCTGTTCACCTACGCGGCCGCCTCCCGCTTCCTGGCGGGCGAGCGGCTCGGCCCGGAGTCCAGCCTGAACAAGGTCTTCTGGTCGGAGTACGACATCGCGCTGCACGAGACGGCGCTCGACCTGCTGGCCGGGGACGGCGAGCGGGCGGACACCGAGTGGGCGGAGCGGTATGTGTTCTCGCTGGCCGGTCCGATCTACGCGGGCACCAACGAGATCCAGCGCGACATCGTCGCCGAGCGGCTGCTCGGCCTGCCGAAGGGACGCCGCTGATGCGCTTCCTCCTCGACGCCGAGCAGCGGGCGTTCGCCGGTTCGCTGGACGCGCTGCTGACGGCGTCCGGCACGCCGCGGACGGTGCGGGAGTGGAGCCGGGGGGACCACGCGGGCGGGCGGGCGCTGTGGTCGCGGCTCGCCGACGCGGGGGTGTTCGCGCTGGCGGTCCCGGAGGAGTACGAGGGGCTGGGGCGCCGGCCGGTCGACCTGGCCGTGGCGTTCGTGGAGCTGGGGCGGCACGCGGTACCGGGTCCGCTGGTGGAGACGGTGACCGCGGCGGCCCTGATCCGTGAACCGGGGCCCGCGAAGCGGCTGTTGCCGGCGCTGGCGGCGGGCGGTTCGGTGGCGACGGTGGCGTACGAGGGGGCGTACGCGCTCGACGGCGACCTGGCGGACGTACGGCTGTCCGTCACGGCCGACGGGGTGCGGCTGGCCCCGGGGCACGACCCCGTTCGGCCCTCCCTGGACCCGGCGCGGCGGCTGACCCGGCTGCGGCCGGGCGGAGAGCTGCTCGCCGCCGGGCCGCCCC
The DNA here is from genome assembly GCF_040630405.1 of Streptomyces sp. NPDC005811. NCBI lineage: Bacteria > Bacillati > Actinomycetota > Actinomycetes > Kitasatosporales > Streptomycetaceae > Streptomyces > Streptomyces sp. NPDC005811. The sequence goes on from NZ_JBEXXK010000008.1 coordinate 127,359, forward strand.
CGCCGGAGGCCCTGCTGCTGGCCCGGCTCACCACCGCCGCCCAGGCGCTCGGGGTCGGTCTCGCGCTGCTGGAGCGGACGGTGGCGTATGTGCGGCAGCGCACGCAGTTCGGGGTCGCGGTGGGGTCGTTCCAGGCGGTCAAGCACCGGCTGGCGGACGCGCGCATCGCGCTGGAGTTCGCCCGGCCGCTGGTGCTGGGCGCCGCCGTGACGATGGCGCCGGCGGACGTGGCGGCGGCGAAGCTGACCGCCTGCGAGGCGGCGTACGCCTGTGCGCGCACGGCGCTTCAGCTCCACGGCGCGATCGGGTACACGCAGGAGTACGACCTTTCGCTGTGGCTGACCAAGGCGCGGGCGCTGCGGTCGGCGTGGGGCAGCCCCGGGGAGTGCCGGGCGGAGGTGCTGGCGGCGCGCGGCTGAGGGTCAGCCGGTCACCTTGGCGATGAAGGCGGCGAGGTGCGTCACCGTCCGCCGGATCTTCTCCTCCAGGGTGATCGTCTCGGGCAGCCGGGCGCCGATGCCGGCGTCGCGCAGTCCGCGCACATAGAGGGAGCAGGCGAGGTCGGCGCAGAGGTAGGCGCCGACCGAGTTGCCCTGCTGGCCCGCCCGGCCCGCCTTGGGGGCGACCATCAGGGCGACGCCGCCGGAGTGGGTGGTCAGGCACATCGAGCACATGCTGCGCCGGGCCTGCCCGACGGCACCGGCGGAGGCGCGCAGGGCGAGGGCCGTGGGACGGCCGTCCCGTTCGGCGACGAGGTAGGCCCGGTCGGGGGCCCGGGGGTCGCGCCAGCCGAGGTAGTCCAGGTCGTCCCAGGGCCGCTCGGCCAGGTCGCGCGGGACGGAGAGGCGCTTGGCCTCGCCCTTGGTGCAGTTCACGAAGGCGGCGCGGATCTGCTGCTCGGTCAGGGGCTTCATAAAGTCGACGGTAATTTGCCTAAAGCTTTTAGGCAAATACATACTTGCTTCAGGCCAAGGATGAAGAGGGAAGGGAGAATCCACATGGTGCGGATCGGGCTGACCACGGACCGCCTGGTGCGGGCGGGCGCCGAGCTGGCCGACGAGGTCGGCTTCGACGAGGTGACCGTCTCGGCGCTGGCCAGACGGTTCGACGTCAAGGTGGCGAGTCTGTACTCCCATCTCCGCAACTCCCAGGACCTGCGGACCCGGATCGCCCTGCTCGCCCTGGAGGAGCTCGCCGACCGGGCCTCCGAGGCGCTGGCCGGACGGGCCGGCAAGGACGCCCTGAGCGCGCTGGCCAACGTCTACCGCGACTACGCCCATGAGCACCCCGGCCGCTACGCCGCCGCCCAGCTCCGGCTCGACCCGGAGACGGCCGCCGCGAGCGCGGGAGTCCGGCACGCGCAGATGACCCGGGCCATCCTGCGCGGCTACGACCTCGCGGAACCGGACCGGACCCATGCGGTCCGCCTCCTCGGCAGCGTCTTCCACGGCTATGTCAGCCTGGAGCTGGGCGGCGGCTTCAGCCACAGCGCCCCGGACACGGACGAGACCTGGACCCGCGTCCTGGACGCCCTCGACGCGCTGCTGCGCACCTGGCCCGCCGTATGACCGGGCCAGCGTGGATCACCACGCCGGTCACCGCGGACCTGCTGCGCGGCGCCCTGGACGTCGAGCGCACCGAGCACGGCGTCCTGCCGCACCGGCTGCCGGCCCGGGCCCGCGCCCAGTGCTCCGACGGACAGCTGCTCATGGCCGAGTCCCAGCCCTCGGGCGTACGGCTGGTCTTCCGCACCGCCGCCACCACCGTGGAACTGGACGCCCTGCCCACCCGGCGGGCCTATGTGGGCGCGCCGCCCCGGCCGGACGGCGTGTACGACCTGCTCGTCGACGGCCGCCCGGCCGGGCACGCGAGCGTGACGGGCGGCGGCCACACGCTGACCGTCGACCTGGCGTCCGGGACCGGCGACCTCCGCCCCGGGAAGCCGGGCACCGTCCGTTTCGCCGGGCTGCCGGGCGGGACGAAGGACATCGAGATCTGGCTCCCGCACAACGAGACCACCGAGCTGCTCACGCTGCGCACCGACGCCCCGGTCGGGCCCGCCCGGCCCTCGGGCCGCAAGGTGTGGCTGCACCACGGCAGTTCGATCAGTCACGGCTCCGACGCGGCGACCCCGACGGGCGTCTGGCCGGCGGTCGCGGCGCGGCTCGCCGGGCTGGAGCTGATCAACCTCGGCCTGGGCGGCAGCGCCCTGCTCGACCCGTTCACCGCCCGCGCCCTGCGCGACACGCCCGCCGACCTGATCAGCGTCAAGATCGGCATCAACCTGGTCAACACCGATCTGATGCGGCTGCGCGCCTTCGGCCCCGCCGTCCACGGCTTCCTCGACACGATCCGCGAGGGCCGGCCGACCGTCCCGCTGGTGGTCGTCTCACCGATCCTGTGCCCCCTGCACGAGGACACCCCCGGCCCGACGGCCCTGGACTTCACCACGGTCGCCTCGGGGCAGCCGTGGTTCCAGCCGATGGGCGACCCCGCCGAGGTGGCGTTCGGCAAGCTGACCCTGCGCGTCGTCCGCGACGAACTCGCCCGCCTGGTCGAGCAGCGCGCGGCCGACGACCCGCACCTGCACTACCTGGACGGCCGCGAGCTGTACGGCGAGGCCGACGCCGCCGAACTCCCGCTCCCCGACGGCCTCCACCCGGACGCGGCGACCCACCGTCGCATGGGAGAGCGCTTCGCCGAACGGCTGCCCACCTGGTAGCACGCTACGGCCGTACGATCCCCGCCGCCCGTGCCGCCACCAGCCACTTCGGGAACTCGCCCACCAGCCGGTCGTACAGCTCCGCGTCGGAGACCCGGCGCGGATCCGGACCCGCGTGGAAGAAGCCGGCGTTGTCGACCACCCGCTTGCCGGGCACGGCGAGCTCGTCGAGCTTGCGCAGGAAGTCGAACTGCTTGCTGCCCCGGTCGCCGAAGCCGACGAACTGCCAGAACAGAGGCAGCCGGGCCGCCTTGCACAGATAGCGTTCGGCGGCGAGCTTGTTGATCGGCCCGCCGTCGGTCTGGAAGACGACGAGGGCGGGCTCGCGCGCACCGCTGTCGAGGTAGTGGTCGATGACCGCGTCCATCGCCAGGTGGTAGCTGGTCTTGCCCATGTGCCCGAGCCCGGCCGCGATCCGCTCCACCCGGCCCTGGTGGGAGGCGAGTTCGATGTCGGTGACGGCGTCGACGTCGGTGGAGAAGAACACCACGGGGACCCGGCCGTCGTCGTCGAGGTGCGCGGAGAGGCCCAGCACCCGGTCGGCCAGCGCCTGGACACTGCCGTCCTGGTAGTACGGTTTCATCGAGCCCGAGTAGTCGACCACCAGGTAGACGGCGGCCCGTTGCCCGTCGAGACCGTGCTTCGTGAGGGACACCCCGGCGCTCTTGTAGAGGTTCACCAGCGCGGGAGCGGTCTCCTGGACCTTGCTCAGACTGATCGCGACCATGGCCCCCACCCTCCCACATCAGCCGCGTTCGCTATTTTGTTCGCTCTTGCCGAGAAGCGCCCAGCCGAGAAGCGCCCAGAGGAGCCGGTCCGTGGAGTCCGAGTCCACCGTCACCACCTGCTACCGCCATCCCCAGGTGGAGTCCTACGTCAGCTGCACCCGCTGCGAGCGGTTCATCTGCCCGGACTGCATGCGGGAGGCGGCCGTCGGCCACCAGTGCCCCGAGTGCGTGAAGGAGGGCGCGCGGTCGGTGCGCCGGGCCCGCACCGTCGTGGGCGGCCAGATATCGGCGGTGCCGCTGGTGACGTACGTGCTGATCGGGCTCAACGTGCTCGCGTATCTGGCGGAGGTGGTGGACGCGGACGTCGTCGACCGGTTCGCGATGCTCGGCAGCACGCCGCGGGGTTACGTCCCCTGGGGCGTCGCGCACGGCGAGTGGTACCGGCTGCTCACCGGGGCGTTCCTGCATCAGCCGCCGACCCAGGGCACGTTCGGGATCCTGCACATCGTGATGAACATGGTGTCGCTGTGGTATCTGGGCCGTGTGGTGGAGTCCCGGCTCGGCCGGATCCGCTACCTCGCGCTCTACCTGCTGTCGGCGCTCGGCGGTTCGGTGCTGGTGCTGCTGATCGTCCCCATGGTCTTCACGGTCGGCGCCTCCGGCGCGGTCTTCGGCGTGGGCGCCGCCTACTACGTCCTGGCGCGCCGCCTGGGCGCCGACATGAACCAGGTCAACCGGTTCATGGCGGGCCTGCTGCTGTGGCTGGTGGTCTCCGCGGGCCTGACCTCCTGGCAGGGACACCTCGGCGGCCTGTTGGCCGGCGGCGCGGTGGCCCTGGCCTTCGCCCACGCGCCCCGGGACGGGCGGCGGCCGTGGATCCAGGCGGGGGCGTGCGTGGCGCTGCTGGTGCTGCTGGTGGTGTGCGCGTGGGCGAAGGTCCACCAGCTCACCTGATCAGGGGCTCTCGATCAGGGGCTCTCGATCAGGGGTTCTTGATCAGGGGCTCTCGACCACCTCGCCGTCGGCGAGCTCCAGCACCCGGTCGGCGAGGCCCAGGAGTTGCGGGTCGTGGGTGGCGACGAGGGCCGTGACGTCCTCGCTGCGCACCACGGCCCGCAGCAGCTCCATCACCGCGAGGCCGGTGGCGGCGTCGAGCTGGCCGGTCGGCTCGTCGGCGAGCAGCAGAGCGGGCCGGTTGGCGAGGGCGCGGGCGATGGCGACCCGCTGCTGCTGGCCGCCGGACAGCTCGGCCGGCCGCTGAGTCTCGTGGCCGGCGAGCCCCACCAGGGCCAGCAGCAGGGCCACCCGCTCCTCGCGTTCACGCGACTCGGCCCGGCGCAGGCGCAGCGGCACCCCCACGTTCTCGGCGGCGGTGAGGATGGGGATGAGCCCGAAGGACTGGAAGACGAAGCCGATCCGGTCGCGGCGCAGCTCCAGCAGCCCGCTCTCGCCGAGCTCCGACAGATCGGTGCCGTCGAGGACGATCCGGCCGCGCTGCGGGGAGTCGAGGCCGCCGATGAGATGCAGCAGGGTCGTCTTTCCGGAGCCCGAACGGCCCTTGAGGGCGACCAGTTCGCCGCGCCGGACGGCGAAGGACGCCCCGCGCAGCGCGTGGACGGCGGCGGCGCCCGTGCCGTAGGAGTGGTGCAGATCCTCCACCAGGAGCATGGGGTCCGCCGCACGATCGGTGGTGCCGGTCGCGAGGGCGGCGGTGTTCTCCGTCATCCCGGCATCACATCCGGTGCCCGCCCGCACCGTCAAGAGCCGTAGGCATCCGGCACCGCACACATGTGCCCGACCGGTAACTCCGTGATATGCATGCCGCCTAGGGGACTTCGGGGGGAGCGGGGGACGCGTGACGGGCTTCTTGGTGCTGCGCGTGCGCGCGCACCGGCTGCTGCTCGCCGCCGCCCTGCTCGCGGTGCTGCTGACCGCCTCCGTGCTCGCCGCCCTCGCCGCGTTCTCCGGTTCCGTCGGCGACGCCGCCCTGCGCGGCACGCTCGGCGGACGGGCCGCGGCCTCGGCGGCGCTGGTGGTCGACACGGACGCGTCCCGGGACGAGACGGCGGCGGAGGTGACCCGGCGGGCGCGGGAGGCGTTCGGCGGGCTGCCGGTGACCGTGCGCGCGCTGGAGCGCTCGACGGCGTACGCCCTGCCCGGGACCCCGCGGGCAGGGCAGCCGGACCTCACCTTCCTCGGCACCCTGGACACCTCCCGGATCCGGCTGGTCGCGGGCGCGCTGCCCGGACCGGCGGCCGGGACCGCGCCGGTGCCGGTCGCGCTGCCCGAGGCGGCCGCCGACCGGCTGGGGCTGAGGCCCGGGGCCCGGGTGGAGCTCACCGACCGGCTGACGGGGAAGCCCCTCGCGGTCCGGGTGACCGGGGTCTACCGGGCGGCCGACACCGCCGACCCGTACTGGCAGGCGGACACCCTCGCCGGACACGGGGTGCGCACGGTCGTCTTCACCACCTACGGCCCGCTGCTCACCGACGCCTCCGTGCTCGCGTCGGGCCGCGCCGCCCTCGACGGCACCACCTGGGTGGCGACGGCCGACTACCGCACGCTCACCACCGCCGGCATCGACCGGCTGAGCGCGGCGAACGCACGGGCCGCCGGGGAGCTGCGCACGGCGCTCGGGGAGAGCGCGTCCGTGCACAGCGAACTGCCCGCCCTGCTCGACCGGACCGCGCGGGCCCTGCTCGTCTCCCGCTCCACCCTGATGATCGTCTCGGTGCAACTGGTGCTGCTCGCCGGGTACGCGCTGCTGCTGGTGGCCCGGCTCCTCGACGGCGAGCGGGCGGGCGAGACCGAACTGCTGCGCGCCCGGGGCGGATCGCGCGGCCGGATCGCCGGACTCGCCGCGCTGGAGGCGCTGCTGCTGGCGGTGCCGGCCGCGGCCGGCGCCGCGCTGCTGTCCGGTCCGCTGGCCCGGCTGCTCGCCCACTGGTCCTCGCTCGACCGGATCGGGCTGCGCCTCGACGCGGCCCCCGCGGGCCGGGTGTGGCTGGTCGCGGGCGCGGTGGCCGCGGCCTGCGCGACGGCGGTCGTAGCGCCCGCGCTGGCGGCGACGGCCCAGGCGCCCGTACGGCTGCGGCGGATCCGGGCCACGGCCTCGGCCGCGCCGGTGCGCGCCGGAGCCGATGCCGCGCTGCTGCTGATCGCCGGGATCGCCTACTGGCAGCTCGGCCGACGGTCCGACGCGGACGGCGGCGCGCTCAGCCGGGACCGGGCCGGGGAGCTGGGCGTGGATCCGCTGCTGGTCGCCGCGCCCGCGCTGGCGCTGCTGGCGGGCACGGTGCTGACGCTGCGGCTGCTGCCGCTCGCGGCCCGGCTCGCGGAGCGGCGGTCGGCGAGCGGCCGGGGGCTGCCGGCGGCGCTCGCGGGCTGGCAGTTCAGCCGGCGTCCGCTGCGCGGGGCGGGTCCCGTGCTGCTGCTGGTCGTCGCGGTGGCGACGGGGATGCTGGCGATCGGGCACGGCGCGTCCTGGGACCGGTCGCAGGACGACCAGGCCGACTTCCGCACCGGCGCGTCCGTGCGGGTCCTCGACACCCGGCCGGGCAGCCCCGGCCAGACCGGTCTGTACGCCGCGCTGCCCGGGGCCCGCGACGCCGCCCCCGCGCACCGCACCACCCTGGACCTCTCCGGCGGCCGGACCGCCACGGTCCTCGCCCTGGACACCGCGCACGCCGGGGAGGATCTGCTGCTGCGCGGCGATCTCGCCGGGGAGACCCCGTCCCGGCTGCTGCGGGCGCTGGCCCCCGCCGGGCAGGACACCGACCGCGCGATCCGGCTGCCCGACGGCACCCGGCGGCTCGCGCTCGACGTGCGAATCACCGACGTCACGGACCCGAAGAACCGCCCCTCCGGTCTCGCGGCGCAGCTCACCCTGGTCGTCGAGGACGGCTACGGCATCGCCTACCGGATGAGCGCCGGGAAGATCCCCGTCGACGGCCGGGTGCACCGGGCCGCCGTGGACCTGGACCGGACGGCGACCGGCGGCCGGGCCGCCCCGGCCGGGCCGGTGCGGCTGACCGGGCTGCAACTCGACGGCACCTCTCCCGAGGGTCGTCCCCAGGGCCACCGGCTCACCGTCGAACGCCTGCTCGCCACCGGCCCGGACGGCGCCGCGCGGACCGTCCCGGCGCCCGCCGGACTGCGCTGGTCGGGTGGCTGGACCGTGGCGGTGAACGGCGCGGTCATGGCCCGCACGGTGCTGAGGCCCCTGACCGCCCGGGCGCCGCTGACCGTCGAGTACGCCACGGGCGTCGACAACGGACGCGGCCTCGCCCCGCCGACGTTCACCGTCCGCGTCGACACGGCCGGCGCCCCGGCCGCGGCGAGTCTGCCCGGCCTCGCCACCGAGGGGTTCCTGCGCTCCGCCGGCGCGAAGGTCGGCGACGGCATCGACGTGACGCTGGCCGGGGAGCGGCTGCGGGTGCGGATCGTCCGGTCCGTCGAGGCCCTGCCGACGACCGCCGCCGGCCCGGAAGGGCGGGCCGTGGACGGCGGGGCGCTGCTGCTCGATCTGCGGGCCGTGGACGCGGCGCTGGCCCGGCGGGCGAGTGTGCCGCTCACCCCGAACGAGTGGTGGGTGGACGCCGCCCCCGGCCGGGCCGCCCGGGTCGCCGCCGCGCTGCGGGCGCGTCCCGATCTCACCGCGGACCAGGTGCTGGTGCGTGACGAGACCGCCGCCGCACTGCTGCGGGACCCGCTCGGCGCCGGGCCCCGCTCGGCCCTGACGGCGGTCGCGGCGGCCGCCGTGGCCCTGGCGGCCGGGGGGTTCGCGGTGAGCGCGGCCGGGGCGCGCCGGGAGCGGTCGGCGGAGTTCGCGGTGCTGCGGGCGCTGGGCGCGCCGCGCCGGGACCTCGCCCGGCTGGTCGCGACCGAGCAGAGCCTGCTCGTCGGGGCCGGACTGCTCGCCGGGCTGGGTCTGGGGACCGTGCTGACCCGGGCCGTCGTCCCGCTGATCGTGCTGACCTCCGACGCGACGACGCCCGTCCCGCCCGTCCTGGTGGAGCTGCCGCTGCCGAGGGTGGCGCTGCTGCTCGCGGGGGTCGCCGCCCCGCTCCTGCTGATCACCGCCGTCTCCGCGCTGCGCCGGACGGAACCCGCGGTCGCGCTGCGCCACCAGGGGGAGGACTGAGATGCGCCCGGACCGTCATGGCGCGCCCTGGGTGCGCACCCGGCTGCGGACCGCGCCGGTGGCCGCCGTCGCCTTCGGTGCGCTGGTGCTGCTCACCGCGTTCCTCGCGGCCCTGCTGCCCCGGGCCGCCGAGTCGTACGGGACGCGGGGGCTGCGCGAGGCCGTCGCCGACGCTCCCCCGGCGTCCACGGTGCTGGAGCTGAAGGCCCCGCAGCCGGGGCTCGAACTGCCGCAGGCGGCCCGGGAGGAGGCCGTGCGGCCCGGGGCGCTCGCGGCCGTCGACGCCAGGGCCTCGGCCGCGCTGCCCGGACCGCTGCGGGCGGACGCGGCCGAGTCCGCCTACGGGGTGCGGACCGCGAAGAGCCTGAAGGCGCAGGAGGCGTCCCTGCCCCGGCCCGACGGACTGCCGCCCCGGTTCACCCTGCTGACGCAGTCGGGGATCGCGGGGCACGCCACCGTGCGTGAGGGCCGGCTGCCCGCCGCCGAGGAGCCGGTGACGGCGGACACCCGGGTGCTGGAAGGCGCCGTGACCGAGGGGACCGCCCGGACGCTGGGGCTGCGGGCCGGCTCCACCGTCACGCTGGACGGGTTCACCGGCGCACCGCTGACCGTCCGGATCACCGGGATCCTCGCGCCGCGGCATCCGCGGGGGAGTTACTGGGCGGTGGAGCCGACCCTGCGCACCCCCGCCCTGGCCTACATCAAGGAGACTCCGCCCCAGTTCTACTGGGAGGCGGCCCTGCTGCTGCCGCCCGAGGCGGCGCCGGCGCTGCTGGGCGGCCGGGGCGAGCCGGAGAAGTACTGGCGGATCGCGCCCGCCACCGCGGGGCTCACCGGGCGGGACGCCACCCCGCTCGTCGACGCGGTCGCCTCGCTGGAGGGCGGGCCCGGGCTGCTGCGGCTGCGCGCGGCGGCCGGTCCCACCGCCGCGCTCTCCACCGGGCTGGAGCAGGTCGTCGGGGCCGGCACCGCGGTCCGTGACGCGATCACGCCCGTGGTGGCCGTCGGCGCCGTCGGGATCGCCGCGGTCGCCGTCGTCGTCCTGGTCATGAGCGCCGGTCTGGCGGCCGCCCGCCGTGAGCGGGAACTGGCCCTGCTGCGGGCCCGGGGCGGCTCCCTGCGCGGTATCGCGGGGCGGCTGCTGGGCGAGACGGCCGTGGTGGCGGTGCCCTCGGCGGCCGGCGGACTGCTGCTCGCCGTGGTCGCGGTGGACGGGGCGCGGCTGCTGCCCGCGGTGCTCGGCGCGGGCGCCGTGGCGGTGCTCGCCTGTGCGGCGCTCCCGGTGCGCGCGGTCGTCGCCCACCGCAGACCGCGGGCGCATCAGGAGCGGGACGACCTCGCCCACGCCCGGCCCGGCGCACGCCGCACCGTCGCCGAACTGACCCTGCTGGTGCTGGCCGTGGGCTCGGTGGCGGCGCTGCGCCGCCGGGGCACGGGCGCGTCGGGCGATCTGCTGGTGAGCGCGGCGCCGGTGCTGGTCGGGCTGGTCGCCGCGCTGATCCTCGTACGGCTGTATCCGCTGCCGCTGCGGTGGGCCGCCGGGCCGGCCGCGCGGCTGCGGGGCGCGGTCGGGTTCCTGGCGCTGGCCCGTGCGGGCCGCTCCTCGGCCGGGGTCGCGGCGCTGCCGCTGCTCGCCCTGCTGACGGCCCTGACGACGGCGGCGTTCGGGGGGTCCGTGCTGTCGGGGGTCGCGGATGCCCGGGACCGGGCCGCGCTGCTGACGACGGGCGCGGACGCGCGCATCTCGACGACCGACGGCACCCCGCTCCCGGCGGACCTGGTGCGGGCGGTGCGGGGCGTGGCGGGGGTACGGGAGGTGGCGGGCGTAAGGATCGAGCGGGCCTCGACGAGCGCGTCCGACGAGACGCATCCGCTGACCGTGGTCGGGGTCGAGCCCGACGCGTACGCGAGGCTGGCCCGGCAGGTCGGGCTCGGCGGTTTCCCGGACGGGCGGCTGACGTCGGCGGGCGGGGTGCTGGACGCCGTCGCCTCGCCCGGGGTCGCCGAACGGCTGGGGCGGGCGGCGCGCCGGATCGTGACGCCGGGCGGGGTCGTCACCGTGCGGATCACGGCGGTGCGCGACCGGACGCCCGCCGTGCCCGAGGGGGAGTTCCTGCTGGTCGACGCGGCGGGGCTGAAGGGTTCCGGTGGTCCTACGACCCTGCTGGCGGCCGGTGCCGGACTCGACGCGCGGGCGCTGCGGGCGGCCGTGCGCGGGGCGGACCGCACGGTGACGGTGCGCGCCGAGGAACGCGCGGTGCTGTCCGACACCCCGCTCCAGGAGGGCGCCGGGCGGATCTACGGCTGGGCGGTCGTCGCGGGCGCCGGGTACGCCGTACTCGCGCTGGTGCTGTCGCTGCTGCGGGCCGCGCCGGAGCGGGCCGCGCTGCTGGCCCGGCTGCGCACGCTGGGCCTGACGACCCGCCAGGGCCGGCGGTTGCTCGGGCTGGAGGCGCTGCCCCAGGCGCTGATCGCGGCCGGCGGGGGTGTGGCCGTCGGCTGGGCCACCGTCCGGCTGCTCGCGCCGGGCGTCGACCTGGACCGGCTGGCCCTGCCGGCCGGCACCACCGTGCACGGCGCGGCCCTGCGGACCGACCTGTGGTCGCTGGTGCTGCCCGCCGCGGGCGCGGTGCTGCTGGCGGGCGCGGTGGCCGTCGGGCAGGCCTGGTGGGCGGGGCGCCGGACACCGATCACCCATCTCAGGGCGGGAGACATGCGATGAGCGGGACCACACGGTCGCTGGCGGAGCTGGAGCGGCGGGCGGCGGACCGGCGGGACCGGCCCGTGTACGGGCACGACGCGCTGATCGCGTGCGACCGGCTGGTGCGGATCTTCGCGGGGCACGGGGGCGGGCGCGGCGGCGGGGACGCGGTGGAGGTGCAGGCGCTCCAGGGGCTCGATCTGCTGGTCCGGGAGGGCGAGCTGATGGCGCTGGTCGGCGCGTCCGGCAGCGGCAAGTCGACGCTGATGAACATCCTCGCGGGCCTGGACGTCCCCACGGCGGGCTCGGCGCGGGTGGCGGGCCGCGATCTGCTGGCGATGGACGCGAAGGCGCGGCTGCGGTACCGGCGTGAGGTGGTGGGCTTCGTGTGGCAGCAGACGGCGCGGAATCTGCTGCCGTATCTGACGGCCGCCCAGAACGTGACGCTGCCGATGCAGCTGGCGGGGGTGCGGCGCGGGAAGCGGGGCGGGCGGGCGGCGGAGCTGCTGGCGCTGCTCGGGGTCGCCGACTGCGCCGAGCGGTATCCGCGGCAGCTGTCCGGGGGCCAGCAGCAGCGGGTCGCGATCGCCGTGGCCCTCGCCAACGCGCCCTCGGTGCTGCTCGCCGACGAGCCCACCGGTGAGCTGGACTCGGCGACCGGGCAGCAGGTGTTCGCCGCGTTCCGGCGGGCCAACGAGGAGCTGGGGACGACGATCGTCGTGGTCACCCACGACCAGGCGGTGGCCGGGGAGGTCCGGCGCACGGTCGCGATCCGTGACGGCCGCACCTCGACGGAGGTGCTGCGGCGCACGGAGGTCGACGAGGAGGGCCGGGAGTCCCTGGTGGCGCGGGAGTACGCGATGCTCGACCGGGCGGGACGGCTTCAGCTGCCCGCCGAGTACACGGCCGCGCTGGACATGGCGGACCGGGTGCTGCTGGAGCTGGAGGAGGACCACATCCAGGTGTGGCCGGACGGGAACAGCTGAAGCTCGCGCGCACATGCGGCGGCGCCTGCCAGTTCGTCCGGTCGGGGACAGTGAGGCAGGCGCCGGCCTGTGTTCCGTACGCCGTTGTACGTCACGTGTGCGGGGCCCCGGTGTCGCACCGGGGCCGGTGGGGTGTCCGTCAGACCATCAGTGAGCGGTCCGTCGGGCGGATCGGGGCCGGCAGGTCGCTGGCGCCGGTGAGGAAGCGGTCGCAGCCGCGGGCGGCGGAGCGGCCCTCGGCGATCGCCCACACGATGAGCGACTGGCCGCGGCCCGCGTCACCGGCGACGAAGACGCCCGGCACATTGGTCTGGAAGTCGGCGTCGCGGGCGACGTTGCCGCGCTCGTCGAGGTCAAGACCGAACTGCTCCACAAGACCGTTGTCGCGGTCGGTGCCGGTGAAGCCCATGGCGAGGGTGACGAGCTGCGCGGGGATCTTGCGCTCGGTGCCCGGCTTCTGGGTGAGCCTGCCCTCGACGAACTCGACCTCGGCCAGGTGCAGCCACTGGACGTTGCCGTCCTCGTCGCCCTCGAAGTGGGTGGTGGAGACGGAGTAGACCCGCTCGCCGCCCTCCTCGTGCGCGGAGGTGACCTTGTAGAGCATCGGGAACGTCGGCCACGGCTGGTGCGGCGCGCGGTCCTCGCCCGGCCGGGGCATGATCTCCAGCTGGGTGACGGAGGCCGCGCCCTGGCGGTGGGCGGTGCCCACGCAGTCGGCGCCGGTGTCGCCGCCGCCGATGACGACGACGTGCTTGCCCTCGGCCGTGATCGGGGAGGTGACGTAGTCGCCCTCCTGGACCTTGTTGGCCAGCGGCAGGTACTCCATCGCCTGGTGGACGCCCTTGAGCTCACGGCCGGGGACCGGGAGGTCACGGGCGGTCGTGGCGCCGGCGGCGATGACGACCGCGTCGTACCGCTTCTTCAGGTCGGTCGCCTTGAGGTCGCGGCCGATCTCGATGCCGGTGCGGAAGCGGGTGCCCTCCGCGCGCATCTGCTCGATACGGCGGTTGATGTGCCGCTTCTCCATCTTGAACTCGGGGATGCCGTAGCGGAGGAGGCCTCCGACGCGGTCCGCGCGCTCGTAGACGGCGACGGTGTGGCCGGCCCGGGTCAGCTGCTGGGCGGCGGCGAGACCCGCCGGGCCCGAGCCGATGACGGCGACGGTCTTGCCGGAGAGGCGCTCGGGGGCCTGCGGGGCGACGGTGCCCGCGTCCCACGCCTTGTCGATGATCGAGACCTCGACGTTCTTGATGGTCACGGCCGGCTGGTTGATGCCGAGCACGCACGCCGACTCACAGGGCGCCGGGCAGAGGCGGCCGGTGAACTCCGGGAAGTTGTTCGTGGCGTGCAGGCGCTCCGACGCGGCCGACCAGTCCTCGCGGTAGGCGTAGTCGTTCCACTCGGGGATGAGGTTCCCGAGCGGACAGCCGTTGTGGCAGAACGGGATGCCGCAGTCCATGCACCGGCTGGCCTGCTTGCTGATGATCGGCAGCAGCGAGCCGGGGACGTAGACCTCGTTCCAGTCCTTGAGGCGCACGTCGACGGGGCGGGACCTGGCGACCTCGCGGCCGTGGTTCAGAAAGCCCTTCGGGTCAGCCATTGATCGCCGCCTCCATCATCTTCTCGGTGATCTCGGACTCGGAGAGTCCCGCCTGCTCGGCGGCGTCCTTGGCGGCGAGCACTGCCTTGTACGTGCTGGGGATGATCTTGCTGAAGCGGGTCACGGACGTGTCCCAGTCCACGAGGAGCTTCTCGGCGACCGTGGAGCCGGTCTCCTCGGCGTGCCGGCGCACGACGTCGTGCAGCCACTGCGCGTCCGCGGCGTCCAGCGCCTCCACGGAGTCCAGGTTGCCGACGTTGACGTTGTCGCGGTCGAGGTCGATCACATAGGCGACACCGCCGGACATGCCGGCTCCGAAGTTGCGGCCCGTCTCACCGAGGACCACCGCGCGACCGCCGGTCATGTACTCGCAGCCGTGGTCGCCCACGCCCTCCGAGACGACCAGCGCGCCGGAGTTGCGGACGCAGAACCGCTCACCGGTGCGGCCGCGCAGGAACAGCTCGCCGCCGGTCGCGCCGTACGCGATGGTGTTGCCCGCGATGGTGGAGTACTCGGCGAGGTGGTCGGCGCCCCGGTCGGGACGGACGATCACCCGGCCGCCGGAGAGGCCCTTGCCGACGTAGTCGTTGGCGTCGCCCTCCAGGCGCAGCGTGACACCGCGCGGGAGGAAGGCGCCGAAGGACTGGCCCGCGCTGCCGGTGAAGGTGATGTCGATGGTGTCGTCGGGCAGGCCCGCGCCGCCGAACTTCTTCGTCACCTCGTGGCCGAGCATGGTGCCGACCGTGCGGTTGATGTTGCGGACCTTGACCTGGGCGCGCACCGGCTGGGCCTCGGTGGCGTCGGAGGCGGCCAGGGCGTCGGCGGCGAGCTTGATCAGCTCGTTGTCGAGCGCCTTCTCCAGACCGTGGTCCTGGGCGACGGCGTGGTGCAGCACCGCGCCCTCGGGCAGCTCGGGGACGTAGAACAGCGGGGCCAGGTCGAGGCCCTGCGCCTTCCAGTGGTCGACGGCGCGCTGCACGTCGAGGACCTCGGCGTGGCCGACGGCCTCCTCGATGGAGCGGAAGCCCAGCTCGGCCAGCAGCTCGCGGACCTCCTGCGCGATGAACGTGAAGAAGTTCACCACGTACTCGGCCTTGCCGGAGAAGCGGTCGCGCAGGACCGGGTTCTGGGTGGCGATGCCGACCGGGCAGGTGTCCAGGTGGCAGACGCGCATCATGACGCAGCCGGAGACGACGAGCGGCGCGGTCGCGAAACCGAACTCCTCGGCGCCGAGCAGCGCGGCGATGACGACGTCACGGCCGGTCTTGAGCTGACCGTCGGTCTGGACGACGATCCGGTCGCGCAGGCCGTTGAGCAGCAGGGTCTGCTGGGTCTCGGCGAGGCCGAGCTCCCAGGGGCCGCCCGCGTGCTTGAGCGAGGTCAGCGGGGACGCGCCCGTGCCGCCGTCGTGGCCGGAGATGAGCACGACGTCCGCGTGCGCCTTGGACACACCGGCCGCGACCGTGCCGACGCCGACCTCGGAGACCAGCTTCACGTGGATCCGCGCCTGCGGGTTCGCGTTCTTCAGGTCGTGGATCAGCTGGGCGAGGTCTTCGATGGAGTAGATGTCGTGGTGCGGCGGCGGGGAGATCAGACCGACACCGGGGGTGCTGTGCCGGGTCTTGGCGACCCACGGGTAGACCTTGTGGCCGGGCAGCTGGCCGCCCTCGCCGGGCTTGGCGCCCTGGGCCATCTTGATCTGGATGTCGTCCGCGTTGACCAGGTACTCGCTCGTCACGCCGAAGCGGCCGGAGGCGACCTGCTTGATCGCGGAGCGGCGCGCCGGGTCGTACAGGCGCTCCGGGTCCTCGCCGCCCTCACCGGTGTTGGACTTGCCGCCCAGCTGGTTCATGGCGATGGCGAGGGTCTCGTGCGCCTCCATGGAGATGGAGCCGTACGACATGGCGCCGGTGGAGAAGCGCTTGACGATCTCGGAGACCGGCTCGACCTCGTCGATCGAGATGGCTTCCCGGTCGCTGCTGAACCCGAACAGACCGCGGAGCGTCATCAGGCGCTCGGACTGCTCGTTCACCCGGTCCGTGTACTTCTTGAAGATGTCGAAGCTGCCCGAGCGCGTCGAGTGCTGGAGGCGGAAGACCGTCTCCGGGTCGAACAGGTGCGGCTCGCCCTCGCGGCGCCACTGGTACTCGCCGCCGATCTCCAGCGCGCGGTGCGCGGGAGCGATGCCGGAGGCCGGGTAGGCCTTGGCGTGGCGGGCGGCGACCTCCTGGGCGACGACGTCGATGCCGACGCCGCCGATCTTGGTGGCGGTGCCGTTGAAGTACTTCTCCACGAAGGCGTCGTCGAGACCGACGGCCTCGAAGACCTGGGCGCCGCGGTAGGAGGCGACGGTGGAGATGCCCATCTTGGACATGACCTTCAGGACGCCCTTGCCGAGGGCGTAGATCAGGTTGCGGATGGCCTTCTCGGACTCGATGTCCGACAGGAAGGTGCCGGCGCGGACCAGGTCCTCGACGGACTCCATCGCCAGGTACGGGTTGACGGCGGCGGCGCCGAAACCGATCAGCAGGGCGACGTGGTGGACCTCGCGGACGTCACCGGCCTCGACCAGCAGGCCCACCTCGGTGCGCTGCTTGGTGCGGATGAGGTGGTGGTGGACGGCCGCGGTGAGCAGCAGCGAGGGGATCGGCGCGTGCTCGGCGTCCGAGTGGCGGTCCGACAGGACGATCAGCCGGGCGCCGTTGTCGATGGCGGCGTCGGCCTCGGCGCAGATCTCGTCGATGCGCGCGGCGAGGGCGTCACCGCCGCCGTGCACCCGGTACAGGCCGGAGAGCGTCGCGGCCTTGAAGCCGGGCATGTCGCCGTCGGCGTTGATGTGGATGAGCTTGGCCAGCTCGTCGTTGTCGATCACCGGGAAGGGCAGGGTGACCGTACGGCAGGAGGCGGCCGTCGGGTCCAGCAGGTTGCCCTCGGGGCCCAGCGAGGAGCGCAGGGAGGTGACCAGCTCCTCGCGGATCGCGTCCAGCGGCGGGTTGGTGACCTGCGCGAACAGCTGGGTGAAGTAGTCGAAGAGCAGGCGCGGGCGCGAGGACAGCGCGGCGATCGGCGAGTCGGTGCCCATGGAGCCGATCGGCTCGGCGCCGGCCTTGGCCATCGGCGCGAGGATGACGCGCAGCTCCTCCTCGGTGTAGCCGAAGGTCTGCTGGCGGCGGGTGACCGAGGCGTGGGTGTGCACGATGTGCTCACGCTCGGGCAGGTCGCCCAGCTCGATCTCGCCGGCCTCGAGCCACTCGGCGTACGGGGCCTCGGCGGCGAGCTGCGCCTTGATCTCGTCGTCCTCGATGATGCGGTGCTCGGCGGTGTCGACGAGGAACATCTTGCCGGGCTGGAGGCGGCCCTTGCGGACGACCTTGGCGGGGTCGATGTCGAGGACGCCGACCTCGGAGCCGAGGACGACGAGGCCCTCGTCGGTGACCCAGTAGCGGCCGGGGCGCAGACCGTTGCGGTCGAGGACCGCGCCGACCTGGGTGCCGTCGGTGAAGGTGACACAGGCCGGGCCGTCCCAGGGCTCCATCATCGTGGAGTGGAACTGGTAGAAGGCGCGCCGGGCCGGGTCCATGGAGTCGTGGTTCTCCCACGCCTCCGGGATCATCATCAGCACGGAGTGCGGCAGCGAGCGGCCACCGAGGTGGAGCAGCTCGAGCACCTCGTCGAAGGACGCCGAGTCGGAGGCGTCCGGCGTACAGACGGGGAAGATCCGCTCGATGGCGTTCTCCTCCGGGCCGAACAGGTCGGAGACGAGCTGCGACTCACGGGCGCGCATCCAGTTGCGGTTGCCCTTGACGGTGTTGATCTCACCGTTGTGCGCGACGAAGCGGTACGGGTGCGCGAGCGGCCACGACGGGAAGGTGTTCGTGGAGAAGCGCGAGTGGACGAGCGACACGGCCGAGGCGAAGCGGCGGTCGGACAGGTCCGGGAAGAAGGGCTCGAGCTGGCCGGTGGTCAGCATGCCCTTGTAGACGATCGTGCGGGCGGAGAGCGACGGGAAGTACACGCCGGCCTCGCGCTCGGCGCGCTTGCGCAGCACGAACGCCTTGCGGTCGAGGGCGATACCCTCGCTGGCGCCGTCCATGACGAAGATCTGCCGGAAGGCCGGCATCGTCGAGCGGGCGGTGGCGCCGAGCAGCTCGGGGGCGACGGGGACGTCGCGCCAGCCGAGCACGGTCAGGCCCTCGTCGGCGGCGATCGTCTCGATCCGCGAGACGATCTCCTCGGTGCCCTGCTCGGGCAGGAAGGCGATGCCGACGGCGTAGGAGCCGGCCTCGGGCAGCTCGAACCCGGTCACCTCGCGGAAGAACGCGTCGGGGACCTGGGTGAGGATGCCCGCGCCGTCGCCGGAGTCCGGCTCGGAGCCGGTGGCGCCGCGGTGCTCGAGGTTGCGCAGAACGGTCAGCGCCTGCTCGACCAGCGTGTGGCTCGCCTCACCGGTGAGGGTGGCCACGAAGCCGACGCCGCAGGCGTCGCGCTCGTTGCGGGGGTCGTACATACCCTGCGCAGCAGGGCGAGCATCCATGAAGGACCAGTTCTGGCCATTCGCGGAATGCTGGGACGGCTGGCGCGGCGTACGCATCGGCTCTCCCGTCGTCGTCTCAAGTGGCATATCTGCGTGCCGAGGGACGACGTTGGCCCTCTGCGTGTGCGCAAAATTTCGTGCAGGTTACATGATGGAGCGGTTCTCGGGAACCGGATACTCCGTTCCAACATGCGGACGCCACGGGCGTGCGGCGGGGGTACCGTGCGCGTGGCTGAAAGTGTGTGGGGGGATCGAACGGGACAGATCGGTGTCCGTCGATCCGGGGCGGGAAGAGCGTCGTCGTTCACCCCGCGAGTGCGCCGCAGGCGTCTTTGCCCACAGCGCTTACGGCTCATGCCCGCTGGTTAAGCTCTCGAAACCAGTCAGTAACGGCTACTTATGCGGCCCATCGCATAAGTAGCAGTCGAACTATCCTACGGCCGTTCCGAACAAACTGCCCAGGGCGTACGTCACACCGGCCGCGGCACCACCGAGGGCGAGCTGCCGCAGCCCGCTGTACCACCAGGTCCGCGCGGTCACCCGGGCCACCACGGCCCCGCAGGCGAACAGCCCGAACAGCGCCAGCAGCACGGCCGGCCACAGGGTGCTCGCACCGAGCAGATACGGCAGTACGGGCAGCAGCGCGCCGAGCGCGAAGGAGCCGAAGCTCGACACCGCGGCGACCAGCGGCGAGGGCAGGTCGGAGGGGTCGATGCCCAGCTCCTCGCGGGCGTGGATCTCCAGCGCCTGCTCGGGGTCGCGGGAGAGCTGCGCGGCGACCTGCCGGGCGAGGTCGGCGTCGACGCCCCGGGCCTCGTACAGGGCGGCGAGCTCGGCCTCCTCGTCCTGGGGGTGCTTGCGCAGCTCCCGGCGCTCGACGTCCAGCTCGGCCTCGACGAGTTCACGCTGCGAGGCGACGGAGGTGTACTCGCCGGCGGCCATGGAGAAGGCGCCGGCGGCCAGCCCGGCCAGCCCGGTCAGCACCACGGCCTGCTGACCGACGGCCCCGCCGGCCACACCGGTCATCAGGGCGAGGTTGGAGACCAGGCCGTCCATCGCGCCGAAGACGGCGGGGCGCAGCCAGCCGCCGTTCACATCCCGGTGCGTGTGGTTGTCGCGGTGCGCCTCGTGGAGCGGTGCCTCGATGTCGATGACGGCCATGAAGATCCCCCAGAGAACGGAGCAAGGAAGGTGAGCCAAAGCTAACTTTGGACAGATTCTAATTTCTGACAACGCCAAAGTACGTCGCTTTCTTCCCCCTCGCCAGCAAGGAAAGGCTCGGCTAACCTGCGCTTTTACCCTCGCGCGCTCATTCGATCGGGAGTCTGCACAAATGTCGACCGGGTGATATGAGGGCATCCGAGGCTCGGGTCAACCGCCGATGGTGGGACACATCCGCAAACGGTTCCGCGTCCGTGCGGAGCCGGCGGAGGAGAGGCCCTGCATGCCAACCATCCGTGAACGAGCCCGCGGCGCCCTGCTCGGCCTCGCCGTCGGAGACGCCCTCGGGGCACCGGCCGAGAACCTGAAGCCCTCCGAGATCCGCGCCCGCTGGGGCCGTATCACGGGCTATGTCAGCGACCGGCCGGCCGGCACGGACGACACCGAGTACACGATCTTCTCGGGTCTGCTCCTCGCCCGGCACGGCTCGGCCCTCACCCAGGCGCACGTCGAGGCCGCCTGGCACGAGTGGATCGCCGACCGCGACGAGGGCCCCTTCCGGGGCGCCGGCTTCAGCGAGCGCGGCACGCTGGAGAACCTGCGCCGGGGCCTGGCCGCCCCGATCTCCGCCCAGCACCGCCACGCCTGGAGCGACGGGCTGGCCATGCGCGCGGCCCCCTTCGGGGTCTTCGCGGCGGGCCGCCCCGCCGAGGCGGCCCGCCTCGTCGCCGTCGACGGCGCGGTGAGCCACGACGGCGAGGGCATCTACGGCGGCCAGGCGGTCGCGGCGGGCGTGGCGGCGGCGATGGGAGGCGCACCGACGACCGCGGTGGTCGCCGCCGCGCTCGCCGTCGTCCCCGAGGACTCCTGGACGGCCCGCTCCCTGCGCCGCGCGGTGGCCGTCGCGCACCGGGGCGAACGGGCGGTGCGCTCCGCCGTCGTCATCGGCGGCTACCCCTGGACCGACCTCGCCCCCGAGGCCGTCGCGCTCGCCTTCGGCGCGTACGCGGCGGCGGACGGCGACTTCCCGGAGGCGGTGCTGACAGCCGTCAACATGGGCCGCGACGCCGACACCACCGCGGCGGTGGCCGGCGCCCTCGCCGGCGCCACCCAGGGCGTCCCTGCGATCCCCACCACCTGGGCGGCGGCCATCGGCCCGGCGCGCGGCACCTGCCTGCCCGCCATGGCCGGCCACCACATCCTCGACGTGGCGGAACTCCTGGTCCCGGACGACGGCGGCAAATGGGGAGCGGACCTGGTGACCCCGGAATCGATCACGGACCTCCTCCACCGCGTCCACGACACCACCACGACGGAGGTCCCGGCATGAAACCACCAGGACCATGGGACGAGGGCGCACCCTCGGGAACGGCGGACGAAAGGGGAGCGGCGGAGCCGGACGAACCCGCGGACGCCGACGGCGGGTACGCCCCACCGGGGCCACCCGCAACCGACGACGAAACCCGCACGGGTGGTGCGGGTGAGAAACGACGGGCCGACGGCGAGGCCGGGGCCCGCGTCCACGGCCTCCTCCTCGGCCTCGCCGCAGGCGACGCCGCCGGCTGGCCCGCCGCCCGCCACCGCGCCTCCCGCATGCCCGACTGGACCCGCCGCCTCACCCGCGAACTCGACACCTTCGCCGAACACAACGCGACGACCACCCTCCCCGTCCCCATCGCCCTCAACCAACCCCCCGAACCCCTCCGCCTCGGCCCCTCCGACGACGCCGAATGGGCCGCCTTCGCCGCAGAAGCGGTCCTCAGGGCGGGCGACGACACCGCCCTCGGCGACCTCAGCCGGGAACGCCGTATGCGCGCCGCCATCGACCTCACCTGGAACGCCCTGGCCTGCGAGATCGCGGCGGCAGCCGACCGCGCCCCCGAGATCGAGTCCGCCGTCCTCCCCCTGCGCGCCCGCATCTCCGTCCGCGCCGGCCTCGGCAACCTCGCCGCCGGCCTGCGGCCCCCCGCCACCGGTCACGACAACCCGCACTACTTCGACGACGCCGCCTGCGTCCGCGCCTGCGTCCTCGCCGTGGCCCACCCCGGCGACCCCCGACTCGCCGCCGAACTGGCCGAGTTCGACGCCCGCTACACCCAGGACGGCGACGGCGTGCACGGCGCCCGCGCGATGGCCGCGGCCGTCTCCCTCGCCCTGACCGGCGCACCCCCCGAGGTCTGTACGGCCGCGGCCCTCGCCGAACTCCCCGAGCACACCGAGATCGGCCGCAACGCCCGCCACGCCCTGCGCCTCGCGCACGAGGCCGACAGTGCCTTCGCCCTGATCCCCCTCCTGGAACACCAGATCGTCGACCACGTCTACAGCTACGGCATCGCCGCCGCCGAGACGGTCCCGGTGGCCCTGGCCCTGGTCGGCGCCGCCGAGGGCCGGATCAACGAAGCGGTACCGGCGGCGGCCTGTCTGTCCCGGGTCGCCGACTCGGCCCCGGCGCTGGCGGGCGCGCTGGCGGGCGCCCTCGGCGGCAACGACGCGATCCCCGCCGCCTGGCGCGACGCCTGCCGCGTCCTCTCCGGCTGCGCGCTCCCCCGCCTCACCGGCACCGATCTCGTGGAACTCGCCGAACTCCTGGAAGCGACACAACCGGCGCCACCAGGAGGATGATTCGGGGCATGACGCCCAAAGAAACAGAAACCTCTCTGGAAGAACGGATCACCGGGGCCCTCGTGGGCGCGGCGGTCGGCGACGCCCTGGGCGGCCCCGTCGAGGGCTACTCCCCCGACCGGATCGTGGAACGGCACGGCGGCCGCGTCCACGGCGTCGTCGGCCCCTGGAACGGCGACGCCTGGCGCACCGCCCGCCCGATCGCGCCGTACCACAAGGGCGACGGACACATCACCGACGACACCTTGATGACCCATGCCCTGATCAGGGTCTACGACCGGGTCCGCGACCACCTGGACGCGTACGCGATCACGGACCACCTGGTCCCCGACCTGATGACGACCCCCCGCTGGATCCCGGAACTGGAGACCGAGGCCCTCCCCCTGCACCGGCTCTTCCTGGCGGAGAAATGGCTGGTGACCAGGCTCCACTACGGCCACGCGGACCCCCGCGAGGCCGGTACCGGCAACATCGTCAACTGCGGTGCGGCGATGTACATGGCCCCGGTCGGCCTGGTCAACGCGGCGCACCCGGCGGGCGCGTACGCCGAGGCCCTGGACATCGCGGGCGCCCACCAGTCCTCGTACGGCCGTGAGGCGGCGGGCGTCTTCGCGGCGGCCGTGGCGGCGGCCTGCGCCCCGGACGCCACCCCGGACTCGGTCGTCACCGCCTGCCTCGCCCTGGCCAAGGACGGCACGCGCACCGCGATCGAGAAGGTCTGCGAAGAGGCCTCCCGGCACCGGGACTTCGAGTCGGCGCTGCTCCCGCTGCGGGAGGCGGTGGCCCCGTACGACACGGTGGGTCCCGACTACCGGGCCCCCTCCCTGGCCGCCCGCCGCCCCTCCCGTCTGCACGCGATCGAGGAACTCCCGATCGCCCTGGGCATGCTGCTGGTGGCGGGCGGCGACTACCGCCACGCGGTGCTCGGCGCGGTGAACTACGGCCGGGACTGCGACTCGATCGCCACGATGGCGGGCGCGCTGGCGGGCGCCCTCGGCTCCCCGGTCCCCGACGACTGGTCGAAGCAGGTCGCGGAGGCGAGCCGCCTGGACCTCTGGGAACCGCCCCGCACCCTGGCCCGGGTCGCCCGGGAGATCTTCGCGAAGGACGTCCGGGCCCGCCGCTCCCACGAGACGGCGTTCACCACCCTGCTCGGAGGCCGGGAATGCTCCGCCTGACCTGGGTCCAGCCGGAGGACCTCCTGGGCCACGAACTGCGCCAGGCGACGGAGGACGGCCGCGAACCCTGGGCCGTCGCAGCCCGCTGGCGCGCGGCAGGCGGCCCAGAGGCCCCGGCCGGAGCGGGAGCGTCCACCCGACGCGCCTCCCGTTATCTGCGCCAGCTGGCGGAGGACCTGCTGGACGAACTAGCCGATCTCCCCAGCAGGTTGGCGGAGGACGAGCCGACGGAGCTGACCGCGATCCGGCGCAGCTGCGACTGGCCCCGCCCGGCCGCGGCCGTTCCCTCCGCCCCCACCCCGGCCGCCCTGGAAGCCGCCTGGCTCGGCCGGGCGGTCGGCTGCCTCCTCGGCAAACCCGTGGAGAAGCTCCCCCTCGACGCGATCCGCGCCCTGGCCGGAAGCACCGGCAACTGGCCCCTGAACACCTACTTCACCGCGCGAGGCGTACCGCGGGCCCTCCTCACCGACCACCCCTGGAACCGCCGCTCCGCCACCACCTCCCTCGCCGAGAACATCGACGGCATGCCCGAGGACGACGACCTCAACTACCCCCTCCTCAACCTCCTCCTGCTCCAACGCCACGGCCCCACCTTCACCTCCACAGACGTGGCGAAACTCTGGCTCGACGAACTGCCCCCCGGCCGCACCTTCACCGCCGAACGCATCGCCTTCCGCAACCTCCTCTCCGGCATCGAACCCCCGCACACCGCCCGCCACCGCAACCCCTTCCGCGAATGGATCGGCGCCCTCATCCGCGCCGACGTCCACGGCTGGACCAACCCCGGCAACCCGGGAACGGCCGCGGAACAGGCCCACCGCGACGCCACCCTCACCCACACCGCCAACGGCGTCTACGCGGCGATGTTCACGGCGGCCACCCTCGCTACGGCCGCGACCGGCGCGCACGACATCCACACCTGCCTCCGCACCGGCCTCACGGTGGTCCCACCCCGCTCCCGCCTCACGAAGGCCGTCACCCACGCGATCCAACTCGCGCATACGCACACCGACTTCGACACGGTCGTGGACGAACTCCACACCGTCCACAAGGATGTGCACTGGGTCCACGCGATCCCCAACACCGCCCTGATCGCCGCCGCCCTCACCCACGCCGACGGCGACTTCACCGGCTCGATCTGCCGCGCGGTGTCCGGCGGTTGGGACACCGACTCCAACGGCGCGACGGCGGGCAGCATCGCCGGACTCCTCGCCGGCGACCCCGCCGCCCTCCCCGCCCGCTGGACGGCCCCGCTGAAGAACCGCCTCGCCACCTCCGTCACCGGCTTCGACGGCAGCGGTTTCGACGCCCTCGCCCACCTCACCTGGTCCCTCACCCACCGGGAGGCATCCCGCCCATGACCGACATCGTCGTGCTCGGCAGCACGAACATGGACCTCGTCGCCTACGTCGAGAAGGCCCCACAGCGCGGGGAGACCGTGACGGGACGGGAGTTCCGTACGATCCCCGGCGGCAAGGGCGCCAACCAGGCGATCGCCGCCGCCCACGCCGGAGGCACCGTCTCGATGATCGGCGCGGTCGGCAACGACGCCTTCGGCGCCCGGCTGCGCTCCTCCCTGGAGCACTCGGGTGTCAACACCGACCACCTGCGCACGGTCGAGTTCCCGTCCGGCACCGCGCACATCGTCGTGGACGACGAGGGCGGCAACGCGATCGTCGTCGTCCCCGGCGCCAACGGCACCGTCGACCACCTCGCCCCCGGCGACGAGGGCCTCATCGCCTCCGCCGACGCGCTCCTGCTCCAGCTGGAGATCCCGCTGCCCGCGGTCGTCGCGGGCGCCCGCGCGGCCCGCGCCCACGGGGTCCGTACGATCCTCACCCCGGCCCCCGCCCAGCCCCTGCCGCCCGAACTGCTCGCCGCCACCGACCTGCTGGTGCCCAACGAGCACGAGGCGACCACGCTCACCGGCCGCACCGACCCCCGCGAGGCCGCCGCCGCCCTGCTGGAGCTGGTCCCGGAGGTCGTCATCACCCTCGGGGCGGCCGGCAGCCTGCACGCCGCGCGCGGCGCCGAGCCGTTCACCGTCCCCGCCCCGCAGGTCGCCGCCGTCGACTCCACCGGCGCGGGCGACACCTTCGTCGGCTCCCTCGCGGTCGCCCTCGGCGAGGAACGGCCCGTACGGGAGGCCCTGGCCTGGGCGGCCGCGGCGGCCGCGCTCTCGGTCCAGCGGCCGGGCGCCTCCGCGTCGATGCCGTACCGCTCCGAGATCGAGAAGCAGTACACGTCATGACCGGGACCGCCACCGCAACCGTCCCGCCGCTGCACGGTCTGCGCGTCCTCGACCTCGCCACCCTCTTCGCCGGCCCGCTCGCCGCCACCCTGCTCGGCGACTTCGGCGCGGAGGTCGTCAAGGTCGAGCACCCCACGAAACCCGATCCGTCCCGGGGCCACGGCCCCTCCAAGGACGGCATCGGTCTGTGGTGGAAGCTCCTCGGCCGCAACAAACGCACGATCACCCTGAACCTCTCCACCCCCGGAGGCCGCGCCACCCTGCTGCGGCTCGCCGCCGACGCCGACGTGATCGTCGAGAACTTCCGCCCGGGCACCCTGGAGAAGTGGGACCTCGGCTGGGAGGAGCTGTCCGCCGCCAACCCCCGGCTGGTCCTCACCCGGGTCACCGCCTTCGGCCAGTTCGGGCCCTACGCCCACCGCCCCGGCTTCGGCACGCTCGCCGAGGCGATGAGCGGCTTCGCCGCGATCACCGGGGAGCCGGACGCGCCGCCGACGCTCCCGCCGTTCGGCCTCGCCGACTCCATCACCGCCCTGGCCACCGCCTACGCCGTCATGACCGCCCTCGCCGCCCGGGAGCGCACCGGCCGCGGCCAGGTCGTGGACATGGCGATCATCGAGCCGATGCTCGCGGTCCTCGGCCCGCAGACCCTCTGGTACGACCAGCTCGGATACGTCCAGCAGCGCACCGGCAACCGCTCCGCCAACAACGCCCCGCGCAACACCTACCGCACGGCCGACGGCACCTGGGTCGCCGTCTCCACCTCGGCCCAGTCGATCGCGGAACGCGTGCTGCGCCTGGTCGGCCGCCCGGAGCTGATCGACGAGCCGTGGTTCGCGACGGGCGCCGGCCGGGCCGAACACGCCGACGTCCTCGACCGGGCCGTCGGCACCTGGATCGCGGCCCGCCCCCGCACCGAGGTGCTCGCCGCCTTCGAGAAGGCGGAGGCCGCCGTCGCCCCGGTCCAGGACGTACGGGACGTGATGGACGACCCCCAGTACCAGGCCCTTGGCACGGTCACCGCCGTGGACGACCCGGAGCTGGGGCGGATCCGTATGCAGAACGTCCTGTTCCGGCTCTCGGCGACCCCCGGCGCGATCCGCTGGACCGGCCGCCCGCACGGCGCCGACACCGACGAGGTGCTCACGGAGCTGGGCCTGACCCCGGCCGAGCTGGCCGCCCTGCGAGCGGAGGGCGCCCTGTGACCCCGTTCCCGCTGACCTGGCTGTACGCCCCCGGGGACCGCCCGCACACCGTCACCAAGGCCCTCGCCTCGGGCGCCGACGTCGTGATCATCGACCTGGAGGACGCGGTCGCCCCCGACCGCAAGACCTACGCCCGCAAGGCCACCGCCGAACGCCTCGCCGAGCCCCAGCCCGTCCCGGTGCACGTCCGGGTGAACGCCCTCGACGGACCGCTGGCCTCCGCCGACCTCCAGGCGGTGGCCGCCCTGCCGGGCGTGGCGGGACTGCGGCTGCCGAAGGTGACGGCCCCGCACCAGATCACCCGCATCGCCGAGACCACCGCTCCCGCCGACGGCGGGGCACCCCCGCTCCACGCCCTGCTGGAGAGCGCCCTCGGCATCGAACACGCCTTCGCCATCGCCGGCGCGCACCCGGCCCTGCGGGGCATCGCCCTCGGCGAGGCCGACCTCCGCGCCGACCTGGGCATCCGCGCCGACGCGGGCCTCGACTGGTGCCGCTCCCGGGTCGTCGTCGCGGCCCGCGCCGCGGGACTCGCCCCGCCGCCGCAGTCCGTCCACCCCGACACCCGGGACCTCAACGGCCTCGCGGCCTCCTGCGCCCATGGCCGCACCCTCGGCTTCCTGGGCCGCGCCGCGATCCACCCGCGCCAGCTCCCCATCATCGAGCGCGCCTATCTGCCCACCGAGCAGGAACTGGACGAGGCCGAGACGATCGTCAAGGCGGCGGTGACGGAACAGGGCGCCCAGGCCCTGCCGGACGGCCGCTTCATCGACGCGGCGGTGGTGGCGGCGGCCCAGCGCACGTTGTCCCTCGCGACCCGCCACGGCTGATCTCCTTCCGGCACGACGGAGGGCGCCCGGCAGACCCGGGCGCCCTCGACGTCGTAGAACCAGCCGTCAGCTCTTCTTGGCCGCCGACTCGGCCTCGTCCTTCTCCTCGACCTCAGCCTCGACCTCAGCCTTGTCCTCGGCCTTGTCCTCGGTCTTGTCGCCGGCCTTGTCCTCCGGGTCGCTCTTCGACTCGTCCGCACCGTCGGTTTCGGCCTCGCCGTCGGAGACACCGGGCTCGACGACCTCTTCCCGGCCCGGCCGCTTCTTCGCCGACACCACGATGTAGATCACCGCGAGCAGGAAGACGATCAGTGCGGTCCAGTCGTTCAGCCGCAGACCGAGGATGTGGTGGGCGTCGTCGACGCGCATGTACTCGATCCACGCCCGGCCCACGCAGTACGCCGCGACGTACAGCGCGAACGCCCGGCCGTGCCCGAGCTTGAAGCGGCGGTCCGCCCAGATGACGAGGAGGGCGACACCGATGCACCACAGGGACTCGTACAGGAAGGTCGGGTGGTAGTAGCCCGGCACCCGGCCGTCCGCGGAGGACGTGATGTGCAGGGCCCAGGGCAGGTCGGTCGGCTTGCCGTACAGCTCCTGGTTGAACCAGTTGCCCCAGCGGCCGATGGCCTGCGCGAGGGCGATACCGGGGGCGATGGCGTCGGCGTAGGCGGGCAACGGGATGCCCCGGCGGCGGCAGCCGATCCAGGCGCCGACGGCCCCGAGGGAGATCGCGCCCCAGATACCGAGGCCGCCCTCCCAGACCTTGAAGGCGTCCACCCAGTCACGGCCCTCGGTGAAGTAGAGCTCGTAGTCCGTGATCACGTGGTAGAGCCGTCCGCCGACCAGGCCGAAGGGCACCGCCCAGACCGCGATGTCGGCCACCGTGCCGACCCGCCCGCCCCGGGCGAGCCAGCGCTTGTTGCCGAGCCAGACCGCGACGAAGACGCCGATGATGATGCAGAACGCGTAGCCGCGCAGCGGAATGGGGCCGAGGTACAGCACCCCGCGCGACGGGCTGGGAATGTAGGCAAGTTCCATGGCAGGTCCGACGCTACCCTGCCGCACCGGGCCCACGGCGGGCGGCCCGGCTACGGCTCCATAACGGGCCGGTGAGAAACGCTCACCCCTGGTTGGCCTCCTCCACCATCTGCTTGAACTTCGCCGGAGTCATCGTCTGGTCCTGGTAGATGTTCTTGCCGTTGAACAGCACGGTCGGCGTGCCGCCGAAGCCGCCGCTCTGGAAGGCCTGGTTGGACTTCACGACCCAGCTGGTGTGCGTGCCCTTCTCGACACAGGCGCGGAACGCCGGCGTGTCGAGGCCGTCGACCTTGCCGGCCAGCTCGATCAGCTTGCTGTTCTTGCTGAAGGCGTCGTCCGTCTCCTCCGGCTGGTTCTCGTACAGCACGTCGTGGTACGCGGTGAACTTTCCGGCGTCCTGGGCGCAGGCCGCCGCGTTGGCCGCGTTGCGGGAGCCGCTGCCGCCCATGTTGCCGTCGATGAGGGTGGCCAGGTGGTACTCGACGCGGAGCTTCCCGGCGCCGGTCAGTTCGTGGATCGTCGGTCTGTACGCCGTCTCGAATGCCTTGCAGGCCGGACAGCGGAAGTCCTCCCACACGGTGAGCGTGGCCCTGGCGTCGTCCTTGCCGACCGGGATCGCCAGGGCGTCCTTGCCCTGGGCCCCCGAGGGCGCCACGACGGGGCCGGACTTGGCGCTGTCCTCGTCCTTGCCGGAGTTCGCCGCGACGACACCGATCACCGCGGCCAGGCCCAGCACACAGACGACGCTGGCGCCGACGATCAGTGTGCGCCGCCGCCGCTCGGCGGCCTTCTGCTTCTCGCGCTCCACCGCCAGCCGCTCCCGGGCGGTGCGCTTTCCCTCACGATTCTTCTCGCTCACACCCCCAGAACGAACCGGGGAGGCGCATTGCGCCTCCCCGGTCCCAGGTCCACCCGTACGGGTGAACCACACGAAATGTCCCGCTCTGTTACGCCCGTCCGCCCGGTTACGCCTGTCCGCGCACGCCCTTCGCCAGCTCCCCGGCGAGCGCACGGACGGCCTCGACGCCGGCCGCGGCGTCCGGGGCCTCCAGCATCCGCTTGACGAAGGCCGAGCCGACGATCACCCCGTCGGCGAAGCCGGCGACCTCGGCGGCCTGACGGGCGTCGGAGACGCCGAGGCCGACGCAGACCGGCAGGCCGGAACCGGTGGCCCGGGTGCGTTCGACCAGGTCCTGGGCCTGCGCGCCGACCGACTCACGGGTGCCGGTGACGCCCATCAGCGAGGCGGCGTAGACGAAGCCGCTGCCCGCCGCGGTGATCTGCGCGAGCCGCTCGTCCTTGCTGCTGGGCGCCACGACGAAGACCGTCGCGAGGCCGTGCTTGTCGGCGTGCTCCCTCCACAGCCCCGCCTCCTGCACCGGCAGGTCGGGCAGGATGCAGCCCGCGCCGCCCGCCTCGGCCAGCTCGGCGGTGAACCGCTCGACGCCGTAGCGGTCGATGGGGTTCCAGTACGTCATGACGAGCACCGGCTTCCCGGTGGCCTCGTGGGCCTCCTTCACCGTGCGCATGACGTCCGCGATCCTGACGCCGCCGCGCAGGGCGATGTCGTCGGCGGTCTGGATGACCGGGCCGTCGAGGACGGGGTCGCTGTGCGGCAGACCGACCTCGACGACGTCCGCGCCGCCGTCGAAGACGGCCTTGATCGCCTCGATGCCGCCGTCCACGGTCGGGAACCCGGCCGGGAGGTAGGCGATGAGCGCGGAGCGCCCCTCGGCCTTCGCGGCGGCGAGGGTGTCCGACAGCAACTGGATGTTCCCGCTCACCGGGCGTCCCCCTCGATCTCGGCGACGTCGGCGGCGTTGGCCGCGACCTCGGCGTCGGTGTCGTACAGCCCGAAGTAGCGGGCGGCCGTGTCCATGTCCTTGTCGCCGCGGCCGGACAGGTTGACGACGATCAGGCCGTCCTTGCCCAGCTCCTTGCCGACCTCCAGCGCGCCGGCGAGGGCGTGCGCGGACTCGATGGCCGGGATGATGCCCTCGGTGCGCGACAGCAGCCGCAGGGCCTGCATCGCGGCGTCGTCGGTGACCGCGCGGTACTCGCCGCGGCCGCTGTCCTTGAGGTAGGAGTGCTCGGGGCCGATGCCCGGGTAGTCCAGGCCCGCCGAGATGGAGTACGGCTCGGTGATCTGACCCTCGTCGTCCTGGAGCACGTAGGAGCGCGAACCGTGCAGGATGCCGGGCTCGCCTGCGGTGAGGGTCGCCGCGTGCTCGCCGGTCTCCACGCCGTGGCCGGCCGGCTCGCAGCCGATCAGCCGGACGGAGGCGTCCGGGATGAAGGCGTGGAAGAGGCCGATGGCGTTGGAGCCGCCGCCGACGCAGGCGATCGCCGCGTCGGGGAGGCGTCCGGCGCGCTCCAGGAGCTGGCGGCGGGCCTCGACGCCGATCACCCGGTGGAAGTCGCGGACCATCGCCGGGAAGGGGTGGGGACCGGCGACCGTGCCGAAGAGGTAGTGGGTGCGGTCGACGTTGGCCACCCAGTCGCGGAACGCCTCGTTGATGGCGTCCTTCAGGGTGCGGCTGCCGGACTTCACCGCGACGACCTCGGCGCCGAGCATGCGCATCCGGGCGACGTTGAGGGCCTGACGCCGGGTGTCGATCTCCCCCATGTAGATCGTGCACTCGAGGCCGAACAGGGCGCAGGCGGTGGCCGTGGCCACGCCGTGCTGGCCCGCGCCGGTCTCGGCGATGACCCTCGTCTTGCCCATGCGCTTGGTGAGCAGGGCCTGGCCGAGGACATTGTTGATCTTGTGGGAGCCGGTGTGGTTGAGGTCTTCCCGCTTCAGGAAGATCGTCGCTCCGCCGGCGTGCTCGGCGAACCGCGGCACCTCGGTCAGGGAGCTGGGGCGGCCGGTGTAGTGGACCAGCAGGTCGTCGAGTTCGCGGGCGAACTCCGGGTCGTGCTTGGCCTTGTCGTACTCGACGGCCACCTCGTCCACGGCGGCGACGAGGGCCTCCGGGATGAACTTGCCGCCGAACGCGCCGAAGTAGCCTTCGGCGGTGGGGACGTGACCCTCGGGGTCGGGAATGAAGAAGTCGCTGGGCATGCGGAAACCTCACGGTGAGTGTTGGTCGAAACACGATTCGCCGTGGGGGCGGGGGTTGTCGGACGGCGTCAGGCCGTCAGTGGCTTGTCGCGCAGTTCCCCGCGCCCCTGAAGGGCACGCTGCCATCGACGTCCGTTGACCTGTCCCGGTTCGTCTCCGATGACGTACCGCACGCGACGGCCGTGGACACGCCTCGCCGGGGCTCGGCAGCCCCTCGGGCGGCAGCCGCGCGCGAGGCGGGCGTACCGGTCCACGGTCGTCACGGTGAGAGTCATCGGGGTCAGCCTAGCGGGTGATCAGCCCCGGCCGTGGCGCAGTGCGGGATGTTCGCCCGCCGCCACCAGGTCCGCCACCGCCGTCTTCGGGTCGCGGCCCGTCACCAGGGACTCGCCGACCAGGACCGCGTCGGCGCCCGCGTTGGCGTACGCGATGAGGTCGTGGGGGCCGCGGACGCCGGACTCGGCGACCTTGACGATGTGGTCGGGGATCTCGGGGGCGACCCGCTCGAAGGTGGAGCGGTCGACCTCGAGGGTCTTCAGGTTGCGCGCGTTGACGCCGATGATCCGGGCGCCCGCGTCGACCGCGCGCTCGACCTCCTCCTCGTCGTGCACCTCGACGAGCGGGGTGAGACCGATGGAGACGGCGCGCTCGATCAGCGACTCCAGGGCCGGCTGGTCGAGGGCGGCCACGATCAGCAGCGCGAGGTCGGCGCCGTGCGCGCGGGCCTCCCAGAGCTGGTACGCGGTGACGATGAAGTCCTTGCGCAGGACCGGGATGTCCACCCGCGCGCGGACGGCGTCCAGGTCGGCCAGGGAACCGCCGAAGCGGCGCTCCTCGGTGAGGACGGAGATGACGGCGGCGCCGCCCGCCTCGTAGTCGGCGGCCAGGCCGGCCGGGTCGGCGATGGCGGCCAGCGCGCCCTTGGACGGGCTGGAGCGCTTGACCTCGCAGATCACCTTGACGCCGTCGCCCTTGAGCGCGGCGACGCCGTCCTTGGCGGCGGGCGCCTTGGCCGCGCGCTCCTTGAGCTCGTCGAGGCTGACGCGCGCCTGCCGCTCCGCGAGGTCGGCCCGGACTCCGTCGATGATCTCGTCGAGCACACTCACGCGAGCGGCCCCCTTTCACGCAACCAGTGGAAAACGATGGTCACTGCGATGGTATCCGCAGGAGGGGTGCGGCCTCACATCCGGTGGAGCGCGGTCCCACTACCTGGACGTTCGGTCATTGATCAAGGGTGCAGCCAGCCACCGAACGGCAGGTTCCGGACAACCGTGAAGACCAGCACCAAGGCGCCCAGCGACCACAGGGCGACCGGGGAGAGGTCGATCCGCAGGGGCCGTCCGCGGACCGCGCGGACCACCCAGACGGTCCACAGGACGGCGAAGAGCAGATAGCCGGCCACCGCGAGCGCGTTGGCGTGCAGGGCGGTGAGGAGGTCCCCGTGGACGACGGCGTGCGCGCTGCGCAGACCGCCGCAGCCGGGGCAGTACAGGCCCGTGACACGCAACAGGGGGCAGACGGGGTAGTGGCCGGGTTCGTTGGGGTCGACGGCGCCGACGTAGGCGAAGGCCCCGGCGACGGCGGCGAGGATCCCGGCGGGCACGGCCAGGCGTCCCGCGGCCGTGGTCGTCACGCGCTGGCTGTCGGCGTTCACGTCTCGCATTGTGCCCCGCGCGGGACGCACACGCGCGTGAGGGGCGGCCGGTGTGCTCACCGGCCGCCCCTCACGGGGAGTCTGCGGACGCTCAGCCCTCGGCGGCGGCGGGCTCGGCCTTCACCGTCGCCGCAGCCTTGCGCACCGGGTGGGTGTCCTTCGGCTGCCCCAGTCCGGCGGCGCGCATGGCGGCACCGACGACCCCGCTGAGGGCCACGATCGCCATGCCGGCCCAGAAGCCCACGGGCTGGGCCATCACCATGAACGCGCCCGCGACGCAGAAACCGATGATGGCGATGGTGACACCGGTCCAGGCGGCCGGGGTGTGTCCGTGGCTGCTGCCCGCCATGACTTGCTCCTCATTGCTGTCCATGTCGCCGACTGTGTGTCGCTGACTGTGTGTCCGTCCGAGCCGGGGGCTCGTGGTCCATTGTCCCGTACGCGCACGCGTGGCGGACGCGGGGGTGGCTTCCGTTCGCGTCTGGTTCACCACATCGGGAAGCCGTGCCCTGCCGGTCAGGCGGGGTCGGCGCCGGTCGGGTCCTCGCCGCGGTCCAGGGCCTTCCAGATCTCCTCGGGCCGCTCGGGGTCCACGGGCTTGGCGGCCCGCCGCTGACGGGGGGCGCCGGAGCGTTCGTAGCGGCCGGACATGGCGGGCCACTGGCGGCCGTAGCGCAGGGCCAGCAGGCCCGCGAGGAGGATGAGGACACCGCCGACGACCGCGACGTAGGGCCAGGCGGTGTGGGTGAAGGAGGCGACGGAGGCGGAGGTGTCGCCGGAGGCCCGCGCGGCCTGTTCGTCGAGCGCGGAGTCGTCGGAGGCGCCGGTCAGGGCGGCCACGGCGATGCCGGCGCCGGAGAGCGCGAGGAGGGCGGAGACCGCGAGCCGGCCGGCCTTGCGGACGGCGAAGACGGCGACGAGCGCGGCGAGACCGACTATGGCGAGCGCCGCGGGCACGCCCGTGACATCGCTGCCCCTGGCGGTGAGGGCGAAGGGGCCGCCGGCCACCGTCGCCGTGCCCTCGGACCAGCGCTGCCGGGTGGAGAGCAGGGCCACGGCTGCGCCCAGCGCACCGGACAGCAGGGCGAGGCCGAGGCTCAGCCGGCCGGCCCGGGCGGAGGCGGCGGATACGGAACGGGGGTGAGGTACAGCAGTCACGGGGTCCACTATCGCCTGAACCCCGGGCGAAGCGTCACCCGGGGCTCAGTGATTCGCGCCCCACCGCGCGGGAGGGCTACTTCACGAGCCGGTTCGCGGTGTGGACCGCGCGCAGGACCGCGGCCGCCTTGTTGCGGCACTCCTCGTCCTCGGCGACGGGGTCGGAGTCGGCGACGATGCCCGCACCGGCCTGGACGTAGGCGGTGCCGTCGCGCAGCAGGGCGGTGCGGATGGCGATGGCGGTGTCCGAGTCGCCGGCGAAGTCCAGGTAGCCCACGCAGCCGCCGTACAGGCCGCGCCGGGACGGCTCCAGCTCGTCGATGATCTGCATGGCGCGGGGCTTGGGCGCGCCGGAGAGGGTGCCGGCGGGGAAGCAGGCGGTGAGGACGTCGAAGGCGGTGCGGCCCGGGGCGACCTTGCCGGTCACGGTCGAGACGATGTGCATGACGTGCGAGTACCGCTCGATGGACATGAAGTCGACGACCTCGACGGAGCCGGGCTCGCAGACCCGCCCCAGGTCGTTGCGGCCGAGGTCGACGAGCATGAGGTGCTCGGCGCGCTCCTTGGGGTCGGCGAGGAGTTCGTCGGCGAGGGCCTGGTCCTCCTGCGGGGTGGCGCCGCGGTGCCGGGTGCCGGCGATGGGGTGGACCATGGCCTGCCCGTCCTCGACCTTGACCAGGGCCTCGGGGGACGAGCCGACGACGTCGAAGGCACCGCCCTCGCCGTCGGAGAAGCGGAACAGGTACATGTACGGCGAGGGGTTGGTGGCCCGCAGGACGCGGTAGACGTCCAGCGCGCTCGCCGTGCACGGCGTCTCGAAGCGCTGGGAGGGGACGACCTGGAAGGCCTCGCCCGCGCGGATGCGCTCCTTGATGTCCTCGACGGCCTCCCGGAAGTCGGGGCCGCCCCACAGCGCGGTGTACTCGGGCAGTTCGGAGGGCGGCAGTACGGCCGGGGGCTGGGCCACCGCGCGCGTGAGGTCGGCCTCCATGGCGTCGAGGCGGGCCACCGCGTCCGCGTGGGCCTCGTCGACGCCGGTGTCGAGGTCGTTGTGGTTGATCGCGTTGGCGATCAGCAGGACCGAGCCCTCCCAGTGGTCCATGACGGCGAGGTCGCTGGTGAGGAGCATGGTCAGCTCGGGCAGCCGCAGGTCGTCGCGCTCGCCGGGGCCGATCTTCTCCAGGCGGCGCACGATGTCGTAGCCGAGGTAGCCGACCATGCCGCCGGTGAAGGGCGGCAGGCCCTCCTGGTGGGGGGTGTGCAGGGCCTCGATGGTGGCGCGCAGCGCGGCGAGCGGGTCGCCGTCGACGGGGACGCCGACGGGCGGGGCGCCGAGCCAGTGGGCCTGTCCGTCGCGGGCCGTCAGGGTCGCCGCGGACCGGACGCCCACGAAGGAGTACCGGGACCACGAGCGGCCGTTCTCCGCGGACTCCAGCAGGAAGGTGCCGGGGCGCTCGGCGGCGAGCTTGCGGTAGAGCGCGACCGGGGTGTCGCCGTCGGCGAGGAGCTTGCGGGTGACCGGGATGACCCGTCGGTCGGTGGCCAGCTTGCGGAACGTCTCGAGGTCCATGGCGGCTGACCTTACTGATCCGAGGCGGTTACGCCGGAATCGGCGTCCTTGAGGAGCACGTCGGCGTCGAAGCAGGTGCGCGCGCCGGTGTGGCAGGCGGCGCCGACCTGGTCGACCTGGACCAGCAGGGTGTCGGCGTCGCAGTCCAGCGCCACGGACTTCACCCACTGGAAGTGGCCGGAGGTGTCGCCCTTGACCCAGTACTCACGGCGGCTGCGCGACCAGTAGGTGCAGCGGCCGGTGGTGAGGGTGCGGTGCAGCGCCTCGTCGTCCATCCAGCCGAGCATGAGCACCTCACCGGTGTCGTACTGCTGGGCGATGGCGGGGACGAGCCCGTCGGCGCTGCGCTTCAGGCGCGCGGCGATCCCGGGGTCCAGGCTGGTGGGCGGGGGCGTGCTGGTCATGGGTGCCATTGTGCCGCGCGCGACGGAGGGTGACGGGCCGGTGTCCACTGTGCGGACCCCGTACGTGGTCGTAGGCTGACAGCATGTCGACTTTCGCCAAGCGTGAACGGCTCCTTCTCGCCGACCTCTTGGAGACGGCCGGTCCGGGCGCCCCGACCCTCTGCGAGGGCTGGGAGACGCAGGACCTGGCCGCGCACGTGGTGGTGCGCGAGCGTCGTCCGGACGCCGCCGGGGGCATCCTGATCAAGCAGCTGGCACCGCGGCTGGACAAGGTGATGGCGGAGTTCGCGGCCAAGCCGTACGAGGAGCTGATCCAGCTGATCCGTACCGGCCCGCCGCGCTTCTCACCCTTCCAGCTGAAGCAGATCGACGAGGCGTCCAACACGATCGAGTTCTACGTCCACACCGAGGACGTGCGGCGGGCGCAGCCCGACTGGACGGGCCGGGAGCTCGACCCGGTCTTCCAGGACGCCCTGTGGTCCCGGCTGGAGCGCACGGCACGGCTGATGGGCCGCGGTGCCCCGACCGGTCTGGTGCTGCGCCGCGCGGACGGCCGTACGGTGGTCGCACAGCGCGGCGCGCCGGTGGTGACGGTCACCGGGGAGCCGTCGGAGCTGCTGCTGTTCCTGTACGGCCGGCAGAGCGCCGCGAAGGTGGAGCTGGACGGCGACGAGGACGCCGTCGAGAAGCTGCACAGCGGCAGGCAGCTCGGCATCTGAGCGGGCTGAATCCGAGCGGGCTGAAAGGGCACCCCCGTGATCAAAGTAGCCATGACCAGCGTGTACGTCGACGACGTCGCGAAGGCCCACGCGTTCTACACGGACGTGCTGGGCTTCGAGACCCGGATGCACATGGACCTGGGCGGCGGCACCCTGTTCGTCACCGTCGGCGCGGCCGAGGGCGCCCAGCAGGACCTTCAGCTGCTGCTGGAGCCCGGGCAGGGCCCCATCGCGGAGCCGTACCGCACGGCCGTGAAGCTGGCGGGGCTGCCGTGCATCGTCTTCTCCGTGGACGACGTCCGGCAGGAGTACGACCGGCTGCGCGCCCTGGGTGTCGCGTTCACGCAGGCCCCGACCGAGCAGGGTCCGGTGATCACGGCCGTGCTGGACGACACGGTGGGCAATCTGGTGCAACTGGCACAGCCGAAGGGCTGATCAGCGGGGCAGCTCGGCGCGGCGCAGGGCGGGGACGCAGAGGGCGACGACCCCGCCGAGTCCGCAGACCGCCGCGCTGACCAGGAAGACCGGACCGGTGCCCCAGGTTCCGATCGCGGCGGCGGACAACGGCATGCTGAGCGGGCTCAGCCCGAGGCTGGCCAGACTGGACACGGCGGTGACCCGCCCGAGGTACGCGGGGTCGGCCTGGGTCTGCAGCAGGGCGCCGCACATGGCGCCGCTGAGCCCGGCCAGCAGTCCCACCAGCAGGGCCGTGCCGACGGCGACGGCGACCGTCGGCGCGTGCGCGAGGGCGCCGATGGCGAGCGAGCCCGCCAGGATCGACCAGCCGGCGACCTGCCCGGCATGCGGGAGCCGCCCTCGTACGGTCAGCAGGAGTGAGACGGCGCCCGCGCCGACGCCGAACCCGGCGAGCACCCAGCCCATTCCGGAGGCACCCCAGCCGCGTTCGTCGGCCAGCAGGGTCAGGCCCACGTTGAGCGGTCCGACGAAGCCGAGGTCCCCCAGGGTGATGGCCAGCATCAGCGGCGCGAGCACGCGGTGGCGGCGGATGTACCGCAGGCCCGCCATCAGGTCGGCCCGGGCGGTGCCGCCGGAGGCGGTGGCCCCGTCGTCGGCGGTCAGCTCCCGTGTCCGGACGGAGAGCAGCAGCGGCAGGGAGGCCGCGATCAGCAGCCCCGCCAGCCCGAACGCGGCCGCCGCCCCGCCCGCCGCCACGCCGAAACCGCCGAGGGGTGCGCCGACGACGCTCGCGAACCGGATCGCGAGCCCCCGCATGCCCTGTACGCGCGCGAGCTGGCCGGGATGGGTCACGCGCGCGGGCAGGGCGCCCACGGCGGGCACGAACACGGCGTCGACGGTGCCGAAGGCCACGGCCAGCAGGGCCAGCGGCCACAGACCGGGGCTGGCCAGGAACAGCAGCGCGGCCACCGCGAGGACGGCCGCACAGCGCACGGCGTCGCTGCCGATGACGACCCGCCGGGGACCGAACCGGTCGGCGATCACTCCCCCGCCGAGCATCAGCAGGGCCCGCGGTACGGCGCTCGCCGTCATCACGAGTCCCGCCTGCGCGGGTGTGCCCTCCTGGACGGCGGCCCAGGACAGAGCGATGTAGTACACGCTGTCGCCGACCATCGAGGAGGTGTAGGCGCCGAGCCAGCGCAGCACGTTGGGGTCGCGGTGCGCGGCGCGCTCTTCGGCCGGGGCCGTGCGGACGAGGGCCGGGCTCGCGGCGGGGCTCATGGCGGGGCTCCTTCTCAGGTCCGGAACGGGAACGCGTACGTGTGCACGGCGACGCTCTCGCGGCCCTCGCGGTCCCCGGCCTCGTCGGCGGCCCGGCCCCGCTCCTCGTAGCGGCGGAGCAGGGCGAGGACCTCGCGGTTGAGTTCGGTGAGTTCGGCCGCGGTGAGGCGCATGTGGGACTCGGAGGACTCGGCGGCGGAGTTCCACGCCTCGCCCCAGTGGATGCGCTCGTCGAGGAAGCGGCGGTACATGTCGGCGCGCTGCTCGAAGAAGAGGCGGCTGGCGGCGGTGTGCGCGGCGGCCTTCTCGGGCGCGTCGCGGAAGTCCTCGTCGTGGATGCTCACTCCGTCGGAGGAGGGCTGCCACCAGCGTTCGCGGCCGTCGGCGCTCTGCGGCTCGGCCTCCTCGACGAGCCCGTGCTCGGCGAGTTTGCGCAGGTGGTAGCTGACGAGGGAGACGGCCTCGTCGACCTGTTCGGCGAGCTGCGAGGCGGTGGCCGTGCGGGCGACGGTCAGCGCCCGGTAGAGCCGCATCCGCAGGGGGTGGGCGAGCGCCTTGAGGGTGCCGAGGTCGGTGATGCGGCGGTTCCGCTCCTTGCCTGTCATGCACCCACCGTAAATGCGAAAGAAAAGTTGCGCAATTATTTTTGCGCAACTTTTCTTTTGCATCTGCCCATGGGCAAGCCCCGGCCGCCAGGTGGCCGGGGCTTGCCTCGAGCCGGGCGGAGCGTCACCGCACCGGGTGGCCCGCCTCCTTCAGTGCCTGCTTCACTTCGCCGATCCGCAGGTCGCCGAAGTGGAACACCGACGCGGCCAGCACCGCGTCCGCGCCCGACGCGACGGCCGGCGCGAAGTCGCCGAGCCTCCCGGCGCCGCCGGAGGCGATGACCGGGACCGTGACGTGCTTGCGGACAGCGGCGATCATCTCCAGGTCGTAGCCGTCCTTGGTGCCGTCCGCGTCCATCGAGTTCAGCAGGATCTCGCCGGCGCCCAGCTCGGCCGCCCGGTGCGCCCACTCGATCGCGTCGATGCCGGTGCCCTTGCGGCCGCCGTGGGTGGTCACCTCGAAGGAGCCCGGAGCGGTGCGGCGCGCGTCCACCGACAGCACCAGCACCTGGCTGCCGAAGCGTTCGGCGATCTCCTTGATCAGCTCCGGGCGCGCGATGGCCGCCGTGTTGACGCCCACCTTGTCGGCGCCGGCCCGCAGCAGCTTGTCGACGTCCTCGGGGGTGCGCACACCGCCGCCGACGGTCAGCGGGATGAACACCTGTTCGGCGGTGCGGCGCACCACGTCGTAGGTGGTCTCGCGGTTGCCGGACGAGGCGGTGATGTCCAGGAAGGTCAGCTCGTCGGCGCCCTCGGCGTCGTAGACCTTGGCCATCTCGACGGGGTCGCCCGCGTCGCGCAGGTTCTGGAAGTTGACGCCCTTGACGACCCGGCCGTTGTCCACGTCCAGGCAGGGGATGACTCGGACCGCCAGGGTCATGATTTCACGGCTCCTCTGAATGCCTCTAGTTCCACTTCGACCAGGATGCGCGGGTCGACGAACCCCTCCACGACCAGCAGGGTCGAGACCGGGCGCACGGCGTCGAAGATCTCCTTGTGGGCCCGGCCCACGTCGTCGACGTCCCGCTGATGTGTCAGATACATCCTGGTACGGATCACGGACTCCACACCGAGCCCGAACGCGCCGAGCGCCTCGAGCGCGCCGGTGAAGGCCACCTTGGCCTGCTCGTAGGGGTCGCCCTCCCCGTAGAGCACGCTGTCCTTGAAGGACGTGGTGCCCGCCACCAGCACGCGGTCTCCCGCCGCGACGGCGCGTGCGAACCCGAAACTCTCCTCCCAGGGACTTCCGCTCTGCACCCGCCGTACGGCTTCGGACGTCATGACGACACTGCCTCCAGTGCTTCTTCCAGGGTGAACGCCTTCGCGTAGAGCGCCTTCCCGACGATGGAGCCCTCGACACCGAGGGGTACCAGCTCGGCGATGGCGCGCAGGTCGTCGAGGGACGACACGCCGCCCGATGCCACGACCGGCCGGTCGGTGGCGGCGCAGACGTTCCGCAGCAGCTCCAGGTTGGGGCCCTGGAGGGTGCCGTCCTTGGCGATGTCGGTGACGACGTACCGGGCGCAGCCCTCCTGGTTGAGCCGCTCCAGCGTCTCGTAGAGGTCGCCGCCGTCGCGGGTCCAGCCGCGGCCCTTCAGGGTCGTCCCGCGGACGTCCAGACCGACGGCGATCCTGTCGCCGTGCTCGGCGATGACCTTGGCGACCCACTCGGGGGTCTCCAAGGCGGCGGTGCCGAGGTTGACGCGGGTGCAGCCGGTGGCCAGCGCGGCGGCGAGCGAGGCGTCGTCGCGGATGCCGCCGGACAGTTCCACCTTGATGTCCATGGCCCCGGTGACCTCACGGACCAGATCCCGGTTGTCGCCGGTGCCGAACGCGGCGTCCAGGTCGACCAGGTGCAGCCACTCGGCGCCCGCCCGCTGCCAGGCGAGGGCGGCCTCCAGCGGGGAGCCGTAGGAGGTCTCCGTGCCGGACTCGCCGTGGACGAGACGGACGGCCTGGCCGTCGC
Source organism: Streptomyces sp. NPDC005811 (assembly GCF_040630405.1). Classification (NCBI taxonomy): domain Bacteria; kingdom Bacillati; phylum Actinomycetota; class Actinomycetes; order Kitasatosporales; family Streptomycetaceae; genus Streptomyces; species Streptomyces sp. NPDC005811. Next base: position 168,899 of record NZ_JBEXXK010000008.1, read on the forward strand.
GGACGTCGACGGCGGGGAGGAGTTCGAGCTTGCTCACAGGGTTCCGATCCAGTTGGTGAGGAGCTGGGCTCCGGCGTCGCCGGACTTCTCGGGGTGGAACTGCGTGGCCCACAGGGCGCCGTTCTCCACGGCGGCCACGAACGGCTTGCCGTGCGTCGTCCAGGTCACCTTGGGCGCGCGCATGGCCGCGTTGCGGGTCTCCAGCGACCAGTCGTGGACGGCGTAGGAGTGCACGAAGTAGAAACGGGCGTCCGCGTCGAGCCCGGCGAACAGCTCGGAGTCGGCCGGCGCGTCCACGGTGTTCCAGCCCATGTGGGGGACGATCTCGGCCTGGAGCGGCTCGACCGAGCCGGGCCACTCGTCGAGGCCCTCGGTCTCGACGCCGTGCTCGATGCCCCGGGCGAACAGGATCTGCATACCGACGCAGATGCCCATCACCGGGCGGCCGCCGGACAGCCTGCGGTCGATGATCCAGTCGCCGCGCGCCTCGCGCAGGCCGGTCATACAGGCGGCGAAGGCGCCGACGCCGGGCACCAGCAGCCCGTCGGCGTTCATCGCCCGGTCGAAGTCACGGGTGATCTCGACCTCGGCCCCGGTGCGTGCGAGGGCGCGCTCGGCGGAGCGGACGTTGCCGAAGCCGTAGTCGAAGACGACGACCTTCTTGCTCACCGCGCTCAATTCCACACCTCCAGCCGCAGCACACCGGCGACCAGGCACATCCCGGCGCCGATCGACAGCAGCACGATCAGGCTCCTGGGCATGTCCTGCTTGACGAAGGAGTAGATGCCGCCGGCCAGGAACAGGCCGACGACGATCAGAAGGGTCGACAGACCGGTCATGGCTTTACAGCGCACCCTTCGTGGAGGGGAGGATGCCGGCCGCGCGCGGGTCGCGCTCGGAGGCGTAGCGCAGGGCCCGGGCCAGGGCCTTGAACTGGCACTCCACGATGTGGTGGGCGTTGCGCCCGTAGGGCACGTGCACGTGCAGCGCGATCTGGGCCTGGGCGACGAAGGACTCCAGGATGTGCCGGGTCATCGTGGTGTCGTACTCGCCGATCATCGGCGCCATCTTCTCGGGCTCGGTGTGCACGAGGTACGGGCGGCCGGACAGGTCCACCGTCACCTGGGCGAGGGACTCGTCCAGCGGGACCGTGCAGTTGCCGAAGCGGTAGATGCCCACCTTGTCGCCGAGGGCCTGCCTGAAGGCGGCGCCGAGGGCGAGGGCGGTGTCCTCGATGGTGTGGTGCGAGTCGATGTGCAGGTCGCCGTCGGTCTTCACGGTCAGGTCGAACAGACCGTGCCGGCCGAGCTGGTCGAGCATGTGGTCGTAGAAGCCGACGCCGGTCGACACGTCGACCTTGCCGGTGCCGTCGAGGTTGATCTCGACGAGGACCGAGGTCTCCTTCGTCGTGCGCTCTATACGTCCTACGCGGCTCATGCGCTCTGCTCCTTCTTGACTTCACGGACCGCGTCGAGGAACGCGTCGTTCTCTTCGGGGGTTCCGGCGGTGACCCGCAGCCAGCCCGGTACACCGTTGTCGCGGACCAGGACGCCCCGGTCGAGGATCCGCTGCCAGACCTCGTGGGCGTCGGCGAACCGGCCGAACTGCACGAAGTTGGCGTCGGACGCCGTGACCTCGTAGCCGATCGCCAGCAGTTCGCTCACCAGCCGGTCCCGCTCCGCCTTCAGCTGCTCGACGTACTTCAGCAGCGTGTCGGTGTGCTCCAGGGCGGCCAGCGCGGTCGCCTGGGTGACGGCCGACAGGTGGTACGGCAGCCGCACCAGCTGGACGGCGTCCACCACGGCCGGGTGCGCGGCGAGGTAGCCGAGGCGCAGCCCGGCCGCGCCGAAGGCCTTGGACATCGTCCGCGAGACGACGAGATGCGGCCGGCCCTCGATCAGCGGCAGCAGCGAGTCGCCGTGGCTGAACTCGATGTACGCCTCGTCGACCACCACCATCGACGGCTTCGCCGCCTGCGCGGCCTCGTACAGCGCGAGGACCGTCTCGGCCGGGACCGCGGTGCCGGTGGGGTTGTTGGGGGTGGTGATGAAGACGACGTCCGGGCGGTGCTCGGCGAGGGCCTTCTCGGCGGCCGCGAGGTCGATGGTGAAGTCCTCGTTGCGAGGACCCGAGATCCAGCCGGTGCCGGTGCCGCGCGCGATGAGCCCGTGCATCGAGTACGACGGCTCGAAGCCGATCGCCGTACGGCCCGGTCCGCCGAAGGTCTGGAGCAGCTGCTGGAGGACCTCGTTGGAGCCGTTGGCGGCCCAGACGTTGGCGAGCGAGACCTCGTACCCGGAGGTGTCCGTCAGGTACTGCGCGAGCCGGGTGCGCAGCTCGACGGCGTCCCGGTCGGGGTAGCGGTTGAGGTCGCGGGCCGCCTCACGGACCCGCTCCGCGATCCGCTCGACCAGCGGCTCGGGCAGCGGGTAGGGGTTCTCGTTGGTGTTCAGCCGTACGGGGACGTCCAGCTGGGGCGCGCCGTAGGGGGACTTGCCGCGCAGCTCGTCCCGTACGGGGAGATCGTCGATTCCGGGGTTCACTTGCTCGTCGGTACCTTCCACCCGAACCTTGCCTTGATCGCCGCGCCGTGCGCGGGCAGGTCCTCCGCCTCCGCCAGCGTGACCACGTGGTGCGCGACCTCGGCCAGCGCGTCCTTCGTGTAGTCGACGATGTGGATGCCGCGCAGGAAGGACTGGACCGACAGGCCCGAGGAGTGGCAGGCGCAGCCGCCGGTGGGCAGCACGTGGTTGGACCCGGCGGCGTAGTCGCCGAGGGAGACCGGGGCCCAGGGGCCGATGAAGATCGCGCCGGCGTTCTTGACCCGGTCGGCCACGGCCGCCGCGTCCGCCGTCTGGATCTCCAGGTGCTCGGCGCCGTACGCGTCGACCACCCTGAGGCCCTCGTCGATGCCGTCGACGAGCACGATCGCGGACTGCCGGCCCTTGAGGGCCGGGACGATCCGGTCGTCGACGTGCTTGGTGGCCGCGATCTGCGGCTCCAGCTCCTTCTCGACGGCGTCCGCGAGCTCGACGGAGTCGGTGACCAGGACGGCGGCGGCCAGCGGGTCGTGCTCGGCCTGGCTGATCAGGTCGGACGCCACGTGCACCGGGTCGGCCGTGTCGTCGGCGAGGACCGCGATCTCGGTCGGGCCGGCCTCGGCGTCGATGCCGATCCTGCCGGTGAAGTAGCGCTTGGCGGCGGCGACCCAGATGTTGCCGGGGCCGGTGACCATGGCGGCGGGCGCGCAGGACTCGGTGCCGTAGGCGAACATCGCGACGGCGGTCGCGCCACCGGCCGCGTACACCTCGTCCACGCCCAGCAGGGCGCAGGCGGCGAGGATCGTGGGGTGCGGCAGGCCGCCGAACTCGGCCTGGGCCGGCGAGGCGAGGGCGACGGACTCGACGCCGGCCTCCTGTGCGGGCACGACGTTCATCACGACGGAGGACGGGTAGACCGACCGGCCGCCGGGCGCGTACAGCCCGACGCGCTCCACGGGCACCCACTTCTCGGTCACGGACCCGCCGGGCGCGACCTGGGTCGTGCGGGTCGTGCGGCGCTGCTCGCGGTGGACGAGCCGGGCGCGGCGGATGGACTCCTCCAGCGCGGCGCGCACGGCCGGGTCGAGCTGCTCCAGCGCGTCCGCGAGGGCCTGCGCGGGGACACGGACGGATTCCAGCCGTACGCCGTCGAACTTCTCCGCGAAGTCGATCAGTGCCGCGTCGCCCCGATGATGCACGGCCTCGCAGATCGGACGCACCTTCTCCAGGGCGGCCTGTACGTCGAAGTCGGCTCGGGGCAGCAGGTCACGCAGTGCGGGGCCCTCGGGAAGGGCGTCGCCGCGCAGATCGATTCGAGAGATCACAGCCCAATTCTCTCAGACCGGGTTCCGGCGCGGTCCGCGCGTATCAGTGGCTGATACGGAGCGTGGCCGGAACCCGGAAGATCACCTTCACGTCTTGCTTCCGAGGGGTCACGCAAGGGCATCAAGGGCTGTGGGGGAGCAAGGGGGTGACAGATGGTGACCGAAGGGGACGGAGCGGCCGCGGGGGACATCCCGGATGATCTGACCGCCGCCGAGGCCGGTATGTGGCAGGCCTTCCGCAACGGCAGCGTGTACGACCTGAGCAGCGGGGACACGGTCGTGGACGATCCGCACGGCGGGCATCCGTGGGGCGGGGAGCGGACCGTACGGGCCAGGATCGTCGCCTGGCTGCTGCTGGCCGGGCCGCCCGCGCTGGCGGGCCGGGTGTCCAGCCTCAAGCTGGTCGGCGTGCGGATCAGCGGCAGCCTCGATCTGGCGGGCGGCACGGTGGTGCCGTACGTCGAGCTGCGGCGCTGCCGGTTCGAGCGGGACGTGCTGCTGCCGGAGGCGCGGTTCGCGACGCTGCGGATGGTGGACTGCGCGGTGCCGCGGCTGGAGGCGGCCCGGCTGCACACGGAGGGCGATCTGCATCTGCCCCGCTGCCGCTTCCACAACGGCGTACGGCTCACCGACGCGCACATCGGCACGGACCTGATGCTGAACCAGGCGATCGTGTACCGCGACCGGACGGGCCGCTCGATCGCCGCCGACGGGATGACGGTCGGCCAGGACCTCCAGGCGGAGCTGCTGGAGTCGCACGGCGAGCTGAGCCTGCGCAGCGCCAAGATCGGCGTGTCGCTGAGTCTGCGGGGCGCCCGGCTGGTCAACCCGTACACCCGGCTCGCGCTGAACGCGCCGCAGCTGACGGTGGAGCGCTCGCTGTACCTGACCCCGGCGGGCGTGGGCCGGCAGGCGCTGAGCGGGACGACACCCGCGCGCGGGACACGGATCCAGCGGTTCGAGTGCCGGGGCGGGGTGCGGCTGGACGACGGGCGGTTCGGGGACGCGGTCGACCTGGAGCGGGCCCGGTTCACCTTCACGGACGACCAGGAGCTGTCGCTGGTCCGGGTCCAGACGCCCGAGCTGCGGTTCCTCGGGGAGCGGCCGCGGCGCGGCAGGGTGGTGCTGTCCGGCGCCCGGGTGATCAACCTGGTGGACCGGGCGAGCGCGTGGCCGGGCCCGGGCAGTCTGCACATGGGCGGCTTCGCGTACGAGAACCTGGTGCCGCAGGGCCCGTTCCCGCTGGCCGCGCGGCTGGAGTGGATCGCCGCGGCGACCGCCGAGTACGCGCCGGAGCCGTACGAGCGGCTGGCGACGGTGCTGCGGGAGGGCGGCGAGGACGAGGACGCCCGTGAGGTGCTGCTCGCCAAGCAGCGCCGCCGCCGCGAGACGCTGCCGCCGGCCGCGAAGCTGGTGGGCTACGCGCAGGACTGGACGGTCGCCTACGGGTACCGGCCGGGCCGGGCGGCGGTGTGGATGGCGGTGCTGTGGGCGGCGAGCACCCTGGCCTTCGCGAACGCCCCGCATCCCCCGGTGAACCCGGGCGGGCACCCGCCCTGGAACCCGGCCCTGTTCAGCCTGGACCTGCTGCTGCCGGTGATCGACCTGGGCCAGGTCGGCCAGTGGCAGCTCACCGGCGGCTGGCAGTGGCTGTCGACGGCGCTGATCCTGCTGGGCTGGGTCCTGGCGACGACGGTGGCGGCGGGGGCCACGAGGCTGCTGCGCCGGGGGTGACGCGGTCCGTGCGACGGGGGCGACGGGCCCGCTCCCGGCAGGCTGAAACCCGTACGGCCGAATCTCCACACAACCCCCTTGTCCGTGCACGAACAATCCCTGAACAGGGCTCACTTTTTACGGTTCCTTGACCTGGGGGCGTACAACTTTCCCAGGCTTGCCCGCACCCTCTGGCGGAACCCGACCTGCGGCTTTTCAATGGGCGGCACCATGGCTCTGCTGCCCCCCTTCATCCGTGCCTCCCGGATCTCCCGGGCGGCACGGACGACCGCCGCCCCCCACCCCGGCGCCGGGCTTCCCGCCGACGACGAGGTGCTCCTCGATGTGCCCGACGACCGGCTCGGCCCGGTCCTGGTCGCGGCCGGACGGGGCTCGTACGAGCCGGCCGCCGCCCTGCTCACCCGCACCCGGGAACGGGCCGAGTGGGAGTACCGCGACCGCTATGTGACCCGTCTGGCCTCCTTCGCGCACTCCCGCACGGAGTGGTTCGAGGAGTGGCGCGCCGCGGCGCCCCGCGACCCGGACCTGCTGCTGGTCTCGGCCCAGCTCGCGGTGGACCGGGCCTGGCTGTCACCGGCGCGGGCCGAACTGCTGCGCGAGGTGAGCCCGCTGATCACGGCGGCCGCGCAGAGCGACCACGGCGACCCGGTGCCGTGGCGGATCGCCCTGGACCACGCCCGCGGCGCGCGGGCCGGGCACAAGTACTTCGGCGAACTGTGGGAGGCGGCGGTGCGCCGCGCCCCGCACCACTACGGCTGCCATGTCGCCGCCAAGCGCTATCTCGCCGAGTCCTGGCACGGCTCGCACCGCGAGTGCTTCGACTTCGCCGACCGGGCCGCCCAGGACGCCCCGGCGGGCTCGCTCGTCCAGGCGCTCCCGGCCCGGGCGGCCTTCGCCTATCTCACCGACGGCTGCGGCCCCGAGCTGCCGCGCGAGCGGCTGGACGCGGCGGCCGACCGCGCGATCGCCCTGTCTGCGCGTTTCCCGTCCCTGGACCCCTGGCCGGCCGAGATACGCAACCTGCTGGTGTACGTCCTGGTCCGCCTCGGCCGCCTCGACGACGCCCTCGTCCAGCTGCGTCTGATCGGCCCGTACGCCACCTCCTTCCCCTGGAGCCGGCTCTCCGACGACCCCCTCGGCCACTTCCTCGCGGTGCGCGAGGCCGTGTACACGGGACGGGCCGTGCCCGAACCGTGGCAGCCACGAAAGGGGCACGGCGACCGAGCCCACCCGGACGACCATTAGGCTTCTGCGCCGTGACCACCGTCCGTCTGCCGCTCTTCCCCCTGAACTCGGTGCTGTTCCCGGGTCTGGTGCTCCCGCTGAACGTCTTCGAGGAGCGCTATCGCGCCATGATGCGCGACCTCCTCAAGACCTCCGAGGACGAACCGCGCCGGTTCGCCGTCGTCGCCATCCGCGACGGCCACGAGGTCGCGCCCAGCGCGCCGGGGCTGCCCGACCCGACCGCGCTGCCCGAGCGCGGCCCGACGGCCGGCTTCGGCGACGATCCCGTCAAGGCCTTCCACGGCACCGGCTGCATCGCCGACGCCGCCACGATCCGCGAGCGTGCCGACGGCACCTTCGAGGTCCTGGCGACGGGCACGACCCGGGTGCGCCTGGTGTCGGTGGACGCCTCGGGCCCGTTCCTCACCGCGGAACTGGAAGAGCTCCCCGAGGCACCGGGCGACGAGGCCGGCGCGCTCGCCGAGGGCGTCCTGCGGGCCTTCCGCCAGTACCAGAAACGCCTGGCGGGCGCCCGGGAACGCTCCCTCACCACCGGCGCGGACCTGCCCGACGACCCCGCGGTGGTGTCCTACCTGGTGGCCGCGGCGATAATGCTCGACACGCCCACGAAGCAGCGCCTCCTCCAGGCCCCCGACACCGCCTCCCGGCTCCGCGACGAACTGAAACTCCTGCGCACCGAGACGGCGATCATCCGTAGCCTGCCCTCGCTGCCCGCGTCGGACCTGACGCGCGGCCCGACGAGCCTCAACTGACCTCCCGAACCGCATTCCCGAAGGCGCCCGCACCCATGGCGAAGAAGCCGAAGAAGCAGCAGCAGTCCGGCGGCACCCCCGCCACGGTGGCCCTCACCTCGGCGGGCGTGGACTTCACGGTCCACGCCTACGACCACGACCCGGGCCACCCCTCCTACGGCGAGGAGGCCGCGGAGGCGATGGGCGTGTCCCCCGACCGGGTCTTCAAGACGCTGGTGGCGGACGTGGACGGCGCGCTCACGGTCGCGGTGGTCCCGGTGGCCGGTTCCCTCGACCTGAAGGCCCTGGCCTCGGCGGTGGGCGGCAAACGCGCCGCCATGGCCGACCCCGCCCTGGCCGAACGCACCACGGGCTATGTCCGGGGCGGCATCTCGCCCCTCGGCCAGCGCAAGCGGCTGCCCACGGTCCTCGACGCCTCGGCCACCACCCACGCCACGATCTGTGTCTCTGCGGGCCGCCGGGGCCTGGAGGTGGAACTCGCCCCGGCCGACCTGGCCACCCTGACCGCGGCGGTCCTGGCCCCGATCGGCCGCGGCTGAGGGGTGTTTCAGCGCCGGCTCACGTAATCCAGCCCGTCCGGCGTTCGAGGACGAGGCCCGTTCAGGGCCGATCGGGGGTCCAGGGGGCGGAGCCCCCTTGGCGGGGGCGAGAACCGCCGCTACGCGAGCGGCGCGCCGTACGCGTCCTTCGGGGCCTGGCCCTGGCCGTACGGGTCGGGGTCACGCGGGCCGAACAGGGCCGTGAGGCCCAGGTGGACCAGCAGGGCAGCGAACGACCAGGCCAGCAGCGCACCCCGCGCGCCCAGCTTCAGCGGCGCCGAGAACGTCACGCCCTTGCCCGCGGCCTTGGCCTGGGCGATCACGTCCGACCCGGGCCCCAGCCACACCCCCAGCCGCCACGCCAGCACCGACCCGAGCAGGCCCCCGGCCATCAGCGCCACCACCAGCGGCACGCCCCCGCGCCGCCGCCAGGCGAACACCACCGCCGCGCTCACGGCCCCGAACACCAGCGCCAGCAGGGTGAACGTCCCGTCCACCCCGATCGCCTGCTCCCCCTCGGTGTCCTTGAGGTAGACGACCCACCCGCCGTTCACCACGTCCCCCACCAGGGGCACGGAGGGCGCCAGATACTTCCACAGCACCCCGAGCAGCACCCCGGCCACCGCGACCGCCACCGTCACCACGGCGGCCTCCCGCAGTTCGGTCTTCATCCCGGGCCCGTCCTGTCCGTACGCGGCGTCCTGCGGCACGGCCGCCACGCCCAGCGGCCCCCCAGGCTCCCCGGGCGGAGGCGGCCAGGCGGCCCCCTGCGGGGACGGTTCGTGCGGCGGCGGAGGCGGAGTCAGCGGTGCGGTCACCCTGACATCGTGCCAGGCCCGGCTGTCCGGCGCGTCACCGGACGGCGGCCCGGCGATAGGCCCAGGTGGCGACGGCCAGCGAGACGACGCCCACCCCGGCGCACACCGCGAGGTCCCCGAGCACCAGCGCCCAGTCCGGATCCGGCCCGAAGGTCCGCGCGAAGGCCTCCACGCCGTACGTCGACGGCAGCAGGTCCCGGGCGAACCGCACCGCCTCCGGCATCCGGTCCGGCGGCAGCACCCCCAGCAGCAGCGCGGCGGACATCCCCAGCTGGCCCAGCACGGTCGCCAGCTCCGGCCGCGGCGCGAGCAGCCCGAACGCCGCGCCCAGCCCGGACAGCGCGGCCCCGGCCAGCGGGATCACGGCCACCAGCACCCACAGATGCGTCAGCGGCAGCCCGAACAGCACACACCCGAACACCGCGGTCACCAGGGTCCCCGGCACGGTGAAGGAGGCGTACGCCCCCGCCGCGCCCAGCACCACGGCCGCCGGCGGCACCGGCAGGGTGGCGTAGTGGTCCAGCCCGCCGCTCGCCCGCAGCTGCCCGAAGTACTGCGCGAGCAGATTGAGCGCGACGAACGCGACGACGAGCACCGCGGAGCCCGCGACCACCGCCTCGGCCTCGCTGCCGCCGTCCACGACACCCCGCATCATGATCAGGATGCCGACCGACTGGAAGGTCGCCACGAACAGCAGCGGGATCCGCGCCACCCGCGCACGGGAGAGCTGCGCCCGGTACACGGCCACGAGCGACGGCCACAGCCGCGCACGCGGCGCCAGCTCGGCGGCCGCGCGGACCGTGCCGGTGACGGCCCGGGCGCTGCCCGGCAGAACCTCGGCGGGTACGACACTCACGTGGCGCTGCTCCTCTTCCCTGCGGCTCTCATACCGTCCCCCACGCCCCCTGCCGAGCGTACGGGCCCCAGGGACCATACGGCCCCGGGGCGCACCCTGCTCAGATCGCTCACGCCCGCACCAGGCCCTGCCGCGCGGCCCCGCCCAGCGCCAGGTACACGTCCTCCAGGCTGGGCGTGGCCAGGGTGAAGTCGTCCAGGGCGGCGAAGGCGGCCCCGCCGGTGACGGTGGCGACGATCGCGCGGGCCTCGTCGGGGGCCAGCCGCAGCGTCCAGCGGCGCCCGGACTCCACGGCCCGCTCGCGCAGCGCGGCGACCTCGGGGACGTCCAGCGGCGCCCGCTCCCGCCACACCAGCTCGACCCGGACCTCGCCGGCCACCTGCTCCTTGAGCCCGGCCGGCGTGTCGCAGGCGATGACCCGGCCCCGGTCGAGGACGGCGACCCGGTCGAGGACGGTCTCGGCCTCGATGACGTTGTGGGTGACCAGCAGGACGGTCGTGCCGCGCTCGGCGCGTCGCCGGTCCACGGCGGACCACACGGCGCGCCGCGCGACCGGGTCCATCCCGGTGGTCGGCTCGTCCAGCACCAGCAGCGGCCGCTCCCCCACCAGCACGGAGGCGAAGCAGGCCAGCCGCCGCTGTCCGCCGGAGAGCTTGCGCAGGGTGCGGCCGGCGAGCGGGGTGAGCCCCAGTTCGTCGAGGACGTCGTCCCGTTCCCGCCGGGCCTGCCGTACGTCGAGGCCGCGCAGCCGTCCGGTGGTCTCGGCGGCCAGGGAGACGGTGAGCTCGTCGAGGGCGCTGGACTCCTGGCCGAGGTAGGCGAGGATGCGCGCGGCCCGCTCGGGGTGGCGCACGATGTCGTGGCCGAGGATCTCGACGGTGCCCGTGTCGGGCCGCATCAGCCCGGTCAGCTGGCGTACGAGGGTGGACTTGCCGGCGCCGTTCGGGCCGAGCAGCCCGAAGATCTCCCCGCGGCGGATGTCCAGCTCCACGCCGTCGGTGGCCCGTACCTCGGCGGTCGCCGGGGTGCCGCGCCGGCCCCGTACCGCGGGATAGGTCTTGGTCAGTCCGCGCACGGCGCACACGACCTCGTCCGGGTGCCGGATGGCCGATGCCGCGCGCGTACTCACAAGGGACGAGCCTACGGGGTCGGGGAGCCCCGCTCGTCCTCGGGGCCGCTCCCGGGGGCCCTCAGTCCCCGGCGGGCGCGTGCTCGGTGGCGGTCCGGACGTCGACCTCGCGCCAGAAGCCCGCCCGGATGGCGTAGCGGTCGTGCTCGTCGATCTGGTCGTCCTTGTGCGCGAGCAGTCCGAAGCGGGCCGCGTACCGGAGCAGCTCGCCGTCGATGCGGTGCGGGATGCGCGGGTACATGCCGGCCAGCTTCTGCAGATGGCCCTGGTCGCCGAGGCGGCCCATCCAGCGCCGGGCGAAGACCTGTCCCACCTCGAACGGGTCGCCGCCGACGGTGGTGATGTCCTCCTCGCGGTCGGCCCAGCGCTGCTCGGCCGTGGTCAGCTGGGCGAGCGTCGGCATGGAGGAGGCCTCGGCGGGCTCGGCGACGACACCGGGCCGGTCCACCCAGCCCTTGTCGGAGGACCAGCGCAGGGTGGCGGTGGCGGGGTGCGGGGCGGGATGGCCGCCGGGTGCGCGCAGCGCGGCCAGGTCCTTGGGGGTGGGGACGCCCTTGGTGGCGGGCAGGCGCTCGGGGACGCCGGAGCGGTCGGCGGCGTCCGCGCCGGCGTGCTCGGGCTCCTCCGCGGGCCGCTCGGCGGCGGGGGCGAGGCCGGTGTCGGGCAGCGGCGCGGAGAGGATCGCGGCGATCTCGGGCCGGGGCACGGGCGGCGGCGCGCACACTCCGCCGAGATCCTTGGCGCGTACGGCCTTGGTGATCCACGTACGGTCCAGGACGCGCCGTTCGTCGGCCTCGGCGACCAGGTCCTCGGACTGGTTGTAGTCGCCGTCGGCGGCCTGGACGGCCCACAGGTGGACGGCGACGCCGTGTTCCTTGGCGGCCATCATGCCGGGCAGCAGATCGCCGTCGCCGGTGACGAGGACGACGTCGGAGCAGGCGCGGTTGCGGGCCAGCTCGGTCAGTTCGGCATGCATCGCGGCGTCGACGCCCTTCTGGGCCCAGCGTCCGTCGCTGCGGGTCAGGGCGCCGAGCCGGACGGTGACCCGGGGCATCACGCGCAGCCTGCGGTGTTCGGGCTGGGGGACGCGGTCGGGGGCGCCGTCGAACCAGTAGATGCGCAGCAGCGGGCGCTCGGTGTCGGACTCGGCCTGTTCGCGCAGTCCCTGGACGAGGGCGGAGTGGTCGACGGTGATACGGGACCGCGAGGGTTCTCCGGCGAGGAGGCTCGCGGCCGCCCCCAGCAGATACCCGGCGTCCACCAGGACGATGCAGCGGTCCACACGACTCACCCTCTTCCCGGGAGGTTTGCTTCGGGCTTCCTTCGAGTCTGCCCGACCGTGCGGGGGTTAACGGCCCGAACTCGATCTTCGGCGTGGCGTTTCGGGGCGATGCGCTCCGAGAACCCCTGTCACGGACGGTAATTATCCGAAATGCGCCTTGTGTCAGCCTATGTGAATCTGGTCGCGGTTCTGGTCCCTACATCCCCCGCAGGAGGCAGATCCCCATGGCCAAGAACAAGAAGCAGGACCGTAAACAGCCGCAGTCCGAGCGTGGTCAGCAGCAGGCCCAGCAGTCCTCGATGCAGGAGCAGGCCGAACAGCGGATCTCCCAGGTGACCCCGGCCGACGTCGCCCGCAAGGGCCGGCAGAAGCGGTTCGGGCACAACTGACGTCCGCGCAGTGGGCTGTTGCAGCCCAGGCACACCGAGGGGCGCGTCCGGATCCGGACGCGCCCCTCGCGCTGGTCTCCCGGGTCCCGGCCTCAGCCCGCCAGGCAGGACGGGCCGAGCAGCACCTTCAGATCGCCGAACAGCGCCGGGTCGGGCTTGACCCGGTGCCGGTCCAGACGCAGGACGGTCGTCCGGGTCGGGCCCTGGAGCTTGATGCGGACCTCGCTGTCGCCCCGGTGGTGGGTGAGGATCTCGTTGAGGCGGCTGACCATCGGCGGGGTGACCCGGGTGGCCGGGATGGTGAGGATCACCGGCGCGTTGGTGCCCGCGTTGGACAGGTCGGGGACCTGGAGCTCCATCGCGACGAGCCGGGGCACGTCCTCGCGCTTGTCGAGCCGGCCCTTGACGAAGACCACCGCGTCCTCGACCAGTTGGGTCGACACCAGCTGGTAGGTCGCGGGGAAGAACATGCACTCGATGGAGCCCGCGAGGTCCTCCACGGTGGCGATGGCCCAGGCGTTGCCCTGCTTGGTCATCTTGCGCTGGAGGCCCGAGATGATGCCGCCGATGGTGACGACCGCGCCGTCCGCGTGCTCACCTCCGGTGAGCTGGGCGATGCCCGCGTCGGCCTTGTCGGAGAGCACGTGCTCCAGGCCGAACAGCGGGTGGTCGGAGACGTAGAGGCCGAGCATCTCCCGCTCCTGGGCGAGCAGATACGTCTTGTCCCACTCGTCCTCGGTGAACTGCACGTCGAGGCCGAAGCCGGGCTCGCTGTTGTCCTCCTCGCCCATGCCCCCGAAGAGGTCGAACTGGCCCTCGGCCTCCTTGCGCTTGACCGCGACCACATTGTCGATCATCGGTTCGAACTGGGCGGTGAGGCCCTTGCGGGTGTGCCCGAGCGTGTCGAACGCGCCCGCCTTGATCAGCGATTCCGTGGTGCGCTTGTTGCAGGCGACCGCCTCGACCTTGTCGAGGTAGTCGGGGAAGGAGGCGTACTTGCCCTTGGCCTTGCGGCTCCTGATGATCGACTCGACCACGTTGGTGCCGACGTTGCGGACGGCCTCGAGGCCGAAGAGGATCACGTCGTCGCCCTGGGCGGCGAAGTTGTGCACCGATTCGTTGACGTTCGGCGGCAGGACCTTGATGCCCATGCGCCGGCACTCGTTGAGGTAGACGGCCGACTTGTCCTTGTCGTCCTTGACGGAGGTGAGCAGCCCGGCCATGTACTCGGCGGGGTGGTTGGCCTTGAGATAGGCGGTCCAGTACGAGACCAGTCCGTACGCGGCGGAGTGCGCCTTGTTGAAGGCGTAGCCGGCGAACGGGACCAGCACGTCCCACAGGGCCTGGATGGCCTCGTCGCTGTAGCCGTTCTTCTGGGCGCCGGCCTGGAAGATGGTGAAGTTCTTGGCCAGTTCGTCGGGCTTCTTCTTGCCCATCACGCGGCGCAGGATGTCGGCCTCGCCCAGCGAGTACCCTGCGATGATCTGGGCGGCCTTCTGCACCTGCTCCTGGTAGACGATCAGGCCGTAGGTGACGGCCAGGACCTCTTCGAGGGGCTCCTCCAGCTCCTTGTGGATCGGGGTGATCTCCTGGAGCTTGTTCTTGCGCAGCGCGTAGTTGGTGTGCGAGTCCATGCCCATCGGGCCGGGACGGTAGAGCGCGGAGACGGCGGAGATGTCCTCGAAGTTGTCCGGCTTCATCAGGCGCAGCAGGGAGCGCATGGGGCCGCCGTCGAACTGGAAGACGCCGAGGGTGTCGCCGCGCTGGAGCAGTTCGAAGGTCGTCGGGTCGTCGAGCGGCAGGGCCAGCAGGTCGAGGTCGACGCCCTTGTTGGACTTCACCATCTTGACGGCGTCGTCCATGATCGTCAGGTTGCGCAGGCCGAGGAAGTCCATCTTCAGCAGGCCGAGCGACTCGCACTGCGGGTAGTCCCACTGGGTGATGGTCACGCCGTCCGTGTGCCGCACCCAGATGGGGGCGTGGTCGACGATGGGCTCGCTGGACATGATGACGCCGGCGGCGTGCACACCCATCTGCCGGACCAGGCCCTCGACGCCCTTGGCGGTGTCGATGACCTTCTTCACATCGGGTTCGTTCTCGTACATCGCGCGGATCTCGCCCGCCTCGCTGTAGCGCGGGTGCGAGGGGTCGGTGATGCCGTTGAGGTCGATGCCCTTGCCGAGGACGTCGGCGGGCATGGCCTTGGTGAGGCGGTCGCCCATGGCGTACGGGTAGCCCAGCACGCGCGCGGAGTCCTTGATCGCGTTCTTGGCCTTGATCTTGCCGTAGGTCCCGATCATGGCGACCTTGTCGGAGCCGTATTTCTCCGTCACGTACCGGATCACCTCGACGCGCCTGCGCTCGTCGAAGTCGATGTCGACGTCGGGCATCGAGATGCGCTCGGGGTTGAGGAACCGCTCGAAGATCAGGCCGTGCGGGATGGGGTCGAGGTCGGTGATGCCCATGGCGTACGCGACGATCGAGCCGGCCGCGGAGCCCCGGCCGGGGCCGACCGCGATGCCCTGCTTCTTGGCCCACATGATGAAGTCGGCGACGACGAGGAAGTAGCCGGGGAAGCCCATCGAGATGATGGTGTCCATCTCGTACTCGACCTGCTTCATGCGGTCGTCCGGGATGCCTCCGGGGAAGCGGCGGTGCATGCCGCGCATGGTCTCCTCGCGGAACCAGGTGACCTCGGTGTAGCCGTCGGGGATGTCGAACTTCGGCATGAGGTTCCTGGCCTCGAACATGCCGGCGGTGTCGATCTGCTCGGCCACCAGGAGGGTGTTGGCGCAGCCCTCCTGCCAGGCGTCCGAGGAGTCGATGGCGTACATCTCGTCCGTGGACTTCAGGTAGTAGCCGGTGCCGTCGAACTTGAAGCGGTCGGGGTCGGAGAGGTTCTTGCCGGTCTGGATGCACAGCAGCGCGTCGTGCGCGGTCGCCTCGTGCGCGTACGTGTAGTGCGAGTCGTTCGTCACCAGGGGCGGGATGCCGAGCTTCTTGCCGATCTCCAGGAGGCCGTCGCGGACCCGGTGCTCGATCTCGATGCCGTGGTCCATCAGCTCCAGGAAGTAGCGGTCCTTGCCGAAGATGTCCTGGTACTCGGAGGCCGCCTTCAGCGCCTCGTCGTACTGGCCGAGGCGCAGCCGGGTCTGGAGCTCGCCGGAGGGGCAGCCGGTGGAGGCGATGAGCCCCTCGGACCACTGGGCGATGGTCTCCTTGTCCATGCGCGGCCACTTCTGGAGCCAGCCCTCGGCGTAGGCGTCGGAGGAGAGGCGGAAGAGGTTGTGCAGGCCCGTCGCGTTCGCCGCCCAGATCGTCTTGTGGGTGTAACCGCCGGAACCGGAGACGTCGTCGCGCTTCTGGTGCGGCTGGCCCCACTGGATCTTGCGCTTGTTGCGCCGCGACTCGGGCGCGACGTACGCCTCGATCCCGATGATCGGGGTGACCCCGGACTTCTTCGCGGTGTGGAAGAAGTCGTACGCCCCGTGCAGGTTGCCGTGGTCGGACATGGCGATGTGCGTCATGCCCATCTCATTGCAGGCGTTGAACATGTCCTTCAGCCGCGCGGCACCGTCCAGCAGCGAGTACTGGGTGTGGACGTGCAGGTGCGTGAACGGCGGCTTCGACACGGCGTGGCCTCCAAGGGAAACACTCGACGACTGGCGGGCGGACAGTCCGGGGGTCAGCGTCGAAGTCTATGCCTCGCCACTGACACCCGGCGGGCACTCCCACGTACCGTCGGACGTTGCAAGGGGACGGACGATCCGTCCCGAGGTCACGCATCACCTGTCCCAGGAGGCACCCAGCGATGTCGGTTCCCCAGCTCAACGACGAGCAGCGCGGCGAGGAGATCCTCTCCGTCTTCGACACCGCCTTCGGCGAGCTCCTGGCCGCCGACCCGGCCGCGTTCCGGGTGAAGTTCCGCAAGATGGCGGCCTCCGCGTTCGCGTTCTACCGGGGCACGGCGGCGCTGTTCTACCACGACCTGGACGCAGAGAAGCAGGGCGGGCCGTTCCTGGACGACCGCACCTCGCGCGTGTGGATCCACGGCGATCTGCACGCGGAGAACTTCGGCACGTACATGGACTCCACCGGCCGGCTGATCTTCAACGTCAACGACTTCGACGAGGCCTACGTCGGCCCCTTCACCTGGGACCTCAAGCGCTTCTCCGCCTCGATCGCCCTCATCGGGTACGCGAAGGCGCTCGGCGACGAGCAGATCACCGAGCTGGTCGGGGTGTACGCGGGCGCGTACCGCGAACGGATGCGCGCGCTGGCCACCGGCGCCAAGAGCGACGAGGTACCGCCGTTCACCCTGGACACCGCCGAGGGCCCGCTGCTGGACGCCCTGCGCGACGCCCGCTCCCTGACCCGCTTCGGGCTGCTGGACTCCATGACGGAGATCCGTGACTTCGAGCGCCGTTTCGCGCCCGGCGGCGGCTCCATAGAGCTGGACGCGGCCACCCGCTACAAGGTCCTCGCGGCCTTCGACGGCTATCTGGAGACGCTGCCGGAGACCTCCCTGGCCCGCCCGGACTCCTACCGGGTGAAGGACGTCGTGGGCCGCCGCGGCATCGGCATCGGCTCCGCGGGCCTGCCGTCGTACAACATCCTCCTGGAGGGCCACAGCGACGCCCTGGAGAACGACGTCGTGATCTACATCAAGCAGGCCCAGACCCCGGCCGTCTCCCGGCACATCACCGACCCGGCGATCCGCGGCTACTTCCAGCACGAGGGCCACCGCACGGTGATCTCCCAGCGCGCCCTCCAGCAGCACGCGGACCCGTGGCTGGGCTGGACCGAGCTGGGCGGCGCGGGCCAGCTCGTCGCCGAGGTCTCGCCGTACGCCGTCGACCTGGACTGGGGCGACATCGACGACCCGGAGGAGATCGCGGGCGTCGTCGCCGACCTGGGCCGGGCCACCGCCACCATGCACGCGGCGGCGGACGACACCTCCGGCGAGTCCCTGGTGCCGTTCTCCACCGAGCGGGCCATCGACGCGGCCATCGCCGCCGACGAGGAGGGCTTCGCGCCGCTCCTGGTGGACTTCGCGCACAGCTACGGCGCCCGTGCCCGTGCCGACCACCAGATCTTCGTCGACCTGTTCCGCAACAGCAGGATCCCGGGCCTGTAACAGTCGGCGTTCTCACAGGGACCTTTTAGGGGTCTCTTACGGGAGCGCGTGACACACTTCCAGCGCAATGGACATATCCGGGACCCGACTCAGAGCCGTACGCGCGGCGCTGTTCACGGCGGTCGTCGTGACGCTCAGCACCGCGTCGCACGTCCTGCTGTCCCGGGCCCCGCTGCCGTTCAACACGGTGGCCGCCGTCGCGGCCGCCGTGTTCCTCCTCGCGTACGCCCTCGCGGGCCGCGAGTGCGGCTTCGGGCGGATCGCCGCCCTGCTGATCCCGCTGGAGCTGGCGGCCGACACGATCTTCACCACCGGCCAGCACGTCTGCTACGGCCGGGCCGGCGGCCCGGTCGCGGGCCCACTGGCCGCGGTCGGCTGGGACGTGCTGTGCGGCGACGGCAGCCGGGTCGGCACCCCGCTGGCCCGGGTCACCGGCGCCGACCCCGACCGGCTCGCCGGGCTGATGGCCCACTCCGACCCGGTCACCGCCTGGCTGCTGCTCGCCGCGCACCTCACCGTCGGCCTGATCGCGGCCGCCTGGCTGCGCCGGGGCGAGCGGGCGCTGGCCCAGCTGCTGCGGGCGGCCGGCGCGACCACCTTCCGGCCGCTGCTCCTCGCGGTCCGTGCCGTGACCGTACGACGCGCCCCAGCGGCCCGCCGCCTGCCGCGGCCCGCGCACCGTACGGCCGCCGCCCGGGACCTGATCCTCGTGCACTCCCTGGGCCGGCGCGGACCACCGCGCCCGGCCGCCCTCGCCCTCGCCGCCTGAGCGGCACGCCCCGGCGGCCTCCGGATCGCCGAGCACGAGCAGTCCCTCACACGTATCCCGCGCACGTCCGTGCGCGTCCCCGATGGAGAACACCGACATGAGCAAGCGAAACAGCGCGGCGGCGAAGACGGCGGCCCGGGAGCGGCTGCGCGCCGAGCGCGAGAAGCAGGCCAAGCGGGCCAAGGCCAAGCGGCAGATCATCGTCGCCGCCTCGGCGGTCGGCGTGCTGGCCGCGGCCGGCGGCATAGGCTACGCCGTCGTCCAGGCCAACCAGCCCAGCTACTGGGAGGAGGCCAAGACCGCCAAGCTGGTCGAGCCGGCCAACACCAGCGGCAAGAACGGCACGACGGTCGTCCTCGGCAAGGAGAGCGCCAAGAAGACCCTCGTGATGTACGAGGACCCGCGCTGCCCGATCTGCGCCCAGTTCGAGCAGACCGTCGGCTCGACGGTGAAGAAGGACTTCGACGACGGCAAGTTCAAGATCCAGTACGTCGGCGCCACCTTCCTCGACCGCAGCCTGACCGGTGAGGGCTCGAAGAACGCGCTGAGCGCCCTCGGTGCCGCGCTGAACGTCGGCCCCGAGGCGTTCCTCGAGTACAAGACCGCCCTGTACTCGGCGAAGTACCACCCCGACGAGACGGACGACAAGTTCAAGGACGACTCCTACCTGATCAAGGTCGCGGACACCGTCAAGGAGCTGAAGGGCAACACCGCGTTCCAGAACGCGGTGAAGAACGGCACCTACGACCGCTGGGCGCTGGAGATGTCGAAGACCTTCGACAAGAGCGGTGTCTCGGGCACCCCGACCCTGAAGATGGACGGCAAGACGCTGACAGCCGCCGGCAGCCAGAACGCGCCGATGACCGTCGCCGACTTCAACACGGCGATCGAGGCGGCCCTCAAGGGCTGACCCGGTCGAGTCCCCTCAGAACGAAACACAGCCGAAGAGCGGGCGAACATTTCACGTTCGCCCGCTCTTTCGTCGTACTGGTCAGTAATCTGATCGCCCGTGACCAGTCGACACAGATCACCCGAGAGCGCCGGCACTCCGTCAGAGCGCGCCAACTCGCTGTCCCCGCGCCGCCGTACGGTCGTCAAGGCCGCGGCGGCGACGGCTGTCCTGGCCGGACCGCTCGCCGCCGCGATACCGGCCCGCGCGGCCGCCGAGGCCCCGGCCTTCCTGCACGGTCTCGCCTCCGGCGACCCGCTGCCCGACGGCGTCCTCCTGTGGACGCGGGTGACGCCTTCCGCCGAGGCCATACCCGGCTCCGGGCTCGGCCCGGACACCGAGGTGAGCTGGGTCGTCGCCACCGACAAGGCGCTGACGAACGTCGTCGTGCGGGGCTCCCTGACCGCGACCGCCGCCTCCGACCACACGGTCAAGGCCGACATCCGCGGCCTGGCGCCCGCCACCGACTACTACTTCCGCTTCTCGGCCGGCGGCACGAACTCCCCGGTGGCGCGCACCCGCACCGCGCCGGCGGCGGACGCCTCCGTCGGCGGTCTGCGCTTCGGCGTGGTCTCCTGCGCCAACTGGGAGGCCGGCTACTTCTCCTCGTACCGCCATCTCGCCGCCCGCGGCGACCTGGACGCCTGGCTGCACCTCGGCGACTACATCTACGAGTACGGCACCGGCGAGTACGGCGCGCGCGGCACGGTCGTCCGGCAGACCTCGCCCACGCACGAGATCCTCACGCTCGCCGACTACCGGACGCGGCACGGCAAGTACAAGACGGACCCCGACCTCCAGGCCCTGCACGCGAAGGCGCCGGTCGTCGCGATCTGGGACGACCACGAGTTCGCCAACGACGCCTGGTCGGGCGGGGCGGAGAACCACACCGAGGGCACCGAGGGCACCTGGGCGGGCCGTCAGGCGGCCGCCAAGCAGGCCTACTTCGAGTGGATGCCGGTCCGTCCGGCGATCGCCGGCACCACCTACCGCCGGCTGCGTTTCGGCAAGCTGGCCGATCTGTCCCTGCTCGACCTGCGGTCCTTCCGCTCACAGCAGGTCAAGGTCGGCAACGGCTCGGTCGACGACCCGGACCGCACCCTCACCGGCCGCGCCCAGCTCGACTGGCTGAAGGCCGGTCTGAAGGCGTCCGACACCACCTGGCGGCTGGTCGGCAACTCGGTGATGATCTCGCCGTTCGCGATCGGCTCCCTCTCCGCCGATCTGTTCAAGCCGCTCGCCAAGCTGCTTGGTCTGCCCCAGGAGGGCCTGGCCCTCAACACCGACCAGTGGGACGGCTACACCGACGACCGCCGTGAGCTGCTGGCGCACCTGCGCGCCAACGCCATCGGCAACACGGTCTTCCTGACCGGTGACATCCACATGGCGTGGGCCAACGACGTGCCGGTGGACGCGGGGACCTATCCGCTGTCGGCCTCGGCCGCCACCGAGTTCGTGGTCACCTCGGTGACCTCCGACAACCTCGACGACATCGTCAAGGTCCCCGAGGGCACGCTGACGGCGATCGCCTCGCCGATCATCCGGGCCGCCAACCGGCACGTCCACTTCGTCGACACCGACCGCCACGGCTACGGCGTCCTGGACATCACCGCCGACCGCGCGCAGATGGACTACTACGTCCTGTCCGACCGCACCAGCGCCACCGCGACCTCCTCCTGGTCCCGTTCGTACCGCACGCGCAGCGGTACGCAGAAGGTGGAGCGCACGTACGACCCGGTGTGACAGCCGGCCACGCCGGCTACAGGGTCTCGAGGAAGCCGAGTGCCACCCGCCAGGTGGCCTCGGCGGCCTCCTCGTCCCAGTCCGGCAGGTCGGGGTCGGTGTACAGGTGCCCGGCGCCCGCGTACCGGTAGACCTCCACGTCGGCGCCCGCCCGGCCCATCTGGAGGTACCAGGCGCTCAGCCAGTCGTCGGGCTCGAACGGGTCCGGCTCGGCCACGTGCAGCTGGACCGGCAGCTCGTCCACCGAGGCGTTCGGCGCGAGGTCCGAGGTGCCGTGCAGGAGCAGCAGGCCGCGCGCCTTGTCGTCGCCGAGGGCGAGGGTCTGTGCGATCGCCGCGCCCAGCGAGAACCCGGCGTACGCGAGCCCTCGCTCCGAGTAGGGCGCGGCCGCCAGGACGGCTCTCTTCAGCAGCTCGTCCTTGCCGATCTCCTCCTGGTGGTCCCGGGCCTCCTCCACCGTCTCGAACGTGCGTCCCGCGAAGAGGTCCGGGGTCCACACCTCGTGCCCCGCGGCGCGCAGCCGGTCGGCCGCCGCGCGCACGGCCGGGCGCAGTCCGTAGATCGAGTGAAAGAGCATGATGTTCATGCGCCCATGGTGCCAGCCCGCACCGACAACGCCGTGTGTGCGTCTCTGCACGGAAGTCACATGTTCAAGCCCCCGCCCGCCCGGTTACTTTCGGGGGCATGGAGAACCTGATCCGCCCCGTGATCGTGGTCGGCGGCTCGGTCCTGCTGACCGTCCTCATCGGCTGGGCCACCGACCTACTGCTGCGCAAGGCCGACACCCGGCACAGTGAGACACCGCTGTGGGGTCTGCTGCGGCGCGGCCGCATCCCCTACCAGCTGGTGCTCTGCGCGGCCCTGCTGAGAGGCTCGTACGACCAGGCGAAGCTGCTGGAGGACCATCGCACCGGCATCGGCCGGGCGCTCACCCTGGTGCTGATCGGCTCGGTGGCCTGGCTGGTGATCCGGATCGCGGCGGCGGTCGTGGAGACGTCGTACTCCCGCTACGCGCGCGTGCACCGCGATCCGGCGCGGGTGCGGCGGGTGCGGACCCAGGTGTCGCTGATCATGCGGGTGGTGTCGGCCGTCGTCGGGGTGATGGCGGTGGCGTCGATGCTGCTGACGTTCCCGGCGATGCGGGCGGCGGGCGCCTCGCTGCTGGCCTCGGCCGGCGTCCTCGGCATCGTCGCCGGTGTGGCCGCCCAGTCGACGCTGAGCAATATGTTCGCGGGGCTCCAGATCGCCTTCGGCGACATGGTGCGCATCGGCGACACGGTGGTGGTGGACGGCGAGTGGGGCACCGTCGAGGAGATCACGCTGACCTTCCTGACGGTGCGGACCTGGGACGAGCGCCGGATCACCATGCCCGTGTCGTACTTCACCTCCAAGCCGTTCGAGAACTGGTCGCGCGGGACGCCGCAGATGACCGGCATCGTCTACTTCCACGTCGACCACACGGCACCGGTGGACGTGATGCGCGAGAAGCTGCGGGACATCCTGCGCGAGTGCCCGGCCTGGGACGGCCGCGCCTGTGGGCTGGACGTCACGGACACCACCCCGAACACCATGCAGGTGCGGGCCCTGGTCACCGCGAAGGACGCCGACGACATCTGGAAGGTGCGGGTCACGGTCCGCGAGCAGATGGTCCGCTGGCTGGCCAAGGAGCACCCGTACGCGCTGCCGCGCGTCAACACGGCGGACGCGACGCCGCCGCCGGCCCGGATCCCCGGCCAGTCCGCCTCCTCGGACGGGGCGGCGGCGCACCACCCGTGACGCGGGGGCTCAGTTGCCGCGTTCGGCGCCGCCGTTGACCTGGACGACCTGCGAGGTGATGTGCGCGGCGCCGGGCGAGGCCAGCCAGTGCAGGGTGGCGGCGACGTCGCCGGGCGTCCCCGCCCGCCCGTCGAAGGTCTCGCCGACCAGCCGTTCGCGCCGGGCGGGGTCGATGGCCTCGCCGAAGAACCCGGTGTCCTCGATGTAGCCGGGCGCGACGGTGTTGGCGGTGATCCCGCGCGGGCCCAGCTCCCGGGCGAGATCGCGGGCGTACGGGTGCAGCGCGGCCTTGGCACCGGCGTACGCCCCGTTCCCGGACCCGCGGTAGGCGGCGATGGAGCTGACGAACAGCACCCGTCCGCCTGGGGAGGCCAGCCGGTCCTTCAGTGCCTCGGTGAGGAGGGCGGCGGTGAGCGTGTTGATCCGGAAGTTCACGGTCCACCGGTGGGCGACCCGGTCGAGCGGATCCGCGCTGTCGCTCGGCGGCTCCAGATGTCCGGCCCCGCCCGCGCTGTGGACCAGCACATCGACGGTCCCGAACTCCTCCGCGACGAGCCGGGCGACCCCTCTGACCTCCTCCACCCGGCTCAGATCGGCGGCACGGACCAACGCCCCGTCGACCCCGGCCTTCTCCAGCACCTCCAGCCGCCGCCCGAGCAACAGCACCCGGTCCCCGTCGGCCGCGAAGACCCGAGCCGCGGCCAGCCCGATTCCCGTACCACCGCCACTGATCACCACGTTGCGTGCCATGATCCGAAGGGTAGTCAGGGAAACCCGCCGACGGCGGGCAACCACCGAAGGTCGGGTCGCCTCTCAGCCGACCGAACAGGCGATGCGCGGGTGGGAGATCATCGAAGGCTGCGCACGTCCAGCTGGCGCAGCACCCGGTCCACCACCTCCGGATCCGCCCCCACCTCACTGCGCGCCGCCAGCACCTCGTGCCGCGCCGCGCTGAGCAGCTCCCCCTGGATCCGCCGCACCCGCTTCAGCCTCCGCACCCGCGCGTCATGCCCCTCCCGCCGCTCCTCCTCCCCCATCTCGGGACTGATCCGCACCCCGATCTCGAACGCCCGCCGCAGCATCTGCTCGCTCAGCTCCTCCGGCAGCTCCTCCACCTCCTCGATCTCCCGCAGCCTGCGCTTCGCCGCCTTCGCCGCCCGCACCGCCAGCTCCCGCTCGAACGCCTTCTCCCGCTCGGTGTCGGCCCGCACCCCGAGCCGTTTCACCAGCCACGGCAGGGTGAGCCCCTGGAGCACCAGCGTCGCCATGATCACCCCGAACGCGACGAAGACGATCTCGTCCCGGTCGGGGAACGCGTCCCCCGCCTCCGTCTCCAGCGGAATCGCCAGCGCCAGCGCGACCGACGCCACCCCCCGCATCCCGGACCACCACATGATCACGGTCTCCCGCCAGCTGAGCGGGATGTCCTCGTCGTAGTCCCGCCGCGCGTGCAGCCGTTTGGTCAGCCAGGTCGCCGGCAGCAGCCATGCCAGCCGTACGACGATCACCACGGCCGCGACGATCCCGGCCCAGCCGAGCATCTCGCCCCAGCGCCCGGACGCCGTACGGATCGCGTTGTGCAGTTCGAGCCCGATCAGCCCGAACGCCACCCCGGTCACCAGCGTGTCGACGATGTCCCAGAAGGCGTGCCCGGCGAGCCGGGTCAGCACGTCGTCGGGGTCGGTGGCGTACTCCGCGAGGAACAGCGCGCAGGTGAGCACGGCGAGCACACCGGAGCCGTGCAGCTCCTCGGCCAGCACGTAGGCGGCGTACGGCACGAGGAGGGTGAGCCCGATCTGGAGGGTCGCGTCGCCGAGCAGGTCGAGCAGCCGGTTGGCGCCCCAGCCGAGCCCGACGCCCACGGCGACCGCGACCACGGCGGACAGCACCAGCTCCAGGGCCGCCTCCCCGGGCACGAACTCCCCGCTGACGGCGGCGGCGATCGCCACGTGGTACAGGACGATGGCGGTGACGTCGTTGAACAGTCCCTCCCCCTCCAGGATGGAGACGAGCCGGCGCGGCAGCCCGAGCTGCCCGGCGACTGCGGTCGCGGCCACCGGGTCGGGCGGCGCGACCAGGGCACCCAGCGCGACCGCGGCGGCGACCGGCAGCCCGGGGATCACCGAGTGGGCGACGGCGGCCACACAGACCGTGGTGACGAACACCAGCGCCACGGCGAGCAGGAAGATGGGCCGTTTGTTGGCGGCGAACTGCCGCCAGGAGGTGCGCCGTACGGCCGCGTAGAGCAGCGGCGGCAGCACCAGGGGCAGGATCAGGTCCGGCGGGACGTCGACGTTGGGCACGAAGTCCGCGACCGCGAGGACGATCCCGAGCAGGGTCATCAGCACCGGCGAGGGCAGCCCGAACCGGTCCCCGACCGGGACGCTCACCACGGCCCCGAGCAACAGCACGAACAGCAGGGCCAACTGATCCACGGGCGGCGCTCCGGACGGCTAGACGATCAGGGCATCCAGACAGACGCCCAGCCTCGCACGCGCCACCGGTCGCTAGAGAGAACGCCGCATGGACCGGTGCGGAATGCCCGCCTCCAGCTCCTCGGGGCCGTACGCCGTGTATCCCAGCCGTTCGTAGAAGCCGAGGGCCCGGGTCTGTGCGTGCAGGTCGACGGCCGCCAGCCCCCGCGCGCGTGCCGCCTCCTCGACGGCCCGCACCAGCGCGACCCCGACCCCGAGCCTGCGCGCCTCCCGGGCCACCGCCAGCCGCCCCAGCGACCCGACCGCGGGGTCGCCGCCGGTGCGCTCCGCGGCCGCCGCGCCGAACAGCAGCCGCCCCGTCCCGAGCGGGGTGCCGTCCGCGCGGACCGCCAAGACGTGCACCGCGCCGGCGTCGTGCTCGTCGTACTCCAGGTCCTCCGGGACGCCCTGCTCGCGGACGAAGACCTCCTTGCGCACCGCGAAGCACGCCTCCAGGTCGGCGGGGTCCCCGGCGACGCGCACCGTGTACGCGGGCGTGCCGCTCATCCCCAGGTCTCCTCGCGGACCTGCTCCAGGGCCTTCTGGAGGTCGGCCGGGTAGTCGCTGGCGAACTCCGCCCACTGCCCGTCGCCGGGGTGTTCGAAGCCCAGCCGCACGGCGTGCAGCCACTGGCGGGTCAGCCGCAGCCGCTTGGCGAGCGTCGGGTCAGCGCCGTAGGTCAGGTCGCCGACGCAGGGGTGGCGGTGGGCGGACATGTGGACGCGGATCTGGTGCGTGCGGCCGGTCTCCAGCTTCACGTCCAGCAGGGAGGCCGCGCGGAAGGCCTCGATCAGGTCGTAGTGCGTGACGGAGGGCTTGCCCTCGGCGGTGACCGCCCACTTGTAGTCGTGGTTCGGGTGCCGGCCGATGGGCGCGTCGATGGTGCCGCTGGTCGGGTCCGGGTGGCCCTGGACCAGCGTGTGGTAGCGCTTGTCGACCGTGCGCTCCTTGAACTGGCGCTTGAGCGAGGTGTACGCCCGCTCCGACTTGGCGACCACCATCAGGCCGGACGTGCCCACGTCGAGGCGGTGCACGATGCCCTGGCGCTCGGCGGCGCCGGAGGTGGAGATCCGGTAGCCGGCGGCGGCCAGCCCGCCGATGACGGTGGGGCCGCTCCAGCCGGGCGAGGGGTGCGCGGCCACGCCCACCGGCTTGACGATCACCACGACGTCGTCGTCGTCGTGCACGATCTCCATGCCCTCGACGGGCTCGGCGACGATCTGCACCGGCGCGGGCGCCTGGGGCATCTCGACCTCCAGCCAGGCCCCGCCGTGCACCCGCTCGGACTTGCCGACGACCGAGCCGTCGACCGAGACCTTCCCCGCCGCGGCGAGTTCCGCGGCCTTCGTGCGGGAGAAGCCGAACATGCGGGAGATGGCGGCGTCGACGCGCTCGCCCTCCAGGCCGTCCGGCACGGGCAGGGTACGGATCTCGGGAATCGTGCTCACCCGTCGAGTATGCCGGACGGCTCCGACCGCCCCGTACGGGCCTGTGGACAACCTCGACCGTGCCCCCGGGGCAGGGTCAGTCCTTGTGGACGGTCCCGTCCGGGTCCAGCCCCTTGAAGGACAGCAGCACGATCAGGATGCCGCCGCACACGATCGCCGAGTCGGCGAGGTTGAAGACCGCGAAGTGCTTCGGCGCGATGAAGTCGACGACCGCGCCCTCGAAGACACCCGGCGAGCGGAAGATCCGGTCGGTGAGGTTGCCCAGCGCGCCGCCCAGCAGCAGGCCCAGCGCGATCGCCCAGGGCAGGCTGTAGAGCTTGCGGGCGAGCCGCGCGATGACCACGATCACCGCCGTCGCGATGACGGTGAAGATGATCGTGAAGGCCTCGCCGAAACCGAAGGCCGCGCCCGCGTTGCGGATGGCCTCGAACCTCAGCCAGTCCCCGACGATCTCGATCGGCGCGTGGTGCTCCAGCTTGGCGACCACGATCATCTTGCTGACCAGGTCGATGGCGTACGCGAACCCGGCGACGGCGAAGAGCACGGCGATGCGGCGCTTGCCCCTGGGCCGCGCCTCGGTGCTCTCCTGCCCGTCCGGGAGGTCCGGGCCGGACGACTGCTCCGGCTCGGCTCCCGCCGCCTCTGGGATGTCCGGCGTACCGATGATGCGCTCCGCCTCTGCCACGTGAGTCCCTCAACCTAGGTACCTGACTGAGGACGAGGGTACGACACGCCCCCGCACCGGCACGCGATCAGTACCGGCGCTCTTGTTTCTGCTTGCACTCGACGCACAGCGTGGCCCGGGGGAAGGCCTGCATCCGGGCCTTGCCGATGGCCTTGCCGCAGTTCTCGCACAGACCGTACGTACCGGCGTCCAGCCGCTCCAGGGCGTGCTCGGTCTGGATGAGCATCTCGCGCGCGTTGGCGGCCAGCGCCAGTTCGTGCTCGCGCGTGATGTTCTTCGTCCCGGTGTCCGCCTGGTCGTCGCCCGCGCCGTCCCCGGAGTCCCGCATCAGCCCCACCAGGGCCGTCTCGGAGGAGGCCAGCTCGGCCCGCAGCCGCTCCTTCTCGGACTGGAGCTCGGTCCGGGCCTCCTCGACCTCCTCGGGGGTCCAGGGATCCTCCCCGGGTCGTACGGCGAGCTCGCCGGGTTCCACCGCGGTGAACCGCGCCTTGGGAACGGCGGTCTTCGCCGCCGTGGCCGTGCCAGGAGTCTTCTTCGCAACCACCGTCGTGGCTCCCGTCTGCTCCGCGGCCGTGGCCGCGCCCACCTTCTTGGCCGTGCTCTTCTTTCCCGCACCCGCCGCCGCCACGCCCTCGGCGCGCGCAGCCTTGCCACCGGCGACCGCCTTCCTGCCGCCCGCCTTCTTCCCGGCAGCCTTCTTCCCGGCAGCCGCGGAACCTCCGGCCTTCTTGGCCGCCACCTTCTCGGCACCCGCAGAAGCCCCGGTCTTCTTGCCTGCCACCGCCTTCCCGGCAGCCACATCAGGGACGACCCCCTTCCCACCGACCACCTCAGAAGCCGCCGCCTTCCCACCGGTCGCCTCAGAAGCTGCAGCCTTCCCGCCGGCCACCGCAGCCTTCCCACCGGCCGCCCCGGAAACGCCCGCCTTCTCGGCAGCCGCCGCCTTCTTCCCGGACACCTCAGAACCAGCCGCCTTCCCAGCCCCCGCCTCGGAAACCACCGCCTTCCCACCGGCCGCCCCCGAAACGCCCGCCCTCTCGGCAGCCGCCCCGGAAACGCCCGCCCTCTCGGCAGCCGCCGCCTTCTTCCCGGACGTCTCGGACGCCTTCGCCTTCCCGCCGGACGGCTCGGCAGCCTTCGTCTTCCCGCCGGCGACCCCGGAGGCCGTCTTCTTGGTGGCCGCCCGGGGAGCCGTCGTCCGGTCGGGGGCGGCCTTCTTCGCCGTCCCCGCGGTACCGGCCTCCCGCGCGGCGGCGGCAGGCTCACCCCGGGGCGACTTCTCCCCGGTGGTCCTCCTGGCAGGGCTCCTGCGCCCTGCCCGTTTCCCGGCAGCGCCCTTCACGGCGGACACCGACCGTGCGGCCCTCGCCTGCGCCGCCGACGTGTCGGCAGTCACCTTCGGCTGCTCGGCAGTGGTCTTCTTCGCCACCATGGCCGCGGCCCCTTCACATATGGTGATCTTGCGCGCGAATCGTGCTGGGACGATAAATCGACTTGAGAGCCGCGGCAACGGGGCACACCGCCGAAATCGCCCGCCTCGCGCACGCCACGCGGTCGGCCTGCCTGCGTTGTGCCCAGCTCCCCGACGGGTAATCCGCCCGGCCGACCGCCCCGGAACGCGAACCCGCGTACCCCTCCGTGGGGCCACCAATCGGGTCACCCCGCACCGGTCCGCCCGCCCCGCCCGAAGACCGCGAAAACCGGTCGGCCGCTGTCCGTGCGGCGCCGTACACTGGGCGGAGCGAAAAGCGTGGATGGGGACGAGTAGCGACGTACGCAGCCCAGAGCGACCCGGGGACGGTGGAAGCCCGGGGGCGAGCGCGACGTGAAGATCACCCCGGAGCCGCCGGAGGAAAGCCCGCACCGGGCGAGTAGAACCGGCATCGCGACCCCAATGAGGGGGCTCACCGGAGCGCAGGACGCGCCGGAGGGCCAAGGAGGGTGGTACCGCGGGAGCGCGCCGCACACGGCGTAGGACACGAAGGCTCTCGTCCCTCCGACGGAAGGCAGTACGTCCGCCGGAGGAAGATCGATGACGCAGTACCGACAGGTGCCCGCCCAGGTCGACCTGCCCGCCCTCGAGCACGCCGTGCTCGATTTCTGGCGCGAGCAGAAGATCTTTGCCAAGAGCCTGGAGCAGTCCGAGGGCCGCCCCGAGTGGGTGTTCTACGAGGGCCCGCCCACCGCCAACGGCATGCCTGGCGCCCACCACATCGAGGCGCGCGTCTTCAAGGACGTCTTCCCCCGCTTCCGCACCATGCGCGGCTACCACGTGGCCCGCAAGGCCGGCTGGGACTGCCACGGCCTGCCGGTGGAGCTCGCGGTGGAGAAGGAGCTCGGCTTCGCCGGCAAGAAGGACATCGAGGCGTACGGCATCGCCGAGTTCAACGCCAAGTGCCGTGAGTCCGTGCTGCGCCACACCGACGCCTTCTCCGAGCTGACGACCCGCATGGGCTACTGGGTCGACCTCGACGACGCGTACGTCACGATGGACCCCGAGTACATCGAGTCGGTCTGGTGGTCGCTGAAGGAGATCTACGACAAGGGGCTGCTGGTCCAGGACCACCGCGTCGCCCCCTGGTGCCCGCGCTGCGGCACCGGCCTGTCCGACCACGAGCTGGCCCAGGGCTACGAGACGGTCGTCGACCCGTCCGTGTACGTCCGTTTCCCGCTCACCTCCGGTCCGCTGGCCGGCCAGGCCGCGCTCCTGGTGTGGACGACGACCCCGTGGACCCTGGTGTCCAACACGGCCGTGGCCGCGCACCCCGAGGTCGCCTACGTCGTCGCGACGAACGGCGAGGAGAACCTCGTCGTCGCCGAGCCGCTGGTGGCCAAGGCGCTCGGCGAGGGCTGGGAGACCACCGGTCAGCGCTTCACCGGTGCCGAGATGGAGCGCTGGACCTATCAACGTCCGTTCGAGCTCGTGGAGTTCCCGGCCGAGGCGCATTTCGTCGTCAATGCCGAGTACGTGACGACCGAGGACGGTACGGGACTGGTGCACCAGTCCCCCGCGTTCGGCGAGGACGACCTCAAGGTCTGCCGCTCCTACGGGCTGCCCGTGGTCAACCCGGTCCGCCCGGACGGCACCTTCGAGGAGTCCGTCCCGATGGTCGGCGGGGTCTTCTTCAAGAAGGCGGACGAACAGCTCACCGAGGACCTCCAGCAGCGCGGCCTCCTCTTCAAGCACATCCCGTACGAGCACAGCTACCCGCACTGCTGGCGCTGTCACACCGCGCTCCTCTACTACGCGCAGCCGTCCTGGTACATCCGCACCACCGCCGTCAAGGACCGTCTCCTCCAGGAGAACGAGAAGACCAACTGGTTCCCGGACACGGTCAAGCACGGCCGCTTCGGCGACTGGCTGAACAACAACATCGACTGGGCGCTCTCCCGCAGCCGCTACTGGGGCACCCCGCTGCCGATCTGGCGCTGCGAGGACGACCACCTCACCGTCGTCGGCTCGCGCGCGGAACTGAGCGGGCTGACCGGCAGCGACCAGTCCGAGCTGGACCCGCACCGCCCGTTCATCGACGCGGTCACCTTCGCCTGCCCGCAGGAGGGCTGCGGGAGCACCGCCACGCGCGTGCCGGAAGTCATCGACGCCTGGTACGACTCGGGTTCGATGCCGTTCGCGCAGTGGGGCTACCCGTACAAGAACAAGGACCTGTTCGAGTCCCGCTACCCGGCGCAGTTCATCTCCGAGGCCATCGACCAGACCCGCGGCTGGTTCTACACGCTGATGGCGGTCGGCACCCTGGTCTTCGACAAGTCCTCCTACGAGAACGTCGTCTGCCTCGGCCACATCCTCGCCGAGGACGGCCGCAAGATGTCCAAGCACCTGGGCAACATCCTGCAGCCGATCCCGCTCATGGACCAGCACGGCGCCGACGCCGTCCGCTGGTTCATGGCGGCCGGCGGCTCGCCCTGGGCGGCCCGCCGCGTCGGCCACGGCACCATCCAGGAGGTCGTCCGCAAGACGCTCCTGACGTACTGGAACACGGTCGCCTTCCAGGCGCTGTACGCCCGTACGTCCGCGTGGGCGCCCAGCGCGGCCGACCCGGCCCCGGCCGAGCGCCCGCTGCTCGACCGCTGGCTGCTCTCCGAACTGCACGCGCTCACCGACCAGGTGACCCAGGCGCTGGAGGCGTACGACACCCAGCGCGCCGGCAAGCTGCTCTCGGCGTTCGTCGACGACCTGTCCAACTGGTACGTCCGCCGCTCCCGCCGCCGCTTCTGGCAGGGCGACAAGGCCGCGCTGCGCACCCTGCACGAGGTCGTGGAGACGGTCACCAAGCTGATGGCCCCGCTGACCCCGTTCATCACCGAGCGGGTCTGGCAGGACCTGGTCGTGCCCGTCACCCCGGGCGCCCCGGAGTCCGTGCACCTCGCCGCCTGGCCCGAGGCCGACCTGAGCGCGATCGACCCGGAGCTGTCGAAGCAGATGGTCCTGGTCCGCCGCCTGGTGGAGCTGGGCCGCGCCACGCGCGCGGAGTCGGGCGTCAAGACCCGCCAGCCGCTGAGCCGGGCCCTGGTCGGCGCGGCCGGCTTCGACGCGCTCTCCCCCGAGCTGCACGCACAGATCACCGAGGAGCTGAACGTCGAGTCCCTCGCCTCCCTCTCCGAGGTGGGCGGGTCACTGGTCGACACCACCGCCAAGGCGAACTTCCGGGCCCTCGGCAAGCGGTTCGGCAAGCGCGTCCAGGACGTGGCCAAGGCCGTCGCGAACGCGGACGCGGCCGCGCTGTCCCTCGCCCTGCGCGAGGGCACCGCCTCGGTGGACGTCGACGGCGAGACGATCACCCTCGCCCCCGACGAGGTCATCATCACCGAGACCCCGCGCGAGGGCTGGTCCGTCGCCTCCGACGCCGGCGCCACCGTCGCCCTGGACCTGGAGATCACCGAGGAGCTGCGCCGGGCCGGTCTCGCCCGGGACGCGATCCGGCTGATCCAGGAGGCCCGTAAGAACAGCGGCCTCGACGTCGCCGACCGTATCGCGCTGCGCTGGACCGCGACCGACCCGGCGACCGTGGACGCGCTCACCGGTCACGCCGGGCTGATCGCCGACGAGGTCCTGGCGACGGACTTCGCCCGGGGCGAGGCGGACGAGACGTACGGCACGGCGTTCACCGACGACGGCTTGACGCTGACGTTCCGCCTGCGCAAGGCGTAAGGACGGCGCGGAAGGGCCCGGTCTCCACGAGACCGGGCCCTTCTGTGTACACCACCGGCACCACCTGCTCCGCCGCCCCCCGCCTGCACCATCGTCAACACGCGTAAAAAGGGCGGGGCCCCGGATCGGAATCCGGGGCCCGCCCTTTGAACGCTGCCGACGCCTAAGGCGTACTACTGGCCGTCAGTTGTCGTCCTCGTCGATGAGGAAGCCACGCATCGGCGAGGGAGCCTGGCCCATCGGGGAGGGACCCTGCGGACGAACCGGTGCCATCGGCTGAGTCATGGCCGGCGACATCTGCTGCTGCCCGCCGTAGGACGGCGCGGCGGGGCTGGGCGCGCCCATGCCCGAACCCATGCCCGAACCCATGCCCGAGCCCATGCCGGACCCCATACCCGGAGCACCGGAGCCGTAGGACGGCGCACCGGCGCCGGCCGGAGCCATGGAGGGCGCCGGGGACGGCGGCAGGGAAGCGGCGGCCGGGGTACGCGGCGGAGCGAGGGAGTCGTCGGCCTGGGTCTCCAGCTGACGCAGCTGGGACTCGAGGTACGACTTCAGACGCGTGCGGTACTCGCGCTCGAAGCCGCGCAGGTCCTCGACCTTGCGCTCCAGCGTGGCGCGGGCGGACTCCAGGGAGCCCATCGCGACGCGGTGCTTCTCCTGCGCGTCCCGCTCCAGGGCGTCGGCCTTGGCACGGGCGTCACGCTCCAGACCCTCGGCACGCGAACGCGCCTCGCCGACGATCTTGTTGGCTTCGGAGCGGGCCTCGGCGATCGCCTGGTCGGCGGTCTGCTGGGCCAGCGAGAGGACGCGGGCGGCACTGTCGCCACCGGGGCCCTGACCGGGGCCGCCCATCGGACCGCCCATGGGGCCGCCCATCGGGCCACCCATCTGCTGCTGCATCGGGGGCTGGCCGCCCATGGGACCACCCATGGGACCCTGACCCATGGGCCCCTGGCCCATCGGACCCTGGCCCATCGGACCCGGACCCATCGGGCCGGGACCCTGCGGACCACCCTGACCGCCGGGGCCGGCGGGCAGCTGCGGGGCACCGCTCGGCAGCTGGGGCGGGCCACCCATGGGGCCACCCATCTGCTGCTGCGGCGGGCCCGATATGCCGGCGGGCACCGGAGCGCCGGGACCTCGCATGCCCTGCTGCGGCATCCCCTGCGGAGGCATTCCCTGCTGGGGCATTCCCTGCGGAGGCATGCCCTGCTGCGGCATCCCCTGCGGCATGCCCTGCTGGGGCATACCGCCCTGCTGCATGCCGCCCTGCTGCATCCCACCCTGCTGAGGCATGCCGCCCTGCTGGTCCTGCGGCTCCGGAGGCTTGCGCATGTTCTGCTGGTTCTGGGCAGCAGCACGCGTCGCCGCGGCCAGTTTGGCGCGCAGGTCCTCGTTCTCGCGGAGCAGGCGGGTCAGTTCGGCTTCGACCTCGTCGAGGAAGGCATCGACCTCGTCCTCGTCATAGCCTTCTCGGAGGCGGACGGTCGTGAACTGCTTGTTCCGCACATCCTCGGGGGTCAACGGCATCTCTTCACCTCAACGTAGTCGTCGGCATCGGCAAGACGGTAGTTCACATCGCTCACAGCCGGCTCACGATCGAGATCAGGATGTAAACAATGATCATCAGTACGAAGAAGGACAGGTCGAGCGCCACGCCCCCGAGACGCAACGGCGGGATGACTCGCCGCAGAAGCTTGAGCGGTGGATCGGTGACAGTGTAGGTGGCCTCCAGAACGACCACCATCGCCTTGCCGGGCTGCCATGAGCGGGCGAACTGGAAGACGTAGTCCATGACCAACCGGAAGATGAGCACGATGAGGAAGACCATCAGCGCGATGTAGACGACATCCAGGACCACGCCCATGTTCGGTGCTTCCCTCTCCCCTGTTTCCGTGCCGCTCTGTACTGCGGTGTACTTCTTTGTACTGCCTTTTCCGGTCTTGCGTCTCAGCTCTGGTTGAAGAACCCGCCCTCTGCGATGCGGGCCTTGTCCTCCGCCGTGACATCGACGTTAGCAGGAGACAACAGGAACACCTTCTGGGTCACCCGCTCGATGCTGCCGTGAAGACCAAACACCAAACCGGCCGCAAAGTCGACAAGTCGCTTCGCGTCTGTGTCATCCATCTCAGTCAGATTCATGATCACCGGGGTGCCCTCACGGAAGTGTTCCCCGATGGTACGGGCCTCGTTGTAGGTCCGGGGGTGAAGCGTGGTGATCCGGTACGGCTCTCGTTCCGACACGACCTTGGGCATGATCACCGGTGCGTTCTTCTCCAGGGACTGACGTTCTTGTGTGATGGATGCCACGGGCGCGATGCGCGCCGGGCGCCCGGATTCCGCGGCGAGCGAGGCGGATCGGGCCACCGGCTCACGCGGAGCGGGCGGCTGCACGATTCGCACCTCTTCGTCCCTTTGGGACTGGTGCGCTCCGTGCGACTGATGGGACGGCTCGTGTCGCCGGTGGTCCCGCTCGGGTTCCGGGTCGAGCTCGGGTTCGAAGTCGTCATCGGGGTCGAAGCCCCGGCCGTCGTACCCATCGTCCTCCACGAGGCCGAGGTAGACCGCCATCTTGCGCATCGCGCCGGCCATGCTCTGAGTCCTCCGCTCTGTGGTGGATCGGCTTTCGACTGCCAAGTCCCGCGATCCACGTGGCCCTTGTGCCCGCCTACCGGCGGTAATGACCATATTTTCTGCTGTGGTCCGACTTCCTGGCGACGTTACCCGAGCCTGGCGCGGACTCCGAGTACCGCAGTGCCGACGCGTACATGTGTCGCCCCGGCAGCCACGGCCTCCTCGAGGTCCGCACTCATCCCCGCGGACACCATGTTCGCACCGGGATGGGCTCGGCGCAGGTCAGTCGACAAATCCATCAACCGCTCGAACGCGGCACGTTGGCGCCCGGCGTACTCACCGGTCAGAGGTGCGACGGTCATCAGTCCGGCGAGTCCCAGTCCCGGCGCGCCGGCCACCTGAGCGGCCAACTCCTCGATCCCGCCGGGCGCCACGCCGCCCCGGTCCCCGTGCCCGCTCTCGCCGGCGTCGAGGGCGACCTGGATCAGGCACCCGACCTCCCGCCCGGCGCGCACCGCCTCCTTCGACAGCGCACCGACCAGCCGGGCGCGGTCCACGGACTGCACGAAGTCCGCGTAACCGACCACGGATCGCACCTTGTTGGTCTGCAACTGGCCGACGAAGTGCCAGGAAAGCGACAGGTCCGA
This sequence comes from Streptomyces sp. NPDC005811, assembly GCF_040630405.1. Classification (NCBI taxonomy): domain Bacteria; kingdom Bacillati; phylum Actinomycetota; class Actinomycetes; order Kitasatosporales; family Streptomycetaceae; genus Streptomyces; species Streptomyces sp. NPDC005811. Next base: position 204,883 of record NZ_JBEXXK010000008.1, read on the forward strand.
GCAAGTCGCGGCCTTGGGCGCGGCGTCCTGGTCCTTGTTCTCGGCGACGTGCCGCACCCCGAGGTCGGCGAGGATCCGCACGTCGTCGGCCGGGTAGGTCTTGGTGACCACGATCAGGGTCACCTCCTCCCGGGCCCGGCCGGCGGCGGCGCACGCGCGGGCGATGCGCTCCTCCACCTTCGCCAGGTTCACGGCGAGTTCGTCCTTACGGTCCGTCATGCCCCTCAGTCCAGCCAGACATATCCCGCGAGTCGCCCTGTGGCGCGATCGCGGCGGTAGGAGAAGTGGTCCCCGGACTCACGGGTGCACACCGGCGACTGCTCCCGGTCGCACACCCCGAGCCGGTCGAGCTGCGCGTGCACCCCCGCGGTCACGTCGACCGCCGGCGTGCCCCAGCTGGTCTCGGCGTGCGCGGCGGGTTCGACGGCGGCGACCTCGGCCCGCATCTGCTCCGGCACCTCGTAGCACCGGCCGCAGACGGCGGGTCCGGTGCGGGCGACGATCCGGGACGGCTCGGCGCCGAGCTCCACCATGGCCCGTACGGCGGCGGGGACGATCCCGGCGACCATGCCGGGCCGGCCCGCGTGGGCCGCGGCGGCGACCCCGGCGACCGGGTCGGCGAGCAGGACGGGGGTGCAGTCGGCGGTGAGGACGGCGAGGGCGAGTCCGCGCCGCGCGGTGACGATCGCGTCGACCCGCGGCACCGGCCGGTCGCCCCAGGGGCTGTCGACGACCACCGCGTCGGCGCCGTGCACCTGGTTCATCCAGACCACGTCCGACGGATCCAGCCCCAGCGAGGTGGCGGCCAGCTCCCGGTTGGCGTGCACGGCCGCGGTGTCGTCGCCGACGGCGCCGCCGAGGTTGAGCTCCTCATACGGAGCGGCGCTCACCCCGCCCCACCGGTCGGTGAAGGCGAAGTGCGCGCCGCTCACGCTCTCGCGCTGTCCTATCACTTCAGGAAGTCCGGCACGTCCAGCTCCTCGGCCGCGCTGTCCGAGTAGGTCCGCGACTGCGGGACCGGCGGGGCGACCGGGATCTCGGCCACCGGCTCGGGGGCGGGCTCCGGCTCCTCCTTCGGCGTGACGCTGCCGAGCGAGCCGAAGGACGGGCGGCTCTCCGGCTGCCGTACCGGAGCGGGCTCCTCGCGGCGGGAGGAGGCCGCGGCCGAGCCGAGGACGTTGTCCCGGCGGGCCGGGGGCTGGCCGCCGTCGAAGCCGGCCGCGATGACCGTGACCCGGACCTCGTCGCCGAGCGCGTCGTCGATGACGGCGCCGAAGATGATGTTGGCCTCCGGGTGGGCGGCCTCGCTGACCAGCTGGGCGGCCTCGTTGATCTCGAACAGGCCGAGGTCGGAGCCGCCGGAGATGGAGAGCAGCACGCCCCGGGCGCCGTCGATGGAGGCCTCCAGGAGCGGCGAGGAGATCGCCATCTCGGCAGCGGCCACCGCGCGGTCGTCGCCGCGGGCCGAGCCGATGCCCATGAGTGCCGAGCCGGCCTCGGACATGACCGACTTGACGTCGGCGAAGTCGAGGTTGATGAGGCCGGGGGTGGTGATGAGGTCGGTGATGCCCTGGACACCCGAGAGCAGGACCTGGTCGGCCGACTTGAAGGCGTCCAGGACCGAGACCTGGCGGTCCGAGATGGACAGCAGCCGGTCGTTGGGGATGACGATGAGGGTGTCGACCTCTTCGCGGAGTTCCGCGATGCCGTCCTCGGCCTGGTTGGCCCGGCGCCGTCCCTCGAAGGTGAACGGCCGGGTGACCACGCCGATGGTCAGCGCGCCCAGGGAGCGGGCGATGTTGGCCACGACGGGCGCGCCGCCGGTGCCGGTGCCGCCGCCTTCACCGGCCGTCACGAAGACCATGTCGGCCCCCTTGAGGACCTCCTCGATCTCCTCGCGGTGGTCCTCGGCCGCCTTGCGGCCGACGGCCGGGTTGGCGCCGGCGCCGAGTCCGCGGGTCAGTTCGCGGCCGACGTCGAGCTTGACGTCGGCGTCGCTCATCAACAGCGCCTGCGCGTCGGTGTTGATGGCGATGAACTCGACGCCCTTGAGACCGACCTCGATCATCCGGTTGATGGCATTGACACCACCGCCGCCGACACCGATGACTTTGATGACTGCGAGGTAGTTCTGCGGTGCTGCCACGTCGAAGGCCTCTCGCCTCGAGTTACGTGTCGCCGCCTCGCAGATGGTGCGATCCGACGACTGATGCCGAATGGGACGGTCCGTTTCGCCGACCCGAACCCTAACGCTGAAGTTTAGGGTTACCAGTGTGTCTGTTCCTTGGAGTCTTCTGAACAGGACACTAAGTCGACAAGTGGCGCCCGTTCAACGAACACGCCGAACCTCCCGTTTTTCTTTTCACCCTATGTGATCAGCCGTGTCGCTGCCCAACCAGGGTGCTGGCCTGCGCCGATGTGCGTCAACTCCCCGATGACGCAGGGGCCGTGGGAGCGCTGACATCGAAGTGCCGGGCGGTCGGGGAGGCTTTCATGAGAGCACCGAGCGTACGCGCCTTCAGGGCACCCTGGTCGGCACTTCCCCAGGCGACCGTGCGGCCGTCCGTCAGTTCCAGCGAGATGTCGTCGTAGGAACGGACTTTGAGGCCGCGGGTCTTCTGGGCGACGGCGTCCGGAATGTCGCCGGCAACCTCCACCGCCGCACGCACCAGCCGGTCCTCGCCGAAGCGGCGCAGGCTCGCGGCGCCGGAGCCGCCCGAACGCGACGCGGAGACGGCCATTTCGAGAAGCGGTACGTTCTTCAGCGCCTGGGAAATCGTGGCGAAACGGACGCCTTTGTCGTCCACTTCGATGAAGTTCGACCCTTTTCCGATGAGCAGGACGGGCTGTCGTTCGGTCACTTTCAGGCCGATTCCATGGGGCCAGGAACGCTCCACGTCGACCGTGTCGATTCTGGGCAGCCGTGCGCGCAGACGCGCCGCGATCGCCCCGGTGTCGACGGAGACGAGCGGCGAGCCGACCGGTACGGCGGCGGCCTCGCGCACCTGGTCGGGCGTCAGGACGTCCGTGCCGGACACCGTGACGCGCTCGACCTTCGTCCACGAGGAGCCGTACAACACCCAGACCGTGCCCCCGCCGAGGAGGAGTACGGCGAGCGCCAGGATGATGATCATACGGAATCGGCGCGGGCCGCCCAGCCTTCGGACGAGGGGCGGACCGGACGGCTCCTCCTGGCGTGCACCGCGCTCGACGGTGGCGGATCCGGCCACGCTCCCTGCCCTTTCGCTCGACTGGTGGACGGCGCCTATCGCTGGGCGCGACTCGCCGCGATCGCCTCGTACACCATGCCGACGAGCAGGTCGTCGGCGTCCCGGCGGCCGAACTCGCTGGCGGCGCGGGACATCTCGTACAGCCGGTGCGGATCGGCGAGCACCGGCAGGACGCTCTCGCGCACCCACTCGGGGGTGAGTTCCGCGTCGTCGACGAGGAGCCCGCCGCCGGCCTTGACCACCGGCTGGGCGTTCAGCCGCTGTTCACCGTTGCCGATGGGCAGCGGGACGTAGGCGGCCGGCAGTCCGACGGCGGAGAGTTCGGCGACGGTCATCGCGCCCGCGCGGCAGAGCATCAGGTCGGCCGCGGCGTACGCGAGGTCCATCCGGTCCAGATACGGTACCGGGATGTACGGGGGCATTCCCGGCATCTGCTGGACATGGGGCAGTTCGTTCTTCGGGCCGACCGCGTGCAGGATCTGGATGCCGGCCTGCTGGAGCCAGGGCGCGACCTGCTGGACGACCTCGTTGAGCCGGCGGGCGCCCTGCGAGCCGCCGGAGACGAGCAGCGTCGGCAGATTGGGGTCGAGGCCGAACATGTGCCGGGCCTCGGGACGGGCCGCGGCGCGGTCCAGGGTCGCGATGGAGCGGCGCAGCGGGATGCCGATGTAGCGGGCGTCGCGCAGCTTGCTGTCGGGCGTGGAGACGGCTACGCGGGCGGCGTACCGGGAGCCGATCTTGTTGGCCAGGCCGGGGCGGGCGTTGGCCTCGTGGACCACGATCGGCACCCCGAGGCGCTTGGCGGCGAGGTAGCCGGGCAGGGCCACGTAACCGCCGAAGCCGACGACGGCGTCGGCCTTGGTCCGCTCCAGGATCTGCTCGGCGGCCTTGATCGTGCCGCGCAGCCGGCCCGGGACGGTGATCAGCTCGGGGGTGGGCTTGCGCGGCAGCGGCACGGCCGGGATCAGCGCGAGGTCGTAGCCCCGCTGCGGGACGAGCGTGGTCTCCAGACCGCGCTCGGTGCCCAGGGCCGTGATCCCCACGGTGGGGTCCTGCCTGCGCAGGGCGTCCGCGAGGGCGAGCGCGGGCTCGATGTGGCCGGCGGTCCCCCCACCAGCGAGTACGACATGCACCGAAATTCACCGCTCTCCGGACGGACGCGCCGCCGAGGCACGCCGTCGCATCGTGTTCCATCTCCGGGGTTCCCGTTTCACCGCGGAACCCCCGGCCCCCCGCTTTCTACCAAAGCGGGGTTGCCGCATCGCAAGCGCCGTCCGTGCAGCGGGGTCGTCACGTGCGAAGGCGATCAGCAGCCCGATCGCGAACATGGTCGGCAGCAGGGCGGAGCCCCCGTAGGAGAACAGCGGGAGGGGGACGCCGGCGATCGGCAGCAGACCGAGCACCGCACCGATGTTGATCACGGCTTGCGCGGTGATCCAGGTGGTCACACCTCCCGCGGCGTACCTCACGAAGGGGTCCTCCGTGCGTCCGGCCACGCGGATACCCGCATAGCCTAGAGCCGCGAACAGGGCGAGGACCGACAGCGTCCCCGCGAGACCCAGTTCCTCACCGGTGACGGCGAAGATGAAGTCGGTGTGGGCTTCAGGGAGTTGTCCCCATTTCTCCACACTCGCCCCGAGTCCGGAGCCGAAGATGCCGCCGGAGGCGAGGGCGTAGATCCCGTGCACGGCCTGCCAGCAGTCGGCGGCCCCGGACTTGGGCTCGGTGGCGCCGATGCAGGCGAGCCGGGCCATCCGGTTGGGGCTGGTCTTGATCAGGACGAACCCGATCGCGGCGGCGATCGACAGCACGCCGACGAACAGCCGGGTGGGCGCCCCCGCGAGCCACAGCAGCCCGAAGAGGATGGCGGTCAGGATGATCGCCGTCCCCATGTCGCCGCCGAGCATGATCAGCCCGAGCAGCATGAAGGCGACCGGGACCAGTGGCACCAGCATGTGCTTCCACTGGGCGAGCAGCTTCCTGTCCTGCTTGCGGGCGAGCAGATCGGCGCCCCACAGCACCAGGGCGAGCTTGCCGAACTCGCTGGGCTGGATCTGGAAGGAGCCGCCGAGGGAGATCCAGTTCTGGTTGCCGTTGACGGCCATCCCTATTCCGGGCACCTGCACCAGGGCCATCATGAAGACGGCTCCGGCGAGGATCGGGTAGGCCAGCGCCCGGTGCAGCTTGACCGGCATCCGGGAGGCGACCAGCAGCAGCACGGCCCCGATGGAGGCGGCCAGGAACTGCTTGCGGAAGAAGAACGACCCGGGCAGCGACATCTGCAGCGCGGTGATCTGCGAGGCGGAGTACACCATCACCAGCCCGAGCACGGTGATCAGCAGACTGCCGCCGAGGATCACGTAGTAGGCGGTGAGCGGCCGGTCCCAGGCCTTACGCGCGCGCGTGTAGGCCCGCAGAACGGGGTTGTCCCGGCGCGGACGCGCGGCGGGGGGTCGACGGACAGCCCGCTGAACGGGCGGCCTCCCGGTACGACTACTGGGCACGTGACTACAACCCCCTAGGGGCGCGGGCCCCTGACATCTGCGGCTCCGCCGCGCGGGCGCGACAAGCCCCCACAGACCCGCACCCGACCGACACAGTCACGCGCCCTCCAAAGACCCGCCCTCAGGCGAGTTCACGCACCGCCTCGGCGAACGCGTCCCCGCGCTGGTTGTAGTTGACGAACATGTCCATGGAGGCGCAGGCCGGGGCGAGCAGCACCGTGTCTCCCGCGCGGGCGAGGCGCCGGGCCTCCTGGACAGCCGCGAGCATCGCCCCAGTGTCGGTCCGGTCGAGGTCCACGACGGGTACTTCCGGGGCGTGTCGCGCGAGGGCTTCGGCGATCAGCGCGCGGTCGGCGCCCATCAGGACGGCCCCGCGCAGCCGCGGCGCGGACTTGGCGACGAGTTCGTCGAAGGTCGCGCCCTTGGCGAGCCCGCCGGCGATCCAGACAATCGACGGGTAGGCCGCCAACGAGGCTTCCGCCGCGTGGGTGTTGGTGGCCTTGGAGTCGTCGATGTACGCGACGCCGTCCACGTCGGCCACGTGGGCGATGCGGTGGGCGTCCGGGGTGAAGGCCCGCAGGCCGTCCCGTACGGCCGTGGGAGGCACGCCGAAGGCGCGGGCGAGGGCCGCCGCGGCGAGGGCGTTGGCGATGTTGTGCGGGGCGGGCGGGGTGACGTCCGTGACCTCGGCGAGCTCCTGGGCGTTCTTCTGCCGGTTCTCGACGAACGCGCGGTCGACCAGGATGCCGTCGATCACGCCGAGTTGGGACGGTCCCGGGGTGCCGAGGGTGAAGCCGATGGCGCGGCAGCCCTCCTCGACGTCCGCCTCGCGCACCAGGTCCTCGGTGGCCTTGTCGGCGACGTTGTAGACGCAGGCGACGCGATTGCCCTCGTAGACGCGGCCCTTGTCGCGCGCGTACGCCTCCATCGAGCCGTGCCAGTCGAGATGGTCGGGGGCGAGGTTCAGCACGGCCGCCGAGTGCGCCCGCAAGGAGGGCGCCCAGTGCAGCTGGTAGCTGGACAGCTCCACGGCCAGGACGTCGTACTCCTCGTCGCCGAGGACGGCGTCGAGCAGGGAGACGCCGATGTTGCCGACGGCCGCGGTGCGCAGTCCGGCCGCCTTGAGGATGGAGGCCAGCATCTGGGTGGTGGTCGTCTTGCCGTTGGTGCCGGTGACGCACAGCCAGGGGGCCGCGTCGGGCCCCCTGAGACGCCAGGCCAGCTCGACGTCCCCCCAGACGTCCACGCCGGCTTCGGCGGCCGCCGAGAAAAGCGGCTTGTCCGGCTTCCAGCCCGGTGCGGTGACGATGAGTTCGGTGCCCTCGGGCAGGGTCGCCCCGTCGCCGAGGCGCACGGTGACGCCCAGCGCCTCCAGCTCGGCGGCCTGCTCACGCGCGCGTGCGTCGTCGCCGTCGTTGACGACGGTGACGATCGCCCCGCGCGCGTGCAGCACCTTGGCCGCCGGGACACCGGAGACGCCGAGCCCGGCGACGGTGACGTGCTTGCCCGTGAAGTCCGGGGACACCGAGGAGGTCACTTGTCTGCTGCCCATCCCGCGTAGAAGAGGCCCAGTCCGACGATCACACAGATGCCCTGAATGATCCAGAAACGGACCACAATGAGGACTTCGGACCAGCCCTTGAGTTCGAAGTGGTGCTGGAGTGGCGCCATGCGGAAGACGCGCTTCCCGGTCAGCCGGAACGAGCCGACCTGGATGACCACCGACATGGTGATGAGGACGAACAGACCGCCCATGATGGCCACAAGGAGCTCCGTGCGGGAGCAGATGGCGAGGCCCGTGAGGACACCGCCGAGCGCCAGCGAACCGGTGTCGCCCATGAAGATCTTGGCCGGCGACGTGTTCCACCACAGGAAGCCCAGGCAGGCGCCCATCAGCGCGGCGGAGACCACCGCGAGATCCAGCGGATCGCGCACCTCGTAGCAGGCGTTGGGGTTCGTCAGGGTCTCGCCGTTGGCGCAGGACTCCTGGTACTGCCAGACGCCGATGAACGTGTAGGCGCCGAAGACGAGGACGGAGGCGCCGGTGGCGAGGCCGTCCAGACCGTCGGTGAGGTTCACGCCGTTGGACATGGCGAGGATCATGAACAGGGCCCAGACGACGAACAGCACGGGGCCGATCGTCCAGCCGAAGTCCGTGATGAACGACAGCTTGGTGGAGGCCGGGGTGTTGCCGCGGGAGTCCGCGAACTGGAGCGAGAGCACCGCGAAGGCGATGCCGACGATCAACTGGCCCGCCATCTTCGCCTTGGCCCGCAGACCCAGCGAACGCCGCTTGACGATCTTGATGTAGTCGTCGAGGAAGCCGACCAGACCCATGCCGCACATCAGGCCCAGCACCAGCAGACCGGTGTAGGTCGGCGGCTTGCCCGTGATCACCTTGGACAGGAAGTACGCCGCGACCGTCGCCAGTATGAACGCGATACCGCCCATGGTCGGCGTACCGCGCTTGCTGGCGTGCCCGCGCGGGCCGTCGTCGCGGATGTACTGGCCGTAGCCCTTGCGCGCCAGCAGCTTGATCAGCAGCGGCGTACCGATCAGTGTCAGGAAGAGGCCAATGACACCCGCGAACAGGATCTGCTTCATCATCGGGCGGAAACCTCACCCTCGGCACCGGTCGCGAGCAGCGCCTGCGCGACGCTCTCGAGGCCGACCGATCGGGACGCCTTCACGAGTACGACGTCCCCCGGGCGCAGCTCGCTGCGCAACAGGTCGACCGCCGCCTGTGCGTCGGACACGTGCACCGACTCCTCACCCCACGAACCCTCGTTATATGCGCCCAGTTGCAGCCAGGCGGCTTCCCTGCCCCCGACCGCGACGAGCTTGCTGACGTTGAGCCGGACGGCGAGCCGTCCGACCGCGTCGTGCTCGGCGAGCGCCTCGTCCCCGAGCTCGGCCATCTTGCCGAGCACCGCCCAGGTCCGCCTCCCCTTGCCCATGGCCGCCAGCGCACGCAGAGCGGCTCGCATGGACTCGGGGTTCGCGTTGTAGGCGTCGTTGACGATCGTCACGCCGTCCGGGCGCTCGGTGACCTCCATCCGCCAGCGGGAGAGGGAGCCCGCCTCGGAGAGCGCGGTGGCGATCTCTGTTACGGACATGCCCAGCTCATGGGCGACGGCGGCCGCGGCGAGCGCGTTCGACACGTGGTGCTCACCGTACAGGCGCATGGTCACATCGCTGCACCCGGAGGGTGTGTGAAGGCTGAAGGAGGGCTGTCCGCTGTCCGTGAGTCGTACGTTCTCGGCCCGTACGTCCGCTTCGCCGGACTCTCCGAAAAGGACCACCTTCGCCTTCGTACGGGAGGCCATGGCCCGGACCAACGGGTCGTCGGCGTTGAGGACCGCGACCCCGCCGTCGCTCGCCGGGGGAAGGCTCTCGACCAGCTCGCCCTTTGCCTGTGCGATCTGTTCGCGGCCGCCGAACTCGCCGATGTGGGCGGTGCCGACGTTCAGGACGAGGCCGACCTTCGGGGGCGTCAGACCGGTGAGGTAGCGGATGTGCCCGATGCCGCGGGCGCCCATCTCCAGAACCAGGAACCGGGTTTCCCCGGTGGCCGACAGCGCGGTCAGCGGCAGCCCGATCTCGTTGTTGAGGGAGCCGGGGGTGAAGACGGTCGGCGCCTTGCGCCGGAGCACCTGGGCGATGAGGTCCTTGGTGCTGGTCTTGCCGGCCGAGCCGGTGAGCGCGACGAGGGTCGTGCCGAGCTTGTGCACGACGTGCCGGGCGAGGGCGCCGAGGGCGGCCTGGACGTCGTCCACGACGATCGCGGGCACGCCGACCGGGCGCGAGGCCAGTACAGCCACCGCGCCCGCCTCGACGACCGCGGCCGCGTAGTCGTGGCCGTCGACGCGTTCGCCGACGAAGGCGACGAAGAGGCTGCCGGGCTCCACCTCGCGGGAGTCCCGGACGACCGGTCCGGTGACTTCCGCGGACGGATCCGGTATGTCGTACGTCTGCCCGCCGACGACTGCTGCGATCTCGGCGAGGGAGAGGGCGATCACAAGTTCATCCCTGGGTCTGCTGGATAGCTTCGCGAAGCACCTGGCGGTCGTCGAACGGACGGACCACCCCGGCGATGTCCTGGCCCTGCTCATGGCCCTTGCCCGCGACCAGCACGGTGTCCCCGGCGTGCGCGCGGGCGACGGCGGCGGCGATCGCGGCGGCCCGCTCCTCGAACAGGAGCACCTCGCCGCGCTCGTGCGCGGGCACCGAGGCGGCCCCTTCGAGCATGGTCGCGAGGATCGCGAGGGGGTCCTCGGAGCGGGGGTTGTCGGAGGTCAGTACGGCGGTGTCGGCGAGCCGTGCCGCGGCGGCGCCCATCGGCGCGCGCTTGGTGCGGTCCCGGTCGCCGCCGCAGCCGATGACGACGTGCAGCCGGCCCTTGGTGACCTTGCGCAGGGCCCTGAGCACCGATTCGACGGCGTCCGTCTTGTGGGCGTAGTCGACGACCGCGAGATAGGGCTGGCCGGCGTCGACGCGCTCCAGCCGGCCCGGCACGCCCGGTACGGCGGCGACGCCGTCGGCGGCGGTCTGCGGGTCGAGTCCCGCGGCGGCGAGGGCGACGATCGCGGCGAGGGTGTTGGCCACGTTGAACGAGCCGGGCAGCGGCGCCCTGGCGGCGACGCGCACCCCGTCCGGGCCGAGGACGGTGAACGTCGAGTCCATCGGGCCGATGTGGACCTCGGTCGCGCGCCAGTCGGCGTCGGGGTGTCCCTCGGCGGAGAAGGTGACGACCGGGACCTCGGCCTCGCGGGCCAGCCGGCGGCCGTACGCGTCGTCGAGGTTGACCACGCCGAGTTTGCTGCGCTTAAGGGTGAACAGCTGTGCCTTGGCCCGGAAGTAGTCCTCCATGTCGGAGTGGAACTCCATGTGTTCCGGGCTGAGGTTGTTGAAGACGGCGATGTCGAAGACGCAGCCGTCGACCCGGCCGAGGACCAGGGCGTGGCTGGACACCTCCATGGCGACCGCCTCGACCCCGCGTTCGCGCATGACGGCGAACAGGGCCTGGAGGTCGGTGGCCTCGGGGGTGGTGCGCTCGGACTTGATGCGCTCCTCGCCGATGCGCATCTCGACCGTGCCGATCAGCCCGGTGGACTTCAGCGACTTCAGTCCGCCCTCCACCAGGTAGGCGGTGGTGGTCTTGCCGGAGGTGCCGGTGATGCCGATCTGGAGCAGGTCGCGGCCCGGGCGGCCGTAGATCGTGGCGGCCAGCTCGCCCATCCGCGCGCGCGGGTCGTCGGCGACCAGGACCGGCAGTCCGGTGGCGGCGGCGCGCTCGGCGCCGGTCGGGTCGGTGAGCACGGCGACCGCGCCGAGTCCGGCGGCCTGGGTGACGAAGTCGGCCCCGTGCAGCCGGGCGCCCGGGAGGGCGGCGTACAGGTCGCCGGGGCGGACGGCGCGCGAGTCGTGGGTGATGCCCGTGACGGCCGCCTCGCTCCGTACGGCGGTGGCCCCCAGCTGGTCGGCGAGCTCCGCGAGGGGTGTGGCGGAGACCTGGACCGGCCTGGGCGGTCCCGGGTAGGTCACGGATGCGCCCTTCTGGGTGGTTTGGGACTGATCAGCGTGTGGCACGGCGGTGAGCGTACCGGGCCCACCCGCCTGCGGGCGAAGCGAGGCGGAGGGGGACGCGTGGTTCCCGGGGTCGGGAGTGATCATGGTCACGGGCTGGTTCCTGGCTGGTTCGGCGCTGAACAGCGATGGACGGGGCGGGCGGGGACGTCAGGGGGAGAAGGTGACGGGCAGGTTCGCGGCCTTCGCCCCGGTCGGCGGGATCTGGAGGGTCTTCAGGGCGAACTCCATGACCTGCTTGAAGATGGGTCCGCAGATCTGACCGCCGAAGTAGCTGCCCTGGGTGGCGTTCTGGATCGCGCAGTAGACGGTGACCCGGGGCTCGTCGGCGGGGGCGAAGCCGGCGAAGGAGGAGGTGTATCCCTTGTACTTGCCGGTGGCCGGATCCACGCGGTTCGCCGTGCCCGTCTTGCCCGCGACGCGGTAGCCGGGGATGCGCGCCTTGGTGCCGGTGCCCTCCTGGTCGTCCACCACCGACTCCAGCATCTGGGCGAGGGTCTTCGCCGTCTTGGCGCTGACCACCCTGGTCTTCTCGGGTGCGGCGGCGGGGGTGAAGCGGCCGTCGGGGCCCTGCGTGCCGCGCACGAGGGTCGGCTCGATCCGTACCCCGCCGTTGGCGATGGTCGAGTAGACGGAGGCGGCCTGGAGCGCGTTGAGGGAGACGCCCTGTCCGAAAGGGATCGTGTACTGCTGCGAGGTCGACCAGGTGTCCGGCGCGGCGAGGATGCCCTTGGTCTCGCCGGGGAAGTCGAGGCCGCTGTAGCTGCCGAGGCCGAACTTGCGCAGGTAGGAGTAGAGGACCCGGTTGGCCTCGGCCTGGGTCTTGCCGAGTTCCCCGGTGGCGAGGATCGTGCCGATGTTGCTGGACTTGGCGAGCACGCCGTTGAGCGTCAGGTTCCAGGTCGCGTGGTCGATGTCGTCCTTGAAGAGCCGGTCGCCGCGGTGCAGCCGGTTCGGTACGACGACATGGGTGAGCGGGGTGGCGACGTTCTCCTCCAGGACGGCCGCCATCGACATGATCTTGGCGGTGGAGCCGGGCTCGTAGGCGTCCTGGAGGGCCGCGTTGCCGAGGGCGTCCGGGTCGGCGGTGGTGAGGTCGTTGGGGTCGAAGCCGGGCGAGTTGGCCATGGCGAGGATCTCACCGGTGCGGGTGTCCTGGACGACGACGTAGCCGCGGTCCGCCTTGGAGGCCTTGACCTGCTCGGTGATGGCGTTCTGGGCGGCCCATTGGATGTCCCGGTCGATCGTCAGCTCGATGTCGGAGCCGGGCACGGCGGGGGTCTCGGTGGAGCCGGCGGTGGGGACCTGGAGGCCGCCGGACTGGGCGTAGCGGATCTTGCCGTCCTTGCCCGCCAGGACGGAGTTCAGCTGCTGCTCGATGCCGCCGCCGCCCTTGCCCTCGGCGTTGACCCAGCCGAGCACGGAGGCGGCGAGGTCGCCGTTGGGGTACACGCGCTTGCTGCTGGGGACCGCGAAGAGACCGGCGAGGACGTTGACCGTGGTGCCGTCGGACCGGGACTTGGCGGCGAGCGCGGAGCGCAGGTCCTTGATCTGCTTCCAGACCTCCGGGGTCTGCCGGACGGCCAGCAGCGCGTACTGCGACCTGGTGTTCTTCGGCCGCAGCTTGGCGACGATCGTGGCCTGCTCCTGGCCGAGGATCGGGGCGAGAAGGGCCGCGGCCTGCTCGGGGCCGTCGTCGATCCTCAGGTTCTCGCGGTTGAACATCGTCGGGTCGGCGGTGATGTCGTAGGCGTCCTCGCTGCTCGCGAGAGCGACCCCGCTGCGGTCGGTGATCTCGCCGCGCTCGGCGGCCAGCACCTGGCCGACGTACCGGTTCCGGTCGGCCTTGGCGGCGTAGGTGCCGGCGTCGACGGCCTGGACCTGGAGGAGGCGTACGACGAAGGCGGCCATCACCAGGGTCAGGGCGAGGCCGACCATGCGCAGCCGGGGGCGGGGGCTGCCGAGCCGGAGGGCGCGCGGGGCCGGGGGGCGCGGGGCGGCCGGACGGCGGGCCGGGCGGGCGCCGGGGCCGGGGCGGCGCTGGGCGGAGGCGGGGCGGGAGGGCCGGGCGGGGCCGGGCACGCGGCGGCGGGGCGGTTCCCTGTCGGACACTTCCGTCACCTGCCGGGGGTCGTGGGAAGGGCTGCGGTCGGAGCCGGCGAGGCGCTCGGCGCGGGAGTTCCACCGGGCGGTGCGGTCGGGGGTGACGCCGCGGGCGAGGCGATCGTCTGGGAGAGCGTCATCGCCTCGGGCGGCCGTACGACGTCGGCGGCGCCCTGCGCGGACTGCCCGGCCGCGGGCGAGGGAACGCCCTTGACGGTGCCGTCGGGGTCCAGGAACGCGGGGTCGCCGCCGGGGACCATGCCGAGTTCACCGGCGCGGCGGCGGAGGGCGTCCGGGGCGGAGTAGGAGTCGATGTCGCGCTGGAGCGCCTGTTCCTCGTCGGTGAGGTTCTTGGTGTCCCGCTGGAGGTCGCCCATCCGGAACGAGCCCTCGCTGAGCGCGGAGTTCAGCACGAGCAGTCCGATGAGGCCGCCGCCGAGGAGGAGGACGACGAGGAGGACGAAGGGGGTGCGGGCCGCCTGGCGCGGTCCCGCGGGGAACAGCCGGGCCAGCCGGGCCGCCCTCCCCTTGAGTTCGGGTTTCCTGCTCACTCGCCCTCCCCCGAGTCCGGTTTTCCCACCTGCGCCCGCCGCGCCCTCATTCGATGGACTCCCTGATGCGTTCGGCCCCGCGCAGCCGGGCCGGGGCCGCGCGCCGGTTCTCGGCGACCTCTTCCTCGGTGGGAAGTTCGGCACCGCGGGTCAGCAGCTTGAGCCGGGGCTGGTAGCGCTCGGGGACGACGGGCAGCCCGGGCGGGGCGGTGGTGGCGGCGCCGGCCGCGAGCACCTGCTTGACCAGCCGGTCCTCCAGCGAGTGGTACGACAGCACGGCGATCCGCCCGCCCACGTCGATCGCCTCGACGGCGGCCGGGATCGCCCGCTCCAGCACCGACAGTTCGCCGTTGACCTCGATGCGCAGCGCCTGGAAGGTGCGCTTGGCCGGGTTGCCGCCGGTGCGCATGGCGGCCTGCGGCAGGGCGCCGCGGATCAGCTCGACCAGCCGGGCGCTGTTGCTGAACGGCTCCTTGTCGCGTTCGCGGACGATCGCGGAGACGATCCGCTTGGCCTGCTTCTCCTCGCCGTACGCCCGCAGGATCCGCACCAGTTCGCCGGGCGGGTAGGTGTTGAGGACCTCGGCGGCGCTGATGCCGGTCGTCTGGTCCATGCGCATGTCGAGCGGGGCGTCCTGGGCGTAGGCGAAGCCGCGGCCGGCCTCGTCGAGCTGCATGGAGGACACGCCGAGGTCGAACAGGACGCCCTGGACGTGCGGGAGGCCGAGCCGGTCGAGGACGTCGGGGAGTTCGTCGTAGACGGCGTGCACCAGGGTGGCGCGCTCGCCGAAGGGGGCGAGGCGCTCGCCGGAGAGCCGCAGGGCCTCCTTGTCGCGGTCGAGGGCGACGAGCCGGACCCCGGGGAACCGGGTGAGGAGGGCTTCGCTGTGGCCGCCGAGGCCGAGGGTGCAGTCGACGACGACGGCGCCGGGCCGCGTCAGGGCGGGGGCCAACAGGTCCAGGCACCGCTGGAGCATCACCGGGACGTGTCGACTCTGGCTCAAGGGGCCCTCTCAGATCCGGCGGGAACGCGCACCGCCGGGTCCCCGCCCTCTCGTCTGGGGAAGGCCTGCCGCGGCATGCGGGGAAGTCAGTCCAGCAGGGAGATCGCCGTCGAGCCGCCGCCTCCCGCTTCGCGTCACTTTAGTCCACGGTGTCTCGCGGTCAATCAACCGGCCTGCGCGTCGCGGGCGGGCGCCGTCGTGAAGCGCCGGAGCGGCGGAAATCACCCGGCCGGGTGGCGCGACCTCACTCCTGTGGCCTACCTCACAAGTGCGACGTGATGACGCTCTTTTTCCCTTCTCACAACAGGACCGCAAGGGCCGTGACCAGTACCGTCATGGTTATGACGACTTCTGCATCCGTACCCACCGAGTCCGAAGGCGCCATACGCGGCGGCACGGTGACCGACCGTCTCGTCGACGCGAACGAGCGGTACGCCGCCGCCTTCACCGACCCCGGCATGGACGCCCGGCCCGTGCTGCACGTGGCGGTCGTGGCCTGCATGGACGCCCGTCTCGACCTGCACGCGGCGCTCGGCCTGGAGCTGGGTGACTGCCACACGATCCGCAACGCGGGCGGGGTGGTCACCGACGACGTGATCCGGTCACTCACGATCAGCCAGCGCAAGCTGGGCACGCGCAGCATCGTGCTGATCCACCACACGGGCTGCGGCCTGGAGGCGATCACCGAGGACTTCCGCACCGAACTGGAGATGGAGGTCGGCCAGCGTCCGGCCTGGGCCGTGGAGGCCTTCCGGGACGTGGACCAGGACGTACGGCAGTCCATGCAGCGGGTGCGCACCTCGCCGTTCCTGCTGCACGCCGACGACGTGCGCGGCTTCGTGTTCGACGTGAAGACGGGCCTGCTGCGCGAGATCGACCCCGCCTGACGGCCTCGCCGACCGCCCGCACCGTTGCCGGTTCGCTGTCATTTGCCTGTTGATTTCTCCTGCACCGGTACTCAAAAGGCCATAGAACCGACATATCGCGGGCAGTTGTCCATAGGCGAGTGACACGAATCGGTAACGGCAGCAAGAATGCGGTTGTGACGCCACGCCGAACATTTCACGGGTGGCGCACGTGATTCGGGGTGGGCCGGTTCGCGGTGAAGAGCGTCGGCCCGGAGCAATGTAAGGGCCGAGGAGGGCCGGGTGACGACCTATGACGAGCGAGCGAGCCTCACGGATCTGACCGCCACTGTGGATCGAGTCCGCAGTTCGGTGGAGGGAGTGATCGAGGGCAAGCCCGAGGTCGTACGGCTTTCGCTGACCGTGCTGCTCGCCGAGGGACATCTTCTGATCGAGGACGTCCCCGGCGTCGGCAAGACGATGCTCGCCAAGGCGCTGGCGAAGTCCATCGACTGTTCGGTGCGCCGGATCCAGTTCACACCGGACCTGCTGCCCTCGGACATCACGGGCGTGTCGATCTGGGACCAGCAGCGCCGCGACTTCGAGTTCAAGCCGGGCGCGATCTTCGCCCAGATCGTGATCGGCGACGAGATCAACCGGGCCTCGCCCAAGACGCAGTCCGCGCTCCTGGAGTCCCTGGAGGAGCGCCAGGTCACCATCGACGGGCAGACGTACGAGCTGCCCAGCCCGTTCATGGTGGTGGCCACGCAGAACCCGGTCGAGATGGAGGGCACCTATCCGCTGCCCGAGGCCCAGCGCGACCGTTTCATGGCCCGGGTCTCCATCGGCTACCCCAGCGCGGAGGCCGAACTGCAGATGCTCGACGTGCACGGCGGGGTCAGCCCGCTGGACGACCTCCAGCCGGTCGCCCACGCGCACGAGATCGTGAAGCTGATCGACGCCGTCCGCACGGTCCACGTCGCCGAATCGGTTCGCCGCTACGCCGTCGAACTGGTCGGCGCCACGCGCACCCACCCGGACCTCAGACTCGGCGCCTCGCCGCGCGCGACGCTGCACCTGCTGCGCGCGGCGAAGGCGTCCGCCGCCCTCTCGGGCCGGGACTACGCGCTGCCGGACGACGTGCAGCACCTCGCCGTGGCCGTCCTGGCCCACCGTCTGCTGCCCACGGCACAGGCCCAGCTCAACCGCCGCACGGCGGAACAGGTCGTCGAGGAGATCCTGCAGCGCACCCCGGTGCCCACCGGCGGCCAGCAGCACACCTACGGCGGCCTGGGCCAGAACACGCCCGCGTACCCGCAGCAGCCGCCGCGGAGGATCTGATGACCACCGGGGGGACCGGCCGGACCGGACAGCCCCAGGGCGGCCGCCTCGAGAAGGGCGGCGCCCGGACCGCTCTGGCGGGTCTGACCACCCGCGGGCGCTCCTTCCTGGCGGCCGGCATAGCCGCCGCCGTCTGCGCGTACGTGCTCGGGCAGCCCAATCTGCTGCGGGTCGGGCTGCTGCTGGCCGCGCTCCCGCTGATCTGCGCGGCCGTCGTCTACCGCACCCGCTACCGGGTCGCCGGCAGCCGCCGGCTGGCCCCCGCGCGCGTGCCGGCCGGCAGCGAGGCCCGCGTCCATCTGCGGATGGACAACGTCTCACGGCTGCCCACCGGCCTGCTCATGCTCCAGGACAAGGTGCCCTACGTCCTCGGCCCGCGCCCCCGGTTCGTCCTGGACCGGGTGGAGGCGGGCGGCCGGCGCGAGGTGTCCTACCGGGTCCGCTCCGATCTGCGCGGCCGCTATCCGCTGGGCCCGCTCCAGCTCCGGCTGAGCGACCCGTTCGGCATGTGCGAACTGACCCGGTCCTTCTCGACGTACGACACGCTGACGGTGATCCCCCGGGTGGAGCCGCTGCCGCCGGTGCGGCTGAGCGGCGAGGCCAAGGGGTACGGCGACGGGCGGCAGCGCGCGGTGGCGCTGGCCGGCGACGACGACGTGATCCCGCGCGGCTACCGCTACGGCGACGACCTGCGCCGGGTGCACTGGCGTTCGACCGCCCGGTACGGCGAGCTGATGGTGCGCCGCGAGGAGCAGCCCCAGCGGGCCCGCTGCACGGTGCTCCTGGACACCCGGGCCCTGGCCTACGAGGGCGCCGGCCCGGACTCCGCCTTCGAATGGGCGGTCTCGGGCGCCGCGTCCGTCCTCGTGCACATGCTGGAGCGGGGCTTCTCGGTCCGGCTGCTGACGGACACCGGCACCTCGGTGCCCGGGGAGGGCGCCGACGGGTTCGCCGGGGCCAGCGGGGAGTCGGCGGACGCCGCCGGGCTGATGATGGACACCCTCGCGGTGGTCGACCACTCCGACGGCGCGAGCCTGTCGCGCGCCTACGACCTGCTGCGCAGCGGCAACGAGGGACTGCTGGTGGCGTTCCTCGGCGACATCGACGAGGAACAGGCGGCGATCGCCGCGAAGATGCGCCAGCGCAGCGGGGGCGCGGTCGCCTTCCTGCTGGACAGCGACACCTGGGGGCGTGAACCGAACGGCATGGCCCATCCGATGAACAGTCAGGAGGAGCGGCTGCGGTTGCTGCGCGAGGCGGGCTGGACCGCCCTCGGCGTACCGCGGGGCACCTCGCTGGACGAGCTGTGGCGTCAGGCCGACCGCGAGCGGGCGGGCGTCGTCACGGCGGGCGGGACACGTGCGGGGGAGGCGGGATCATGAGCGGACGGGCTCGGCTGACACTGTGCTCGGCGGCGGCCACGCTGATGGCGTCGTGCGCCCTGCTGCCCCTCGTCGACCCGGCGACCTGGATCCTCCAGGCGGCGGTGCTGCTGGCGATCCAGTCCGGGGTGGGCGCGGCCGCCCGCCGGGTGCCGCTGGCCCGGCCGCTGACGGTGGCCGCCCAGGCGCTGGTCTCGCTGCTGCTGCTCACCCTGGTCTTCGCCCGGGAGCAGGCGCTGCTCGGGGTGGTCCCGGGCCCGGAGGCGATCCAGCACTTCGGGGAGCTGCTGCGGGCGGGCACCGAGGACGTCGGGCAGTACGCGATCCCCGCCCCGCTGTCCGACGGCATCCGGCTGATGACGGTCGGCGGAGTCCTGGTGATCGGCCTGGCGGTGGACACCCTCGCGGTGACCTTCCGCAACGCCGCGCCGGCCGGTCTGCCGCTGCTCGCGCTGTACTCGGTGGCCGCGGGACTGTCCAACGGGTCGAGCGACTGGGTGTGGTTCCTGATCGCCGCGGCCGGCTATCTGATGCTGCTGCTGGCCGAGGGCCGTGAGCGGCTCTCCCAGTGGGGCCGGGTCTTCGCCGGCGCGCCACGCACCCCGGGCGAGCAGCCGGGGGCGGTGGCGCCGGTGCGCACCGGCCGGCGGATCGGCATGGCCGCGCTGGGCGTGGCCCTGGTGGTGCCGCTGCTGCCCCTGCCGGCGATCCAGGGCGGCCTGCTGGCGGGCGCCGGGACGGGCGTGGGAGCGGGCAACGGCAGCGGGGGGACGATCTCCGCGGTCAACCCGGTGGTGTCCCTGCGCGACAGCCTGAACGTGAACGACGACCGCACGGTCCTGACGCTGAGCACCAACGCCGACGACCTGTCGGACATGTATCTGCGGATCGTCTCCCTGGACGACTTCGACGGCACCACCTGGAAGCCCTCCAAGCGCCACATCGTCGCCGTGCCGGACGAGTTCCCCACGCCCACCGGACTGGGTCCCGACATCAAGCGCGCGGTGGTCTCCACCCGGATCTCGGCCGCCGCCGGCTACGCCCAGGCCTGGCTGCCGATGCCGTATCCGCCGAGCGGCGTGACGATCAAGGGCGACTGGCGGTACGAGCCGGTCGGCATGACCCTCGTCGGCGACCACGGCGAGGACACCAGCGGCAAGACGTACGAGGTGACGAGCCTCGACGTGCAGCCGACGGCGAAGCAGCTGGAGGCGGCGCCGAAGGCGCCGAGCTCGATCCGGGACGAGTACACCAAGGTGCCGGGCTCGCTGCCGAAGCTGGTGTCGCGCCAGGCGAAGGAGATCACCGCGGGCGCGACCAGCGACTACGCGAAGGCGGTCGCGCTCCAGGACTACTTCGCGGTCACGGGCGGCTTCGAGTACGACACCGATGTGGAGGTCGGCTCCGGGCCCGACGCGATCGCCCGCTTCCTGCGGGACAAGCAGGGCTTCTGCGTCCACTTCTCGTTCGCGATGGCGGCGATGGCCCGCACGCTGGGCATACCGGCCCGGGTCGCGGTGGGCTTCGCGCCGGGTTCCCCGCAGGCGGACGGTTCGGTGGCGGTGAGCCTGAAGGACGCGCACGCCTGGCCCGAGCTGTACTTCGAGGGCGTGGGCTGGACCCGCTTCGAGCCGACCCCGACGCGCGGGACGACCCCGTCGTACACGGTGCCGGACTCCTCGAACGCGGACACCCCCGACCTGCCGCAGTCCTCCCAGTCGGCGGACGCGGCTCCCTCGGCGGCTCCCTCGGCGAGCACGAGCTGCTCGGCGCAGGACAAGAAGCTCGACGGCTGCGGTGCGGCGCTCCCGCTGGACGAGGCGGAGCAGGGCGACCAGGGCACCCCGCTGTACGAGACCATCGGCTGGATCCTGCTGGGCGCCCTGGCGCTGGCCCTTCCGTCGCTGCCGATGCTGTGGCGGCTGCGCCGGCGGTCGGTGCGGCTGGCGTCGGCCCGGCACTCCGGGGCCGGGCCGGCCGGCGGACGGCAACCGGCGGCCGGCACCGACGGGCTCGCGGCGGAGGGCCCCGGTTCCGCGGTGCTGCTGGACGAGCCGTCCCACGAGGCGGCCGGGGCCGCGACGGCACATGTGCTGGCGGTCTGGCGCGAGCTCGTCGACACGGCCTGGGACTACGGCATCGAACCGGACGACGCGCTGACCCCCCGGCGGGCGGCGGCGCGGATCGTGCGGATCGGGGAGCTGGACGAGACGGCGGCCGACTCGGTGCACCGGGTGGCCGGGGCCGTGGAGCAGGTGCTGTTCGCGCCGCACCCGCGCGCCGGGACCGGGCTGTCCGAGGAGGTCCACCGGGTGCGGGCGGCGCTGCGGGCGAGGGTCGGCTGGACCACCAGGGTGCGGGCGGTCGTGGCACCCCGTTCGGCCGTCCGGGCGGTCTGGGACCTCGCGGACCGCTGGACGGCCCTCAAGGCGTCCTGGGCGGGCCGGGCGGACCGGCTGGCGAGCCTGCTGCGCCGGCGCCCCTCGGGCCAGCAGAGCTGAGCGGAGGACGCGGACACGCGGAGGGGGTGACCACCCGGTGGGTGGTCACCCCCTCGACGTCGTCCGGGGTGGGGGCCGGTCAGTGGCCGCCCTGCTCGTCTCGGCGGCGCTGCCAGCGCTGCTCGATCCGGTCCATCAGTGAGCGCTTCTGCCGTCCCTGGCCACGGGTGTGGTGCGCGCCCGCGGGGTGTTCGCCCGGCTTGGGCGCCTTGCGCCAGCCGGTGACCGCGAGCACCGCACAGCCCAGCATGACGAGGAAGCCCACGACACTGAGCCACACCTGCTTGGCGACCATGCCCGCCATGAGGAGCGCGATACCCACGAGGAAGCCCGCGACCGCCTGGTAGACCCGCCGCCGGGTGTACGTACGCAGCCCGCTTCCCTCGAGCGCCGACGCGAACTTGGGATCTTCGGCGTACAGCGCTCGCTCCATCTGCTCGAGCATGCGCTGCTCGTGCTCCGAGAGCGGCACGGAGTCCTCCTCATCGTGCAGTCGCCGGGGCGACTCGGGGGTCCCTTCAGGATAGGCAGGGATCCGCCCCCGTGAAACCCGCCCCTCTACGCCAATTGGCCAACCGGAGCCCGCCATGGGCGTCCCGGTCCGCTGAGGCTTCCATTCCCCGGCGGCCGACCCGTCATGCCGGGCGGTCTCCCTCGATCATACGGCGCGCCGCGCCCGAACGGGGGGCCTGTGGCGTACTCCATGTGCCGCCAAGCCCCTGATCAGCGGGCGGGGTCCGGGAGCGCTCAGGCCTCCTGGGTCCCCCGTGTCTCACCGAGCACGTGGAGCTGGGTGGCGACGGAGTGGAAGGCGGGGAGTTCGGCGGCGGCCTCCTCCAGCTTGAGCAGGGCGTCGAGGGCGCCGGGCTCGGTGTCCACGAGGACGCCGGGGACGAGGTCGGCGAAGACCCGTACGCCGTGCACGGCGGTGACGTCGAGGCCCGCGCCCTCGACGAGCCCGGTGAGCTGCTCGGCGGTGAAGCGGCGCGGCACGGGGTCGCCGCTGCCCCAGCGGCCGTCCGGGTCGGAGAGGGCCTGCCGGGCCTCCTTGAAGTGGCCGGCGAGGGCCCGGGCGAGGACGGCTCCGCCGAGGCCGGCGGCGAGGAGGCTGAGGACGCCCTCGGGGCGCAGGGCGGCCACGGTGTTGCGGACGCCTTCGGCGGGGTCGTCGACGTACTCCAGGACGCCGTGGCACAGGACGGCGTCGTAGCCGCCGCGCTCGACCACGTCGAAGAGGCCGTGGGCGTCGCCCTGGACGCCGCGCACGCGGTCGGCGACGCCGGCCTCGGCGGTGCGGCGCTCCAGCGCGAAGAGCGCGTTGGGGCTGGGGTCGACGACCGTGACCCGGTGGCCGAGCCGGGCGACGGGCACCGCGAAGTTGCCGCTGCCGCCGCCGGTGTCGAGGACGTCGAGCGCCTCGCGGCCGGTGGCCTTGACCCGGCGCTCGAGGGCGTCCTGGAGGACCTCCCAGACCACGGCGGTACGGAGAGCGGCACGGGGGCGGATCGGGTCCGGCACGGCGGTTGACTCCTCGGCGCGGCACCGCCTCTTGCGCGGCGGAGCGAACGGGCTGCCTCCCGGACCGGCGCG
Organism: Streptomyces sp. NPDC005811; assembly: GCF_040630405.1. Lineage (NCBI taxonomy): Bacteria > Bacillati > Actinomycetota > Actinomycetes > Kitasatosporales > Streptomycetaceae > Streptomyces > Streptomyces sp. NPDC005811. The sequence continues at coordinate 227,519 of NZ_JBEXXK010000008.1, forward strand.
ACCGGAGCGGTCCGGGCGGAGGGAAGGCTTCAAACAGCGTCCACCCTATTGCCTCCGGCACCCGGACCGGGCACGGCGTCCGCCCACGCCCGACATCCCCGTCCGGCTCCGGTCCAACCCCCGTCCGGCTCCGGTCCGGCCCCAGCGGGAGGGCCCGACAGGGCGGGGGCCGGCCCGGTCTCAGCCCACGCCCGCATCCCCGTGCCGGTCCCGGCCGGGACGACCCTGGCAGGACGGCCCTACAGGACGAGAGTCCCGGCAGACGGCCCCGACAAGCGGGCCGGGCAGGGTGCGAGCCGGCCCAGCCTCAACCCTCGTCCGGCGTCCCCGTCCTCCGGCATCCCCGTCCCGGTCCCGGCAAGACGGCCCGGCAGGACGAGAGTCCCGGCAGACGGCCCCGACAAGCGGGCCGGGCAGGGTGCGAGCTGGCCCAGCCTCAACCCTCGTCCGGCGTCCCCGTCCTCCGGCATCCCCGTCCCGGCCCCGGCAAGACGGCCCGGCAGGACGAGAGTCCCGACGAGCGGGCCCGGCAGGGCGCGGGCCGGTCCGGTCTCAGCCCGCGTTCGGCGTCGCCGGCCCGGCGGGACGGTCCTGGCAGGGCGGCCTCGCCAAGCGGGGCCGGCACGGCCGGGGGCCGGCCCGGCTCAGCCCGCGTCCGGTATCGGCCGTCCCGCTCCCCTGCCGTCCGGGTCGTCCCCGTCCTGGCGGGGCTGGGGCAGGACGGGCTGGAGGACCAGCAGGCGCTCGACGAGGCGGATGAACATCGCCACGTCGCGTATCAGATCGTCGGCGTCCCGGCGGCCGGCCGCGCCCTGGATGCCCGCCTCGGCCCGGGCGCGGCGCCCGGCCCCGGAGGCGAACAGGGCGCTCCACTCGGTGAGTTCGGGCGCGATCTCGGGGAGCACCTCCCAGGCGCTGCGGATGCGCGCCCGCTTACGGGGGGAGGGGTCGGGGCGGCCGCGCGCGGCGAGGACGGCGGCGGCGGTGCGCAGGGCGGCGAGATGGGCCGTGGCGTAGCGCTCGTTGGGGGTCTCGAGGACGGCCGCCTCCTCCAGGCCGGCGCGGGCCTGGGCGAGCAGGTCGAGTGCGGCGGGCGGTGCCGTCGTCCGGCGCAGCACGGGGTGGACGTCGCTCGCCGGGCCGGTCAGTGAGGGGGCAGGGCCGGTGGCGCGGCGCCGGTGTGCGGCGGCTGCGTGGGAGCTGGCCATGACGAACCTCCTGTCGTCTGGGTGACGGCACTCCCTGCCGGGTGGTGCCGTATGTGCCCATCGTGCGGTATGCCACTGACAATCCGTTCTGACCTCGGCTTTTGCTTCGATCGAAGGTTCGGGTTAGTTTTTGCACTGACCAGTCAGTTCAAAATCACCACGGAATCAGGGGGGACTGTGGGCGGCGTCCGCATCACAGCCGAAGGCCTCGGCCTCGAGGGCCCCCGCGGTTGGGCCTTCCGCGGCGTGGACCTCGACGCGGAACCCGGCTCGCTGCTCGCGATCGAGGGACCGTCCGGCTCCGGCCGTACGAGCCTGCTGCTCGCGCTCACCGGCCGGATGAGGACCACCGAGGGAACGGCGACCGTGGGCACGGCACGGCTGCCGAAGCAGTCGGCGGCCGTGCGCCGGACCGGCGCGCTCGCGCATGTCGCCGGCGTCACCGACCTCGACCCGGCGCTGACCGTCGACGAGCACCTGCGGGAACGGGCCATGCTCCAGCGGCGGTTCGGCGGATCCGTACGGGAGCTGCTGCGCCCGCGCGCGGAGCGGGCCGCGGCGGCGGACCACGGCATCGACACCGCACTGGAGGCGGCCGGTCTCGACCGGGCGGCCCTGCCCAAGGGCGGGCGGACAGCCGTACGCGATCTGGAACGGATCGAGGCACTGCGGCTGTCGGTGGCCCTCGCGCTCGTCGGACGGCCGGCGCTGCTCGGCGTCGACGACACCGACCTGAAGCTGTCCGAGGCCGAACGCGGCGCGGTCTGGGACCTGTTGAGGGCGATCGCCGCGTCCGGGACCACCGTCCTGGCGGTCTGCGCCGAGGCCCCCGACGGGATCACCGCGGTGTCCACCCGCACCCCCGGGGACCCGGCAGCGGACACCGAGGCGTCCGCCACCGAGGCCCCCGTCACCGGACCCGACGAGAAGGAGAAGGCCGATGCGCTCGCCCCGACTGGCCGCGCTTGAGCTGCGCCGCTTCGGCAGGGGGAAGCTCCCGCGGGCCGCCCTGGTGGCGCTTCTGCTGCTGCCCCTGCTCTACGGGGCGCTGTACCTGTGGTCGTTCTGGGACCCCTACGGCCGGCTCGACCGCATCCCGGTGGCGCTGGTGAACGACGACAAGGGGGCGACGGCCGACGGGAAGCGGATCACCGCCGGCGACGACATCACCCGCGGGCTGCGGGACAGCGAGGTCTTCGACTGGCACGAGGTGAGCGCCGAGCAGGCACGCGCGGGCGTGGAGGACGGCACGTACTACCTGTCGCTGACCATGCCCGCCGACCTCAGCGCGCGGATCGCCTCCAGCGCGGGCGACACACCGCAGACCGGCGCCCTGCGGGTGCGGACGAACGACGCGAACAACTACATCGTCGGACAGATCTCACGGACCGTCTTCAGCGAGGTCCGCACGGCCGCCTCCACGAAGGCCTCGCGGTCGTTCCTGGACAGGATCTTCGTCTCGTTCTCCGACCTCCACGGCGCGACCGCGAAGGCGGCCGACGGCGCCGACGACCTCAACGGGGGCATCGGCAAGGCCGAGAAGGGGTCGAAGGACCTCGCCGACGGGCTGTCCGCGGCCAAGAAGGGCAGCGGCTCGCTGGCCACGGGTCTGGAGAAGCTCGACTCGGGGTCCGGCGACCTCGCGGACGGCACGCGGCAGGTCGCGGACGGCACCCAGACGCTCGCCGACCGGGTCAACGGGGTCGCGGGCAAGGTGGGTCCCTTCCTCAAGGACAACGAGAAGACCATCGGCGACACCGCGCAGCTGGTCGCGGACTCCGCCGAGGCGGTCGGCGCCCACCTCGACACGCTCGTGAAGGCCGCCCCGACCGCCGCCAGGGGCGCGCACACCGCCTCCGACACGCTCGCGGCCCTCTACCGGACCCGCTGCGAGCACCCGGTGCTGCCCGACGCCGCCTGCGCGGACCTGGAGAAGGCCCGCGACACGGCCGCCCAGGTCGCCACCGTCGCGGACGACCTCGACACGCTGATCGCCGACCAGGACGGCGACCTGACGACCCTGCGCGCCCACCTCGGCACGCTCCAGGAACAGGCGCAGGCCCTCGCCGACCGGGCGCCGCACCTCTCCGAGGACCTCGACGACGCGGTGACCCGGATCAACGCCCTCAACACCGGGGCCCGAAAGGTCGCCGCGGGAGCCCGGGAGCTGCACACCGGGCTCGGCACGGCCAGCACCGGCGCCGGCACCCTGGACCAGGGCGTCGGCAGGCTCAGGTCCGGGGCCGAGGACCTCACCGGCGGCATGTACAAACTCTCCGACGGCTCCGGGCGACTCGCCGACGGACTGCACGACGGCGCCGCGCGGATCCCCGACTACGACGAGCAGCAGCGCGACACGCGGACCGCCGTCATGGCCGACCCCGTGCGACTCGCCGCCCAGGACCTGCACAAGGCGGCGAACTACGGCACCGGTTTCGCCCCGTACTTCATCCCGCTGTCGCTGTGGGTGGGCGCGATGGTGGCGTACATGCTGATCCCGCCGATGAACCGGCGCGCCCTCGCCGTGGGCGCCCCGGCCTGGCGGATCGCGCTGGCGGGCTGGCTGCCGGTGGTCGCCGTCGGGGTGCTCCAGACGACGGCGCTGATGGCCGTGCTGCACTGGGCGATCGGCCTGGAGATGGCCCACGCGGCCGGGACGGTGGGCTTCCTGTTCCTCGTCACGGCGTGTTTCGCGGCCCTCGTGCAGTGGCTCAACGCACGCTTCGGCGCGGCGGGCCGGATCCTCGTCCTGGCGCTGCTGATGCTCCAGCTGACCTCGGCGGGCGGCACCTATCCGGTGCAGACCAGCCCCGGCTTCTTCAACGCCGTCCACCCCTGGCTGCCGATGAGTTACGTCGTGGAGGCGCTGCGCAGGCTCATCACGGGCGGCGGTCTGCAGCCGGTGTGGCACGCGTGCGTGGTGCTCGTCCTGTTCACCGCGGGGGCGCTCGCGCTGACCGCCCTGTCGGCCCGCCGCCGCCAGGTGTGGACCCTGGACCGGCTGCACCCCGAACTGAGCCTGTGAGGATCCGGCGTACGGAGGGTCGGGTTGCTGTGACAATCGGGACCATGGAAAGCAGCACCACGTCGGGCGGCCGCACCCGCCGCGAGGCCACCCGGCAGAAGCTCTACGAGGCGGCCGTCACCCTTATCGCCGAACAGGGCTTCTCCGCCACCACGGTGGACGAGATCGCCGAGCGGGCCGGTGTCGCGAAGGGCACGGTCTACTACAATTTCGCGAGCAAGTCGGTCCTCTTCGAGGAGTTGCTGCGGCATGGCGTCGGCCTGCTCACCGCCTCCCTGAGACAGGCCGCCGAGGACACCGAGCAGCGGGGCGGCAGCAAGGTCGACGCCCTGGACGCGATGGTCCGCGCGGGCCTCGTCTTCATCGAGCGCTATCCCTCCTTCACCCAGCTGTACGTGGCCGAGCTGTGGCGCACCAACCGGACCTGGCAGTCCACGCTGATGGTGGTGCGCGAGCAGGCGGTGGCCGTCGTGGAGGGCGTGCTGCGCGAGGGGGTGCACAACGGCGAGTTCAGCGAGGAGATCGACGTCCAGCTGACCGCGTCCGCGCTGGTCGGGATGGTCCTGGTGGCCGCCCTGGACTGGCAGGCGTTCCAGCCGGAGCGCTCGCTGGACGACGTCCACTCGGCGCTGTCCCGGCTGTTGCAGGGGCGGGTGAGCGGTCCCCGCTGACGGCGGGACGCGCACACGAAAGCGCCGGTCCGTCGTGGCCGCGTCCCCCGCGAGCCACCACGCACCGGCGCTTCCTCGTGCTCCCCATTCCCCCGTTCCCCCCTGTGTTCTCCCCCGTTGTTCCCCCGTGCGGTCGTTCCCCCGGGGTCTCCCCCGTGCCTCGCTCCCGCCGACGGGTCGGCGGAAGGAGCGGAGCAAGGGCCGCTCCGTTCCGGCGCCCCGTGTCGCCGGTGCCGGAGCCGCGCCCCTTCTCCGTGTCTCCACTGTCGCGTCCGCGCAGGCCGGCCCCCATCCGCGCGCGTACTCAACTCACTGACTAGGTACGTGTACTCAGGGCTGTGTGCTCAACCCCAGAACGCTCCGCGGTCGGCTGGTCACGAGCGCCTCCGTCGCCGTACTCCCCCGTGCCGCGCGGCCTGGCGCGGTGACTGTCAGTGGCGGCCGATAAAGTCGCGGGCATGGCACGGATTGCGGTGATCGGCGCCGGGCTGGGCGCGATGGCGACCGCCGCCCGGCTGGCCGTCGCGGGCCACCGGGTGGCGGTGTACGAGCGTACGGAGACGTACGGCGGAGCGGTGCGCCGCTTCGCACGGGACGGCTTCGGCTTCGACACCGGGCCGGGGCTGCTGCCCCTGCCCGCGGTCTACCGGGACCTGTTCGTCAAGACCGGCAAGGAGCCGCTGGAGGCCTGTGTCGAGCTGGTCCAGGTCGATCCGTCGGCCCGGCACGTGTTCGCGGACGGGACCACGGTGTCCCTGCCGAACGCCTCGCGCGCGGGGGTCGTCTCCGCCCTGGACGAGGCGCTCGGCGCGGGCGCGGGCCTGCGCTGGGGCGACTTCCTGGTCCGGGCCCGCGAGGCCTGGGACCGCACCCGCCGCCCGCTCCTGGAGGAGCCCCTGTGGCCGAACTGGCGGGTGCTGGCCGACCGTGAGCCCTACCCGGCGGTGCCGCACAGGAAGCTGCTGCGCACCCGCCGGGCGGGCACCCTCGCCGAGGTGGGCGCCTGGGAGCTGCGCGACCCCCGGCTGGCCGCCCTGCTGGACGGGCACGCGCTCGCGTACGGCCTGGATCCGCGCCACGCCCCGGCGAGCGCGGCGGTGCTGCCGTACATGGAGCACGCCTTCGGCATGTGGTACGTGCGCGGCGGTCTGCGGGAGCTGGCGCGCGCGGTGTACGAGCGGTGTGTGGCCCGCCGGGTCGAGTTCGTCTTCGGCGCCGAGGTCGTCCGGGTGCTGGAGAAGGACGGCCGGGCGACGGGTGTGGAGCTGGGCGGCGGCGAGGTGGTGGACGCGGACGTCGTGGTCGCGCCCGGCGGCGCGGCGGGGCTGCCCGTCCGGGGCGAGGGTGAGGTGCCGCCCCGGCAGGACCTGCCCAGCCGGCTGACGGTGCTGCTCGCGCTGCGCGGTGCCCGGCCTGAGGGCACCGCGCACCGGACGGTGGTGCACAGCGGTGACCGCGAGGGCGAGCTGGAGAGCCTGTTCGGTACGGCGCCCGCGGTGCCCGCGCGGCCGACGGTCCAGGTGCTGCGGCCCGGCGACCCGGCGCTGGTGCCGGACGGGGACCACGAGGCGGTCACGCTCGGTGCCACGGTGCCCGCGGGGGCGGAGATCCGCGAGGAACACGTGGAGGCTCTGGTCTCGGCCGCCGAGCGGGCCGTGCCGGGGCTGCGCGACCGGGTGCTGTGGCGCGAGGTGCGCACCCCCGCCGACATCGCGGCGGAGACGGGCACTCCGGGCGGTGCCGTGCCGGCGCCGTCGCTGGCGGCGGCCGGGGGCCGACTGCTTCACCCGGCGAACTCGACCGGTCTGCAAGGGCTGTTCACGGCCGGCGGCTGGTCGCATCCCGGGGGCGGGCTGCCCCACGCGGGCATGTCGGGTGCGCTGGTGGCCGGACTGATCGTGGAGGGACCGGAGTTCCGCGGCTCGCAGTGAGGGCCTGACGGCCGGGCTGTCAGAAGCGGTACTGCTGGTCGTCGTACCCGTGGTTCTGCTGCCCCTGCTGACCCTGCTGGCCGTCGCCCTGGTACGGGTACTGCTGCTGCTCCGGCGGGAGTTCACTGCCGAACGGGTCGTCGGTGCGCTGCTGCGGGACCCAGACCCCGCCCGCCGGGGTCTCCCCGTAGCCCCCGGTGCCGCCGGTGCCGTACTGCTCCTGGCCGTAGCCCTGCTGCCCGTACTGCTGCTGGTCGTAGCCGCCCTCGTAGGAGCCGCCGCCGTAGGTCTGGGTGCCGATGTACGGGTCGGAGTAGGCGGCGTACTGCTGCTCGCCGGTGGTGTCGTAGCCGTACTGCTGCTGGTTGTACCCGGAGTAGCCGTCGTAGCCGTAGCTCTGGTCGGTGCCCTGGGCGGCCGTCGCGTACTGGTCCTGGGACCGGCCGGTGGCCTCCTCGTACGCGGCGTCGGTGTATATGCCGTACGCGTTGGTGTCGTCGGGCATGGGCTGCGGCGAGTACACCGTGGTGCTCTCCGCGGCGGACGCCTGGGCCGGGCGGGCGGCCGGGGTGAAGACGTCGTCGCGGTCGTAGTCCTCGTCGGGGAAGGCGGCCGCGCCCTTGTCCTGGCCGTAGGCCGGGCCGTCACCGCCGAAGGATGAGGCGTCCAGGTCGCCGTAGCCGGGCAGGCTCCCGGTCCCCGGTTCGGCGCCGTCCAGGTCCGGATCGTCGCGGTCGTCCTTGGAGCGGCGGCCCTTGCCCAGGCCCTTGGGGAGCAGGCCCTCGCCCTCGCCGTCGCCGCGGCGCACGGCCCAGCCCTCGGCGAAGCCCCGGCGGAAGGACAGCGTGACGTAGGTCTGGCCGACCGCGAAGGCGGCCGCGCCCAGCCCGATGACGACCACCGAGGGGATCAGGACACCGAGCACGACGCCGAGGAAGCCCACGAACGCCAGCAGTCGCCAGCGCAGGCGCGCCTTGTACTGCAGCAGCACCTCACCGAGCAGCCACAGCGCGACGATGCCGAACGCGATGTAGAGGACCGTCCAGCCCATGTACGCCCCTCTCCCAGTGGCCGCTACGCAGTGTGTCGTACATCGGAGCGACCGGTCTAGGCCTGCGGCGGGTGGTGCAGACCCAGGTTCTCGTAGATTTCCAGTGTCGCCGTGGAGTTGTTGAGCGTGATGAAGTGCAGTCCGGGCACTCCCTCGGCGAGGAGCCGTGCGCAGAACTCCGTGGCGAAGTCGATGCCAATGGAGCGTACAGCGGCCGGATCCTCTTTGTATGTGAGGATCCGCTCTTTCAGGACGTCCGGGAAGTGCGCGTTGCTGAGCTGGGGCAGCCTCTCCAGCATCTTCACACTGGTCACCGGCAGGACCTCCGGGATGACCGGGGTCGCGCAGCCGGCCGCCGCGACCCGGTCGCGCAGCCGCAGGTAGGACTCGGGCTGGAAGAACATCTGCGTGATGGCGTAGTCGGCGCCCGCCCGGCACTTGTCGACGAAGTGCGCGACGTCGGTGTCCCAGTCGCCGGAGCGCGGGTGCATCTCGGGGAAGGCGGCGACGCCGACGCAGAAGTCGCCCGACTCCTTGATGAGCCGGACGAGCTCGGCGGCGTAGGTGAGGCCCTGGGGATGCGGCACCCAGTCGCCCATCGGGTCGCCCGGCGGGTCGCCGCGCACCGCGAGCATGTTGCGGATCCCGGCGTCGGCGTACTGGCCGATGATGTTGCGCAGTTCGGCGATGGAGTGGTCGACGGCGGTGAGGTGCGCCACCGGGGTGAGGGTGGTGTCGACGACGATCTGCTGGGTCTCCTTGACCGTGGTCGCCCGGGTGGAGCCACCGGCGCCGTACGTCACCGAGACGAAGTCGGGGGCGACCGCCTCGACCCTGCGGAGCGCGTCCCACAGGCTCCGCTCGCCCTTGGGCGTCTTCGGCGCGTAGAACTCGAACGAGTACGTCGTCTTGCCGGTCGCCAGGATGTCACGCACGGTGCGTGCGCGGTCCGTCCTGGTGGATGCGGTTCCGAGGGCCATACGGGCAGGTTAACCAGGGGCCGACGGTCACCCAACCGGATGCCGGATATTTGCCCGAATTGTCGGCCCGTTGTCCACCCATTGGACAGACATCCGGACAGGCGTACGGACAGGCGTACGGGCAGGCGTACGGGCAGACATCGGGACAGGCATCCGGGCAGACGTCCTAGAGCTGGGGTTGGCGCAGCCGCTTCGCGAACTCCGCCGCCGCCGCGCCCGGATCGTCCGCCTCGGTGAGGGCCCGGACGACCACGACCCGGCGGGCCCCGGCCTCCAGCGCCTCGTCGAGGGTGCCGAGGTCGATGCCGCCGATCGCGAACCAGGGACGGTCGGTGCCGAGGGCGGCGGTGTGCCGGACCAGACCGAGACCGGGGGCGGGCCGGCCGGGCTTGGTGGGGGTGGGCCAGCAGGGGCCTGTGCAGAAGTAGTCCACGCCCTCCTGGACGGCGGCGGCCTCGGCCTCCGCCTCGGAGTGCGTGGAGCGGCCCACGAGGACGTCGTCGCCGAGGATCGCGCGGGCCGCGGGGACCGGCAGGTCGCCCTGGCCGAGATGGAGCACGTCGGCGCGGGCGGCGTGGGCCACATCGGCCCGGTCGTTGACCGCGAGGAGCTTGCCGTGCCGGGCGCAGGCCTCGGCGAACACCGCCAGATGCTCCAGCTCCTCGGCGGCCTCCATGCCCTTGTCGCGCAGCTGCACGATGTCGACACCGCCCGCCAGGACCGCGTCCAGGAACTCCGGCAGGTCGCCCTGGCGGGTGCGGGCGTCCGTGCACAGATAGAGGCGGGCGTCGGCCAGGCGGGCGCGAGCGGTGTCGGTCATCGGTGTCCCCCGTGGTGTCGGTACCGGCTGTCTCAGACCGGCTGTCTCAGACGGCGAGCGCCTGAGCGCGGCGCTTCACCTCCGTGCCGCGATTCTCGCTGAGGGCCTGGGCGGGGGTGCCGGGCAGGCTGTCGTCGGGCGTGAAGAGCCACTCCAGCATCTCTTCGTCCGTGAAGCCGTCGTCCCGCAGCAGCGTCAGGGTGCCGGTGAGGCCCTTGACCACCTTGTCGCCGTCGATGAAGGCGGCGGGGATGTGCAGCGCGCGGTTCTCCCCGCGGCGTACGGCGATGAGCTGGCCCTCCTTGATCAGCTGCCGGACGCGGATCACGTCGACATCGAGCATCTCCGCGATGTCGGGCACGGTCAGCCAGGCGGGGACGAGAGCATCGGTCTTTGCGTCAATCTCGGTCACGGGGTCAAGGGTAGGCGCATGTGGGAGCGGGCGGCGATGGGTGCGTGGTCGGGTGCGGGTGAGTGGGGGCTTGTCGCGCAGTTCCCCGCGCCCCTAGGTAAGTGCGGTCGCGGTCTTCAAAGGGCGGCCGGGGTCTGCCAGTGCCGTCGGGTCCATGCGGGTGGCCGATTCGATCAGGCGTCGGCCCTGGGCCAGGTCGCGGGGGCGGCCCACGGCCAGGAGGGCGGTCAGGCGGCCGTCGCGGAGCCAGCAGACGCTCCAGGCCGGGCCCGTCGGGTCGCCGCGCCAGACCAGGCGGTCGGCCGTGGCGTGGTGGCCGGCGTACTGGACGAAGCGGCCGAACTGCTCGGACCAGAAGTACGGGACCGGGTCGTAGACGGCCGGGGGCTCGTCCGTGGCCGCGCCGACGATGTTCGCGGCGACCGTGCGGGGGCCCTGGAGGGCGTTGTCCCAGTGGTGGACGAGGAGACGTTCGCCGTAGCGCGCCGAGGGGAAGGAGGCACAGTCGCCGACCGCGTACACGTCCGGGAGGGAGGTGCGCAGCCGGTCGTCGGCCAGGACCTCGTGGTGGGGGCCCAGGGCGACGCCGGAGCCGGCCAGCCAGCCGGTGGCGGGGCGGGCGCCGATGCCGACGACGACGGCGCCCGCGGGCAGCCGGGTGCCGTCGTCGAGGACGACCGCGCCGGGCTCGACGCGGGCCACGCGCGCGTGGGTGCGCAGGTCGGTGCCGCTGTCGGCGTACCAGGAGGTCATCGGGGCGGCGACCTCGGCGGGCAGGGCACCGGCGAGGGGCCGGTCGGCGGCCTCGACGACGGTGACCGCGCAGCCGGCCTCGCGCGCGGCGGTGGCGAACTCGGCGCCGATCCAGCCGGCGCCGACGACCACGATGTCGTGCGCGGCGGCGAGGACGGGCCGCAGTCGTTCGGCGTCGTCCAGGGTGCGCAGCAGATGGACGCCGGGCACGCCCTCGGCGCCCGGCAGCCGGACCGGTTCGGCGCCGGTGGCGAGGACGAGGACGTCGTACGGGACGGGGCCGGTCCCGGTGTCCACCTCGTGGTCGGCGGGGCGCAGGCCGAGCACCTCGCGGCCGAGCAGCAGGTCGATGCCGAGGCTCTCGAAGTCGACGTCGAAGGCGGAGCCCTCGGCCTTGCCGAGCAGCACGGCCTTGGACAGCGGCGGCCGGTCGTAGGGCTGGTGGGGCTCGGCGCCGATCAGCGTCACGGTGCCGTCGAAGCCCTGTTCGCGCAGCGCGACCGCGGTCTGCACCCCGGCCATGCCGGCGCCGACGACCACCACGCGCCGCCCGGCCCGCCTGTCCTCTTCCCTGCTCAGCTCGCTCACCTGATCACCATAGACACCTGACGATCTGTCAGTCAGTGGTCGTGCTCCGTGACCTGCTCCACAACGCTGGTTCCGCTGCCCTCCTGCGACTCCCAGGACCAGGTCTCCTCCAGCCGCACCCGGCCGTCCGGCAGGGCGAGGACCGTCGAGACGCAGTGTCCCGAGGAGGTCGTGCCGTCCTGCTTGAGCTGGACGTACCGGAAGTCGAGCCGGTCCCCCCTACGGGTACCCACGAGACGGCCTCTTACGACATCACCGCCCGCGTAGTCCGCCCAGATCACGCCGTCCTCCTCGTGGTACGCGAAGCGGGTGCGGGTGCCGACCTGGCCCGGGGCCTGGTCGGCGACGGGGGCGAGGACGAGACCGTCGAGCGAGCGGGGCATGGGGAGAGGGCTCCTTGCGGGCGGGAGGCTCCCTTTACAGGGGCGCGGAAGCACGGGCTAGGGTGTGGCCAACGTAGAGCACTCGCGGGAGCCCGGACGCACCGGGCTGAGAGGGAGGCTGGCCGGCCTCCGACCGTACGAACCTGATCCGGGTCATGCCGGCGAAGGGAGGGGCTGGACGCCCATGTCGCGTACACGTACATCCGACGTCCTCGTCGTGGGGGGCGGGATCATCGGGCTGGTCACGGCGTGGCGGGCCGCGCAACGCGGGTTCGCCACGACGGTGGTGGACCCCGAACCGGGCGGCGGGGCCGCGCGGGTGGCGGCCGGGATGCTGGCCGCCGTCACCGAACTGCACTACGGCGAGCAGACCCTGCTGGGGCTCAACCTGGCCTCGGCCCGCCGCTATCCGGACTTCGCGGCCGAGCTGACGGAGGCGGCCGGACTGGACCTCGGCTACCGCCGGTGCGGCACGCTCGCGGTGGCGCTGGACGCCGACGACCGCGCCCATCTGCGGGAACTGCACGCGTTGCAGGCGCAGTCGGGGCTGGAGTCGGAGTGGCTGACCGGGCGGGAGTGCCGGCGACTGGAGCCGATGCTCGCGCCCGGGGTGCGGGGCGGACTGCGGGTGGACGGCGACCACCAGATCGATCCCCGGCGGCTGGCCGACGCGCTGGTCGTGGCGTGCGAGCGGGCCGGGGTGGTCCTCCACCGCGCCTGGGCGGAGCGGCTGTCCGTGGCGGGCGGCCGGGCCGCGGGGGTCGTCACGGGAGACGGTACGGCCCTGGGGGCGGGGCAGGTGGTGCTCGCGGCGGGGAGTCTCAGCGGGCGGCTGGCGGGGGTGCCGGAGGACGTGCTGCCGCCGGTGCGGCCGGTGAAGGGGCAGGTGCTGCGGCTGACGGTGCCGACCGGGTACGCGCCGTTCCTCAGCCGTACCGTGCGGGCCGTGGTGCGCGGCAGCCAGGTGTATCTGGTGCCCCGGGAGAACGGCGAGCTGGTCGTGGGCGCCACGAGCGAGGAACTGGGCTGGGACACGGCGGTGACGGCGGGCGGCGTGTACGAACTGCTGCGCGACGCGCACGAGCTGGTGCCGGGGATCACGGAACTGCCGCTGACGGAGACGCGCGCGGGACTGCGGCCCGGCTCCCCCGACAACGCGCCGCTGCTCGGGCCGACCGCGCTGGAGGGGCTGCTGCTGGCCACCGGGCACTACCGCAACGGGGTGCTGCTGACGCCGGTGACCGGGGACGCCCTGGCGCATGCCCTGGCCACCGGGGAACTCCCCGACGAGGCCCGCCCCTTCACCCCCCGGCGTTTCGGCGCCGCCGCCCGCTCGGAGCAGCTCGTATGAACGTCCAGGTGAACATGCCGGTGAACATCTCCGTGAACGGGGAGCGGCAGGCGGTCGCTCCCGGTACGGCCCTCGACAGCGTCGTACGGTCCCTGACGGCGGCGCCCTCCGGGGTGGCGGCCGCGCTGAACGAGACGGTCGTGCCGCGCTCGGAGTGGCCGGCGACGGCGCTCCGCGAGGGCGACCGGGTGGAAGTCCTGACCGCTGTGCAGGGAGGGTGAGCGCCATGGCCGACGATCCGTTCCTCCTCGGCGGTACGTCCTTCTCGTCGCGTCTGATCATGGGTACGGGCGGTGCGCCGAGCCTGGAGGTGCTGGAGCGGGCGCTGGTGGCGTCCGGGACCGAGCTGACGACGGTGGCGATGCGGCGGGTGGACCCCGGTGTACGGGGCTCGGTGCTGTCGGTGCTCCGGCGGCTCGGCATCCGGGTGCTGCCCAACACGGCGGGGTGTTTCACGGCCGGGGAAGCGGTGCTGACGGCGCGGCTGGCGCGGGAGGCGCTCGGGACGTCGCTGGTGAAGCTGGAGGTCGTCGCCGACGAGCGGACGCTGCTGCCGGATCCGGTGGAGTTGCTGGAGGCGGCGGAGACGCTGGTGGACGACGGGTTCACGGTGCTGCCGTACACGAACGACGATCCGGTGCTGGCGCGGAAGCTGGAGGACGTGGGGTGTGCGGCGGTGATGCCGCTGGGGTCGCCGATCGGGTCGGGGCTCGGGATCCGCAACCCGCACAACTTCCAGCTGATCGTGGAGCGGGCGGGGGTGCCGGTGATTCTGGACGCGGGGGCCGGGACGGCGTCCGATGTGGCGTTGGCGATGGAGTTGGGGTGTGCGGGGGTGATGCTGGCGTCGGCGGTGACGCGGTCGCCGGATCCCGCGCGGATGGCGTCAGCCATGCGGGCCGGGGTGGAGGCGGGGCGGTGGGCGCGGCTGGCGGGGCGCATTCCCCGGCGCTACTTCGCGGAGGCGTCGTCCCCCACGGAGGGTCTGGCCGCCCTGGACCCGGAACGCCCCGCCTTCTGACCCTCCCCCTCTCCCACCCTCGCACCACCCGTTTCCAGTACGTCGAGAGGTGGACCGACCCGCAGGGGTCGTCCACCATCGGCGGCTCTCCCTCCCGGTCGGCCTTCGCGGCTCCCCCTCCCCCACCCGCCACCCCCCTGCGCCTCGCGTCACAGGTCCGCTTCAGTCGTGCTCCGAATGGGTGGGTGTGGGTGGGGTGTCGGTCGTGGCTCGTAGACTCGCTGCGTGGACACGACCCTTCAGGACCCTCTGGTCGGGCAGGTGCTCGACGGGCGGTATCGCATCGAGGCGCGGATCGCCGTGGGCGGCATGGCCACGGTCTACCGGGCCGTGGACACCCGCCTCGACCGTGTGCTCGCCCTCAAGGTGATGCATCCGGCGCTCGCGGCCGACGGGTCGTTCGTCGAGCGGTTCATCCGGGAGGCCAAGTCCGTCGCACGGCTCGCGCACCCCAATGTCGTACAGGTGTTCGACCAGGGCACGGACGGGTCGTACGTGTATCTCGCGATGGAGTACATCGCCGGCTGCACCCTGCGGGACGTGCTGCGGGAGCGGGGGGCCCTCCAGCCGAGGGCCGCGCTCGACATCCTGGAGCCGGTGCTCGCCGCGCTCGGCGCCGCGCACCGGGCCGGGTTCGTGCACCGCGACATGAAGCCCGAGAACGTGCTGATAGGGGACGACGGGCGGGTCAAGGTCGCGGACTTCGGGCTGGTGCGGTCCGTCGACACCGTCACCAGCACGACCGGCGCCGTGCTCGGGACCGTCGCCTATCTCGCGCCCGAGCAGATCGAGACGCCCGGCGCCGCCGACCCCCGGGTCGACGTGTACGCGTGCGGTGTCGTGCTCTACGAGATGCTCACCGGGGAGAAGCCGCACGACGGCGACTCCCCCGCGATCGTGCTCTACAAGCATCTCCACGAGAACGTGCCGCCGCCCTCCGCCGAGGTCCCCGGGCTGCCGTTCGCGCTGGACGACCTGGTCGCCTCGGCCACCGCCCGCACCCGGGACGTGCGGCCGCAGGACGCGGTCGCGCTGCTCGGCGAGGTGCGGGAGGCCCGCGCCGGGCTGACCGAGGAGCAGCTCGACGCCGTGCCGCCGCAGGCCGTGTCCGCCGCCCATGACAACGCCGAGGACCGGACGAGCGTGATCCCGCGCTCGCTGACCGTGCCCCGGCCGCTGCCGGTCAACGAGGAGGACGGGTTCGGGCCGGAGGGCTTCGGGCCGGACGTCAACCGGACCTCCCGGTTCCAGAGTCCGCCCCCGCTGCCTCCCCGCCGGCGCGGGACGGGGCCCCGGCGCGGACTGCTCGCCCTCGTCACCGTCGTCCTGCTGGTGATCGGCGTCGGCGCGGGCGTCTGGTACATCAACTCCGGGCAGTTCACCAAGGTGCCGGCGGTGCTGACGCAGTCACGGGCGAAGGCGGAGCAGCGACTGGAGGCCGCCGGACTCGAGGTGGGGGCGGTCAAGCACGCCTACAGCGACACCGTCGGACGCGGCACCGTGATCAGCACGGACCCGGAGCCGGGCACCCGGATCCGCAAGCACGACTCGGTCACGCTCACCGTCTCCGACGGCCCGCAGACGGTGAAGGTGCCGGATGTGACGGGGTCCCGGCTGGACAAGGCCAAGGGCCTGCTGAAGACGGACGGCCTGGAGCCGGGGCAGGTCACCGAGGCGTTCAGCGACGACGTGATCAAGGGCTTCGTGATCAGCACCTCCCCGGAGGCGGGCACCAGGCGGCGGGCGGGTTCGGCGGTCTCGATCGTGGTCAGCAAGGGCAGCGCGATCGACGTCCCGGACGTCACCGGCGAGGACCTGGACGACGCGAAGGCCGAGCTGGAGGAGGCCGGTCTGACGGTGGAGGTCTCCGCCGAGCAGGTCACCTCCGCGTTCGACAAGGGCCAGGTCGCGGCGCAGACCCCGGAGGCCGACAGCCGGGCCGCCGACGGCGACACGGTCACGCTGACCCTGTCCAAGGGCCCGGAGATGGTCGAGGTCCCGGACGTGGTCGGGGACAGCGTCGACGACGCGAGGACGGCGCTCGAAGGGGCCGGTTTCCAGGTCAAGGAGGACCGCGGGCTGCTCGGGCTGTTCGGCGACACGGTGAAGAAGCAGTCGGTGGACGGCGGCGACACCGCGCCCAAGGGGTCGACGATCACGATCACCATCCGGTGACCGGACGGCGGGCCCCGCATGACACCCTGAACGGGTGAGTCAGCCACCCCGCCCCGCAGCGCCGTTCCCGTCCCGCAACCCCGTCGGCGGCCATGTCCCCGTGGCCGGCGGACTGCACTCCGTGGGCCTGTCGTACGCCCAGGAGCTGCGGGCCGAGACGGTCCAGGTGTTCGTCGCCAACCCGCGCGGGTGGGCCACCCCGGTGGGCAACCCGGCGCAGGACGAGGCGTTCCGGGAGGCCTGCGCGGCGCGGTCGCTCCCGGCGTACGTGCACGCGCCGTACCTGATCAACTTCGGGTCGCACACCGAGGCGACGGTGGAGCGGTCGGTGGAGTCGCTGCGGCACTCGCTGCGCCGGGGGCGGGCGATCGGCGCGCTGGGGGTGGTCGTGCACACGGGGAGCGCGACGGGCGGGCGGGAGCGGTCCGTGGCGCTGAAGCAGGTGCGGGAGCACCTGTTGCCGCTGCTGGACGAGCTGACCCATGACGACGACCCGTTCCTGCTGCTGGAGTCCACCGCCGGGCAGGGCTCCTCGCTCTGCTCCCGGACCTGGGACTTCGGGCCGTACTTCGAGGCGCTGGACGCGCATCCCCGGCTCGGCGTCTGTCTGGACACCTGCCACATCTTCGCCGCGGGGCACGATCTGACCGGCCCGTCGGGGATGCACGAGACCCTGGATCTGCTGGTGGACACCGTCGGCGAGGGCCGGCTGAAGCTGATCCACGCCAATGACTCCAAGGACGTGGTCGGCGCCCACAAGGACCGGCACGAGAACATCGGCGCCGGGCACATCGGCGAGGACCCGTTCCGCGCGCTGATGACCCACCCGGCGACCGAAGGCGTACCGCTGATCATCGAGACGCCCGGCGGCAAGGAGGGGCACGCGGCGGACGTGGAGCGGCTGAAGAAACTCCGGGACGCGTGACCCGTACGTTCGGGAATACCCCAGGGGGGTATACGGTTCCTTGAGGCGAGCGAGTCAGGAACCGTCATCCGGCATTGGGGGCACCCATGGAGCACGAGACGCACACCGCGCACGTCCACCACACCACGACACCGGCCGCCACCTGGGCCATGGCCGCCCAGGCCACCCTGCACTGCCTCACCGGCTGCGCCATCGGTGAGGTGCTCGGCATGGTCGTGGGCACCGCGCTCGGCTGGGGCAATCTGTCGACCACGATCCTGGCGATCGTCCTGGCCTTCTTCTTCGGCTACTCGCTCACCCTGCGCGGGGTACTGCGGGCCGGCCTCGGCTTCCGTGCCGCGCTGCGGGTGGCGCTGGCCGCGGACACGCTGTCGATCGCGGTGATGGAGCTGATCGACAACGGTGTGATCGTGCTGTGGCCCGACGCGATGGACGCGACGCTGTCCGACGTGCTGTTCTGGGCCTCGCTGGCGATCTCGCTGGCCCTCGCCTTCGTGGTGACCGTGCCGGTCAACAAGTGGATGATCGGGCGCGGGAAGGGGCACGCGGTGGTGCACCGGTACCACCACTGAGGCTCAGAGCTCGGGGCCGTCCCCGGGTTCCTCCTGGTAGGAGTAGCGCTGCTCCTTCCAGGGGTCGCCGATGTTGTGGTAGCCGCGCTCCTCCCAGAAACCGCGGCGGTCGGCGGTCATGTACTCGACGCCGCGGACCCATTTGGGCCCCTTCCAGGCATAGAGGTGGGGCACCACGAGCCGGACGGGGAAGCCGTGCTCCGCGGTGAGGAGTTCGCCGTCCTTGTGGGTGGCGAAGATCGTGCGCTCGGCGGCGAAGTCCTCCAGGCGCAGATTGGAGCTGAAGCCGTACTCCGCCCAGACCATCACATGGGTGACGTCGACGGCGGGCGGGGCGATCTCCAGGAGG
This sequence comes from Streptomyces sp. NPDC005811, assembly GCF_040630405.1. Lineage (NCBI taxonomy): Bacteria > Bacillati > Actinomycetota > Actinomycetes > Kitasatosporales > Streptomycetaceae > Streptomyces > Streptomyces sp. NPDC005811. Next base: position 245,734 of record NZ_JBEXXK010000008.1, read on the forward strand.
GTCCGGGCCGGGACCCCGCCCCACTCGGCGCCGAGCATGCTGAACTTGGTCACACAGTGCAGATCGGCCACGACGGTCGTGTACGGGAGGGCGGTGAACTCCTCGTGGTTCCAGCAGCGCTTCTCGCCGTCGGCGGTGCCGCCGAAGATCCGGAACTCCCAGCGCTCGGGCCGGAACTTCGGGACCGGGCCGTAGTGGGTGACCGGCCAGCCACGCTGGAGTCGCTGTCCCGGAGGAAGCTCGGACGCTGCTGCTTCTCCAGATTCGCGCTCCACCGACTGACCCATGTCTCCATCCTGACAGACCCGACACAGTGCACATGACCGGCCATGTCCCGAATCGGGCAACACCGACTAAGCATGCACTAACTTACTAAGTACGCACTTACTGGACGATCTTCCCCACCGGTGCAATCATGCGGCGGCAACCTCCCCGAATCCCCAGGTGGAAGGAGCCTCTGCGATGCAGGGCGACCCCGAGGTCATCGAGTTCCTGAACGAGCAGCTCACCGGTGAGCTCACCGCGATCAACCAGTACTTCCTCCACGCCAAGATGCAGGAGAACTTCGGCTGGACGAAGCTCGCGAAGTACACGCGGCACGAGTCCTTCGACGAGATGAAGCACGCGGAGGTGCTCACCGACCGGATCCTGTTCCTCGAGGGCCTGCCGAACTACCAGCGGCTGTTCCATGTGCGGGTGGGCCAGACCGTCAAGGAGATGTTCGAGGCCGACCGGCAGATCGAGGTCGAGGCGATCGACCGTCTCAAGCGCGGTATCAAGGTGATGCGCGAGAAGGGCGACATCACCTCGGCGAACATCTTCGAGTCGATCCTCGAGGACGAGGAGCACCACATCGACTACCTCGACACCCAGCTGGAGCTGGTGGAGAAGCTCGGTGACGCCCTGTACATCGCGCAGCTGATCGAGCAGCCGGAGAGCTAGGCGGCCTCTCCCAGGTCCTCCAGGTCCCCCAGGTCCGACAGGACGGGGCGGCCCTGGTCGGCCAGGTCGCGCCGCGGGCAGGCCCCGCGGCCGAGGATCGCCTGGATACGGCGGACGCACGAGCCGCAGTCCGTGCCGGCCTTGCAGGCGGAGGCTATCTGGCGGGGTGTGCAGGCACCGTTCTCCGCATGCTGCTGGACCTGCGCTTCGGTCACTCCGAAGCAGCTGCAGACGTACACGCGGATTCACCTCCCGCCGAGATCAATAAGGCTAACCTAACCTTACCCGGCACTCAGTGACGACAAAAGTGGAGTGGGGCGCGGATCGCATTCCGCCGCGTACGCGCTCGCGACCAGACCGCGGCCGAGACGGTCGACGGCCTGGTGGTGGTACGTGGGCACGGCGCTC
>NZ_JBEXXK010000009.1:0-240095 GCF_040630405.1 Streptomyces sp. NPDC005811
GCCGAGCCCCGGCACCGTGACCGGTGCGGGCCGGGTGCCGACCAGGTGGGGACCGGCGTGGACCCGGGTGGGGACGGGGTGGGGACCGGTGGGGACTGGGTGCGGACCGGTGCGGACCGGTGCGGGCCGGGTGCCGACCAGGTGGGGACCGGCGTGGACCCGGCTGGGGACGGGGTGGGGACCAGCGCGGACTGGGTGGGGACTGGGTGGGGACCAGTACGGGCCGGGTGCGGACCGGTGCGGGCCGGGTGCCGACCAGGTGGGGACCGGCGTGGACCCGGGCGGGGACGGGGTGGGGACCAGTGCGGACTGGGCGCGGACCGGGTGCGGACGGGGCACGGACCGGCCGCGGACCCGGCCGCGGACCCGGGTGCGGACCGGGCGTGGACTCGGGTGCGGGCCGGCCGCGGATCCGGGCGCGGACCGGGTGGGGATCCGGGTGCGGACCGGGTGGGCCCGCATAAGGTCGGGTGTGTCGGGTGTGACCGACTTGGTCGAGTGGGTTCGGAAGGATCCGAAGGAGTCGCCGGATGGCCGATCGTGATCAGCAGCCCGTCCCCGTGATCATCGACTGTGACACGGGGGTCGACGACGCCCTCGCCCTGCTGTTCGCCGTACGGCATCCGGGGCTGGATCTGCGGGCGGTGACCTGTGTCGCCGGGAACACGGACGTCGACGGCGTGGTCCGCAACACCCTGACGGTGCTGGACATGGCGGGCGCCGGGGACGTCCCGGTGGCGCGGGGCGCCGAGCGGCCGCTGATCGAGCCCGCCCGCTCGGCGACCGTGCACGGCAAGGACGGCATGGGCGACATCCCCGGCCTGCCCGCCCCGGCCCGCCGGCCCGTCGACGTGGACGCGGTGACCCTGCTGCGCCGCGAGATCCTCGCCTCGCCCCGCCCGGTCACGCTGATCCCCACCGCGCCCCTGACGAACATCGCGCTGCTGCTGCGCACCCACCCCGAGGTGACCCGCAACCTCGAACGGATCGTGTTCATGGGCGGCGCGGTCGCCGTCGGGAACGCCACCCCGGTCGCCGAGTTCAACGTGTGGCACGACCCGGAGGCGGCCGCGGTCCTGCTGACCGCCGGGGTCCCGATCACGATGTACGGGCTCGACGTGTTCCAGCGGGTGGTGGTCCCCGGGGAGGACGTACGGCGGCTGCGCGCGAGCGCGGAACCGGGCACGCGCCTCGCCGGTGACCTGCTCGCCCACCGCCCCTCCGCGCCGGAGGCGGGCGCCGACGAGTCCGCCGGGGGGCTCGGTGACGCGGGCGCGGTCTGCGCGGTGGTGGACCCGGCCGGACTCACCACCCGCCCGCTCCCCGTGGAGGTCTCCCTCGCCCCCGGCCCGACCCGCGGCCAGACGATCGTCGACCGCCGCCCCCGCCACGGCGAGTCCGAGACCCACCACGGGGTGAGGGAACAGGCCCTGGTGGACGTGGGGTTGGACGTGGACGTCGAGCGGTACGTGCGGCTCTATCTGGAGACCGTGGAGCGGGGCGCGGACAGGCCCTAGGGGTGGCCCTCGGGTGCCGACGAGGCGTGGGCGAGGGCGGTGAGGGCCGGGATCAGGGCGGCCAGTTCCTCCAGGAGCGCGTCCATGCTCGTCACGTCGGGCATCGGGTGGACGAAGCACACCCCGTCCGCCGAGACCGAGACCGCGGGTCCGGCGAGCCGGATCAGGCGCCGGGGCAGCCCGGAGGCGTGGAACCGCTCGGCCGTCCCCGCCGGGTCCGCGCTCACCGGGAGGTACGGGACGCCGTCGGGGGCGCGCAGGCCGAGCTTGGCCGCGCTCCAGGCGCGTTCGAGGCGCAGGGCGGGGCGGTCGCCGGGCGCCTCGAAGCACACGATCAGCCAGTGCCGTACGTCCCGGCGCCCGGAGGTCTCCCAGCGCCGGGCGACGGTGACCCGGTGCCCGTCGAGGGGGCCGGTCGCTCCGGTGCCGTGCCGGGTGCGCAGCAGCCAGGGGAAGTGGCCCGCGTAGCCGGCCCACTCCGCTCCGTCCGGGCCCCGTTCCAGTCGGCTCCAGCCGGGATCTCCCGCCAGGACGGTGATCGCCCGGTCCGCCTTGCGCGCCCGGCGCAGGGTGCGGGCCGCGAGCGTGCCGCCGACGACGAACGGCGCCAGCACGATGACCGACCACATGATCCAGGGAAGCATCGAGGCGATGTCCTTTCGCTCCGGCCGGGAATGCACGGGAACACGCATCCTCGCCCGGGCGGTCGCGTCACGGCATCGTGGCAACTACGTAGCGGACTACGGAAAACGCACGTCCGCCCCGGCACCACGAGGGTGCCGGGGCGGACGTACCGGAGAAGCCGGAGCGAGCCTGCGTCAGGCGCGGGTCGCCTTGCGGCGGCGGGTGGCCACCACGATCGCGGCGCCGCCGGCCAGGAGCGCGGCGGCTCCGCCCGCGACGAGCGGGGTGTTGCTGCTGGCGCCGGTCTCGGCGAGGTCGCCGCCACCGCCGGTGCTGCCGCCCGTGGCGGGGGTGCTGCTCGACTCGGAGCCGGACGGGGTCGGCGTGGCCGACTCGGTCGACGTGGACTCCGAGGCGGAGGGCGAGGGCGACGCGCTCTCGGACGACTCGTCCGAGGGGGTCGACTCGGACGGCGACGGCGACGGCGAGGAGTCGCCGCCCCCGGCCGGGGCCGACGGGGTGGGGGAGGACGGGGGCTGCTCGGTGGACGTGCAGTCCTTCGTGCCGCCGTTCCAGGCCGCGATCAGCTTGTCCTTGATGACCGGGCGGTCCGGACCCTTGGGCAGGTCGCCGTGGACGAAGCCGTCCTTGGCGTCGAGCTTGCCGTCGAACTTCACCGCGCCGCGGTAGAGGTCGATCTGGGCGTAGCAGCCCGCGTCGGGGACGGCGATGTCGAGGGTGTCGGTCTGGCCGGGCTTGACCGTCACGGTGTCGAAGTCGACGAAGACCTGCTCACCGGAGGTGCCGAAGGTGGCGCCGTGGGCGAGGTAGGAGGCCAGGGAGGCGGTGCAGGTGCTCGCGTCGCCCGCCGTGCGGACGGAGATGTGGACCTTGCCGTCCTGGGTCGGCTTGAGGTTCTGGTCGTCGACGCGCACCGAGTCGAAGAAGTTCTTGCCGTCGAGCGAGAACTGGCAGCGGTCGGTCCCCGTCTCGGTGCCCGCGCCGGTGCCGGGCTGGTAGTGCCCGCCCGACTTCCAGCCGTCGCCGCCGGGCCCGGAGTTGGCGAAGGCGCCGGAGGCGGCGGCCACGGAGGCGGCGCACAGGGTGAGCGTGGCGGCGCCCGTCCCCAGCAGGCGGCGCACGGTGACACGTCTCGCTATGGACATGCGTATCCATTTCTTGGCGATGCCGGTTCTTGGCGAATGCCAGGGCAATGCCAGGGCTGATTGGTCAGATCAGAGTGGGTCGGAAGACACAGGGGGCCCTCGGGTCACAGGCGCCACAGTGTGCGCCCATCGTCGTTCGCCTGCCAGATCGCTGTCAACCGGGGATAAACCCAAGGCAGTTCAAGTTTGCATCACGACTTCATCACGTGTGGAACGATCCCCTCCGGACCGTCCGAGGGTTCGCTTTCCCGGCAACCTGGACAGACTTCCGTGCGTGACCGACTTCTCCGCCCGCAATCCGGACTGGTGGCAGTCGTCTACCAGGTGTACCGCTCCTTAAAGACTGAGCGGTAGTGAGTCCTGTTGCCAGAACCCATGCTCAGCCGCGTGCCCCGAACGGTGTTGGGCACACTGGTCGGCCGCTTTCACTCCGCCCCCAGCGCCATCGGATCGGGTCCGTGGTCCGGGAATGCGGGGGCGGCGTTCCTCACGCCCCCGGGCGCCGTGTCCGGCCTGGGCGGTCCGATGCCCGCACCCATCGCTCTGGTGGGTGTGGGGCGGTGCCGTCCGTCGCCGGATACGGTGCCCGAGGGCGCGCCTTGCGATCGCCACGCTCGCGGCGTCGTGCCGCGTGGTGGCCCGCTTCGTGCTGGTGAGAGGCTTCTGCCAGTGCTGCGCGCCCCACTTGGAGGTGTAGGCGGGATCGACCGCGACGATGGTGATCCCCAGCTCAGCGGCCATGCTGACCAGTCGCGCCCGCAGCCTGGAGACGGGCATGCCGCTGATGAGCTTGCGGAACCGCTTCCGACCGCCGTGCTTCTCGCGGGTTTTCTCCGTGTCGAAGTCGAGGTCTTCGATCGCGATGTTCAGTCTGTGCCGGGCAGCCCAGTGCAGCAGGCGGATCAGGGCGTGCCGCACCTGGGCGTCGCGGTGGGCGGCGGTGCGGGACAGGTCGTAGAAGAACCTGCGGGGTTCGCCGCACGGGTTGCCGTGTGCGTCGAGGCGCCAGGCGGCCGTGGGGGCACCGCCCGCGCGAGCGAAGCCGAGCGTGGGGGAGGTCGGCGTTGGTGTCGACGCCGATCAGGCCACCGGCGCGGGCCGCCTCCAGCGGCACCGTCCGGACCGGGGGGAGCGTCCACGACGCGGTCAGGTACCAGCGGCCCCGGCCCACGTCTTCGTGGATACGGTAGGCGACAGCCCGGTTGGCTTCCACGCGGTCGGCCCGCTGCTCACCCCGGTACGCGAACGACACCTTCGCGGTGAGGACGTACCGGCCGTGCGGTGCGTTCGCCAGGTGTGCCAGCGGCGCAGGCAGTTTGAGGGAGATGTCGCCGTCGGGGGTGACGCGGATGGTCTCGTTGCCGAACCGTTTGCCGGACTCGCCGTCCGCGGCGAGGAAACGGCGCCCGGCGCGCCACCGCGTGCGCCACTGCTCCTCGGTGAGCTGCGCTTCCCGAAGGTGGTGGCGGGTGTTCAGCAGCCGTTTCCCGCCGCGCACCACACGCACGACCCCGGCCTCACGGTCGGCCCGCACCGCCTGAAGCCGGTCTTCGAGCACGTGCAGGCGGCGGGACTTGGCAAACCACTCCTGCCTGCTGCGGTAGCCGCCCGATGTCTGTTTGGTGCCCCTCTCGCCCACGGGCCGGGACAGCCGGCGGGTGATCGTCTCGATCCCGGTTTGAAGGCTCTGCAGGTGCGCGAGCTGGCCGCGCCGGGCCAGCGCCCACTGGTCGTGGGTGGCCTTCGTGATCGACCCGGCCCAGCGCGAGGACGACTCCTGGGTGAGCGTGCGCTTGCGCTCGGCCCACCGCTCGCTGTCGTGCTGCAGCCCGGCCGCGCACCGCGCCTTCAGGTCACGCGAGGCGAGCGTGCCGAGCAGGTCGCCGACCAGGCGGAGAACCTCCTCGTCCCCGGCGGTCAGGCCCTTGAGTCGGCTACGGATCGAAACCCCCGAAGGTCCGGGCACCACGAACGGCGCCGCCACCTCCCGCAGTCCGCCCACGCCTTTCACCCCCCAACCGGTGTCGCGGAAATCCGTCACCACACCCAACGACCACCACCGGCGAAGGTCACGCATTCGATGCGAGAACTCCCGTTCCCCATCCAGGGGCCCGTGCCTGCCACGCTCACGCAAAGGCTGCGGCCCTGCGGAGAAAGGCGGCGCAGGTGGTGGCCTTCTCGTCGCTGTGGGTCTCGCTGTAGGCGAGGCGGGTGTGGTCGTCGACAACGGAGTGGACGTAGTCGAAGCCCACGCCGCTGCGTGGGTCCGGCCGGCCTGGCGGCCCAGCACCGTCGGGGATCCGGCCGAGCTTCTTGACGTCGACGTGGACGAGCTCGCTGGGCCGGTCGCGTTCGTAGCGGCGGATGACCTGCCCGGTGGGCCGGTCCAGGAAGGCCAGACGGTTCAGGCCGTGCCGGGTGAGGATGCGGTGCACGGTGGAGGCGGGCAGGCCCAGGATCGGTCCGATACGTGCCGGGCCCAGCTTGCGGTCCCGCCGAAGCCTGCACACATGCGACCCGGTGGCTGCCGCGGTCCGATGCGGAGCCCTGTGCGGACGGCTGGAACGGTCGATGATTCCGCTCTCGCCCTCGGACCGCCAGCGCCGGATCCACTTGTGAGCTGTGGGACGTGAGATGCCCATCTCCGCTGCAACGTGGGCGACGGGACGGCCGGAGCGGACACGTTCGACTAGCAGCCGCCTGCCGTGAACGGTCAGCCGGGGCATTACGGCGGGACACGAAGGCCTCCGTGCGGTGAAGATTCGACACCTCCACCACACACGGGGGGCCTTCGCGACGATCAAGACGGGCCCGCGTCAACAACGCTCGTGATCAATACACCTAGCCGCCCGTGCCCGCGTTCGCGGCGGCGCCGGCGGTGGAGTTGGCCGCGCCGCCCGCGATGCCGTCGATGTCCACCGGGGTGGACGTGGCGTTCGGCGGCGGGGTCAGGACGACCTCCGGCGCTCCGGCGGCCGGGGCGGGCGGGGTCAGGTCCGTCTTGGGCAGCTTGGGCGCGGTGGTCTGCTGGAAGAGCGTCGAGTCGAAGTCGACCAGACCGGTCTTCTCCATCACCGTGATGTGGTCGAGGACGGTGTCGTTGGCCTGGTCGGCCAGGGCGCGCACCAGGGAGTTCTTCGTCGTCGACCGGATCTTCGCCACGGTGTTGAAGATGGAACCGTGCGTCATGCGCAGGATGTTGGCGAAGTCGGTGTCGAACTGCGCACCGGAATCGCCCTTGAGCTGGGTCACGAAGCCCTCCTGCTGGGGGCTCGCCACGTTGGGCAGCGTGATGTTCAGCATCGGCGCGATCTTGCGGCAGGTGATGTCGAGGGCGGCGTGACCGTCGATGAGGTGCTCGCTCGCGGTGAGGACGGCCTTGCTCGTCCCCTTCTGCAGACCGATCTGGCCCACCGGGTACTCCCACAGACCGGCGGCCCGCACCTTCACCACGAAGTCGCGGTCGCCCTCGGTCAGGGGGCCCCACTGGGTGTTCGCGATGACTCTGTCGGTGGATGTCGACACCGTGTCCAGCCCCAGCATCGAGGGGTAGGCCAGAGCGCCCAGAGTCAGCGCCAGGGCGCCACCCACGAAGAGAGTTCCCATCGCGTTCCGCGAGAGTTGCACCGTTCCTCCTGCCCGGTCGGGGGTCCGCCGACGGTAGGACTCCGGCGGGGGGTCGGACGCACTGGAGTACGCATCAAGAGCCGCCGCGACTCTATGCGCTTCGTAAAATCTTTGCTGCTGTATGAGTTCCCATCAAAAACTGACGTCTGAACTGGGTCCGAACCAGGTCTTCGCGAGGGGGAGCCGATGCGAGCGAACGTCGTCGGGATCACGTACTACCCGGTGAAAGGGTGCGCGGGGGTCGCGCTCACGGAGGCGGCGGTGACCCCGGAGGGGCTGCTCGGCGACCGTGCCTGGGCGGTCGCGGACGACCGGGGCGACCTGCGCTGGCAGGGCGCGGACCCGCGGCTCGCGGTGATCGCCCCGCAGGCGCGGGACGACGGCGGGCTGACGCTCCGGGCGCCGGACACCGAGCCGCTCACGGTGACCGGGCCAGGCCCCGACGCGGACGCCTGGCTGACCCGGTTCCTGGGCCGCCCGAGCCGTCTGGTCCGCACCTCCGCGGGCAGCGCCTCCCGCCTGCACCTCGTCTCCCGCGCCAGCCTCGACGCCCTCAACCGGCGCATCGCCGCCCGCGGCGCCGCCCCGCTGCCCATGACCCGTTTCCGCCCCAACCTCGTCGTCGACGGCTGGACCGCCCCCCACACCGAGGACGGCACCCCCCGGCTCACCGTCGCCGGCACCGAACTGGCCCTCACCGAGCTCACGGTCCGCTGCGCCGTCACCCTGGTCGACCAGTCCACCGGCCGCCGCGCGGGCCCCGAGCCGCTGCGCACCCTCGCCGACTACCGCCGGGCGGACGGCGGCGGGGTCGTCTTCGGCGCGTACTTCGCGGTACGGCGTCCGGGACGGGTGGCCCTGGGCGACGAGGTGATCCCGACCGGCTGATCCCGACCCGCTGATCCCGACCGGCCGACCACGCCTCCCTGCACCCATACGGCCCTCCCCATCCGCCCTCCCCGCCGCCCACCGGTTCGAATGGGAGACATGACCCCCGACGACCACGAGCCGCAGTACCGGGCCGGGCCGGAGAACCAGGCGCCCGCTCCCTTCGCCCCGGAGGTCTACGCCGGGCGGCTGCGGCGGGCCGCCGGGGAGGCCGCCGCCGCCCGGCTCACCGGGGTGCTCGTGACGCCCGGGCCCGATCTGGGCTGGTTGTGCGGGCATCGGCCGGGCACCGCCCCGGACCGGCTCACCCTGCTCGTGCTCGCCCCGGAGACCGAACCCCGCCTCCTGCTCCCCGCCCGGGACCTCGCGGACGCCTCGGCGGGCCCCGCCGCCGGTGCCGTCCGGCTCACCGCCTGGGCCGACGGCCAGGACCCCTACGCCGCCGCGGCCGGTCTGCTCCTCCCGCACGGCCACTACGGCATCGGCGACGCCACCTGGTCCGTCCACCTCCTCGGCCTGGAGGAGGCCCTGCCCCTCACCACCTACCGGCCGCTGTCCACCGCCCTCCCCCTGTTCCGCGCGGTCAAGGACGCGGAGGAGACGGCCCGGCTCGCGGCCGCGGCCGCCGCCGCGGACGCCGCGTACGAGGCCGTCCTCGCCGTACGGTTCAGCGGCCGCCGTGAGTCCGAGCTGGCCGCCGACCTCGCGGGCCTCCTGCGCGCCCACGGCCACGACCGCGTCGACCGGGCCCGGGTCGCCGCCGCGGCCCATGGCGCGGACCCGGACCACCGGCCCGGCGAGCACCGGATCGAACCCGGCGACACGGTCGTCCTGGACCTCGGCGGCCGCCGTGACGGCTACGCCTCGGCCCTCACCCGCACGGTCCACGTGGGACCACCGCCGGACCGGCTGCGCCGACTGCACGACCTCGTCCGTACGGCCCGGGAGGCGGCCCTGGCCGCGATGCTCCCCGGGGTGCCGTGCGCGGAGCCCGACCGGGCGGCCCGCGTGGTCCTCGCGGCCGCCGGACACGGCGGCGACGCCCTCCCGGCCACCGGTCACGGCCTCGGCGTCACCCCGTACGAGCCGCCGTATCTCGCCCCGGGCGGTACCCAGCTCCTCACGCCCGGCATGTGCGTCCGGGTCGCGGCGGGTGTCCTGCTGCCGGGCCGGCTCGGGGTGCGGCTCGGGGACACGGTGGTGTGCACGGCGGCGGGCGTCCGCCGGCTGGCCGGTGCCGACCCCGCCCTCGCGGAGGTCGCCTGACGCCCGCACGGGAATGGCCGGCTCACGCCATCCAGAAGAAGACCGCCGTCATCCGCTTCTCCTCCAGCGTCGTACCGCAGTAACCGGTCGCGCTGTGCACGAGGTTGGCGTGGTAGAGCAGCAGCCGACCCGCGCGGTGCGGGACCCGTACGTCCTCCTCGAAGGCGTCCGGGGCGACGAACCGGGTGCCGAGGGCCTCGACGAGGTTGTGGTGCGGGGCCTGGACGACATTGCCGCCGAGCCGCCCGCCCGGCAGCGACTGCCGGTAGAAGCTGGTCCCGCAGTCCTTGGGCACGCCCGGGTTGAGGTACAGCACGGCCGCGTACCGGCACAGCGCGCGCGAGTCGGAGTGCGGCCGGGGGGTGCTCTCGCCCTCGCCGACGACCTGCACGCAGTTGTGGTTGAGGGTGCCGCCCCCGGGCGCCTGCTGCACCCACAGCCGCCGCGCCCCGGTGGCCTTGCGCACCTGCCGCTCCACCCGGGCCAGTTCGTCGGGCTCCAGGCCGGGCATGGTCCGCAGTCCCGGCCAGCTCTCGGAGGTGTACGGGTATCCGCGGACCCAGTCGTCCTTGGCGAGGCACCGCTCGCGGATCGCGGCGATGCCGTCGGCGGGGAGGACGTCGTCCAGGACCCAGTAGTCACGGCCCTTGGTGGGCTTGCGGTAGGGCAGGACGGGGAGGGTGGCGGCCCTCCGCGGCTGTGGCATGGACATGAAACGAATCTAGGCCGGGGTCCCGTCAGGTCTCGCCCGCGATCTGCCCCGGACTGGGCAGAGAACTGGTCAACGGGTCGTCAATCCCGGTCAAGAGATCCTCTGGGAAGGGCAGTTGCTCCCTCTTCCTGATCACTGGCCCGGGGGGAGCGGGACGATCTTCCCGTTCTCGTCGACGGTGTGGGTGGTCCAGTACTCGTCCCACTGGTCGCCGACGTGCTCCGGGACCTTGCCCTCCGGGTAGCGGACCCAGCCCTCCGGCGGCTCCTGGCCGTCCTTCACGCACTGGCCGCCGCTGCTGTTGACGGCGAGGGCCGGGTACTCGCCGTCGCTGCACATCGCGTCCTGGAACGAGAGCGAGCACGCGGACAGCAGCCCGGCGGCGGTGGCGGCCACCAGGGCGAGACCCAGACCGCGGCGGACACGGCGACGGGCGGTGGACTTGCTGCTCACGGTGGACTCCCTCAGGTCGGCTTGTGGAACCAGCCTGCGGGAAGCCGGACGCCCGCTCCTGAGTACGCGTACTCAACAGCCGAGGGGTGCCCTACTCGACCCGTGTGCGATCCCCGCTCGATCCCTGCGCTGTCCCTTCTCGATGCGTCCTCCTCAGAACCCCTCGCCCAACACCCGCTCCACCAGCCGGAGTTGTGCCTCGGTCAGGCCGGGGTCGGTGAACTCCACCGGACTCTGGTCGTCCACGGTCAGCGTGTAGTGGCAGGCATCGGGCACACCGGGCCCGGACGGGGCCGGTGTGCCCGCCGCGGAGAGGACCTCGTACGCCAGCTCTTCGAGCGCGGCCCCGTCGGGCCGGGCGGCGGTGTCCGCCTCGGCCCGGCGGGGCACACCGAGCAGTCCCCCGCTCCTGATCAGCCGGATGTGCATGGCGCCGCCGGTTCAGTGGACGCTCAGACCGACGTCGGACCAGGCCTTGACCACGGACTCCAGTTCCAGCCGGGTGCCGAAGAGCCGCTCGGCCGTGTCCCGCGTCGCCTGCGCGAACTGCTGGAAGTCGCAGTTCTCGGAGAGCCCCCCGGAGGTGAGCGTCTCGTACCAGATGCGTCCGGCCCGCTCCCAGGCGTAGCCGCCGATGGCGACCGCGGTCAGATAGAAGGCGTGGTTCGGGATGCCGGAGTTGATGTGCACCCCGCCGTTGTCGGCGTCGCCCTCGACGTAGTGGGTCATATGGCTGGGCTGCGGGTCCTTGCCGCCCAGCCGCGGGTCGTCGAACCCGGTCCCCGGTTCCCTCATGGACCGCAGGGCCTGCCCCCGCACCTGCGGGGTGAACAGGCCCGCGCCGATCAGCCAGTCGGCCTGGTCGGCGGTCTGGTGCCGGTCGTACTGCTTGACCAGCGAGCCGAAGACGTCCGAGATCGACTCGTTGAGCGCGCCGGACTGGTCCTGGTAGACGAGACCGGCGGTGTACTGCGTGACGCCGTGGGTGAGTTCGTGGCCGATGATGTCGACCGAGATGGTGAAGTCGTTGAAGACGACGGCGTCACCGTCGCCGAAGACCATCCGCTCGCCGTCCCAGAAGGCGTTGTTGAAACGGCGACGGTAGTGGACCGTCGAGTCCAGCGGCAGATTGGCGTCGTCGATCGAGTGCCGGCTGTACGCCTCCTTGTAGAGCGTGAAGGTCAGACCGAGGCTCTGGTACGCGCGGTTGACCGTGCCGTCCAGGGACGGGTCGCCGCCCTCCCGGCGGACCAGGTCGCCGGGGAGCGCGAGGGTGTGGTGGGTGTCGTACAGCGTCCGGTCCAGGACGAACTCGGTGGGCGCGGCGGGGGAGACCAGACTGGGCGTCTCGATCCGGTTCTGCCGGAAGTCGGCCTCGACGGCCAGCGTGTTCTGCGCGGCCTCCCGAACGTGCGGATCGTCGGACTCGGCGAGCTTCTCGAGGACGAACGGCGGCAGGATGCCGCAGACGTGGCGCGTGGGGCGCATGGGGGATCCCTCCTTGGAAGAGGGCTTGAAAACGGGGGTGATGGGCCACGAGTCCCCAGCGCGGGGACCCGGAGCCGGGGCCGCGTGACTCACGCGGGCCGAACGAGTCCCATGCTTCTTATTCTGCGCCCGGGCGCGGCCTCCCGCACGCCGGGCGGATGACGGCGCCTCAGGTCCTCGGGCGGGGGTCCTCTCAGTACCGCACCGCCCGCGCCACCTGTGTCTTCACCGTGCCGGACAGGTCGCGGTTGCTGCGGGCCGTCGCTGTGCCGGTCTTGCCCGCGGCCACGTCGGAGACGGTGACCACGACCGTGTCGAGTCGGTTGCCGCTGCTGTCGGTGAAGTCGACCTGGACGGCGAAGGACTTCGTGGAGTCGGCGCTGTTGGTGACGGTGACCTCGACCGTGGCGCGGCCCTGGTCGGTGCCGGGCGTGCCGAGCCTCGCGTCGGACGTCACGTCGGTGCCGTTCTTGATCTCGTCCAGCTCCTTGTTCGCCTCGGCCGTGGCCGACGCGAACGCCGACGCCGCCACGGAGGCCAGGGAGGACGCGGCCGCCGTCGCCTCGCCGCCCAGCGACTCGGCCGCGGAGGCGGCGATGCTGGCGGCCTTGCTGGCGGCCGACGACACCGACGAGGGGGTGTTGTCGTCCGAGCAGCCGGTCAGGCCGGCGGCGCAGCAGACCGCCACGGCCGCCAGCAGCACGCCCTTGGTGCGCGGCATCTCGCCTCCTGGTGTCTCCCGAGGGGGGCTCCCGCGGGACTCCTTCCAGTGAACGGGTGGCCGCGCCGCCGCGCATGCCGGGTCACCCGGACGGATGGCGCGGAAGCACCGGGGACGCCGGCCGGGTCAGCGCCGCGCCTTCTTGTACCGGCGCATCAGCTCCACGATCCGCGCCTGCTCGGCGCCCGCGTTCAGCGCGGTCAGCAGGTCGTCCGGGCACAGCTCGTAGAAGTCGCCCCAGTAGCCCCGGCGCCGGTTGTCCCAGATGCGGTAGCCGCCCGGAACGCCCCGGGCGACATAGCGCCGTCTGCTCACTCCCGCTCCCCCTCCCCCGTGCGTGGCATCCGCAGTGTCCTGCACGGTCGTCATCCCTCGCGCGGATTTTCGAGGCCCGTCGCCCTCCCCGGTGACACCTACGCACCCTTCACGCTCGGCGATCATGTGCTTACGCTGTGATGGTTGATGGGTGGATCGGTGGAGAGCGTGTGCGGGAGTGGCATGGGATTCGGCTTCGGTCAGCGGCGCGGCGGGCAACTCCCCGTGGAGATCACCAGTTTCGTGGGCAGGGCCGAGGAACTCGCCCTGATCAAGGACGCGGTGGGGCGCTTCCGGCTCGTCACCCTGGTCGGCCCGGGGGGTGTCGGCAAGAGCCGTACGGCGCTCCGGGCGGCCGGCGCCTCGGCGGCGCGGTTCGCGGACGGCGTCTGGCTGGTGGAGCTGTCCGCGCTGCACGACCCGGAGCTGGTGCCGGCCACCCTCGCCGGGGTGCTGGAGCTGCCCGAGCAGCCGGGGATGACCCCGCTGGACGCGGTGGTGGAGCATCTGCGGGAGCGGCGGATGCTGCTGGTGCTGGACACCTGTGAGCATCTGGTCGACGCGTGCGCGATGCTCTGCGACATCCTGCTGCGGGAGGCGCCGGGGCTGACGGTGCTGGCCACCAGCCGCCAGCCGCTCGACGTGCCCGGCGAGCACTGCGTCCCGATCGCCCCGCTGAGCAGGGACGACGCGCTGGAGCTGTTTCTGCTGCGGGCCGCTGCCGTCACCACCCTGGGCGCGGACGACCGGCCTCGCACGCTCGCGCTCGTCGACCGTCTCGACGGTATGCCGCTCGCCCTGGAGCTGGCCGCCGTACGGCTGCGGGCGGTGCCGCTGGCCGAGCTGGTGGCGCGGCTGGGCCGGCGGTTCGAGGTGCTGACCGGGGGCCGCCGTACCGCGCTGACCCGGCACCAGACGCTGCGGACGGCCATCGACTGGTCCTACGACCTGTGCACCGCCGAGGAGCGGCTGCTGTGGGCGCGGCTGTCGGTGTTCGCGGGCTCCTTCGAGCTGTCGGCGGCCGAAGCGGTGTGCGGGGGCGGGGAGTTACCGCGGGCGGAGGTGGTGGGCGCGCTGATCGGGCTGGTCGACAAGTCCGTGGTGCAGCGGATCGGGGAGGACGGCGGGCGCTACCGGCTGCTGGACACCATCCGGGAGTACGGCGCCGGGCGCCCGGCCGGGGTGGAGGGCGCCGCCGACGCCGTACGGGAGCGGCACTTCGCGTACTACGAGCGGCTGGTGGCGCGGTTCTGGGACGAGTTCCTCAGTCCGGCGCAGGTCGCGCTGCACCGGGCGGTGCGGGAGGAGATCGCCGATGTGCGGGCCGCCCTGGAGTACGGGTGCGCGGAGCCGGGGCGGGCGGTGGAGGCGCTGTGGCTGGCGACGCGGCTCGGGCCGTACTGGCGGGCGGCGGGCACCCTGTCGGAGGGCCGGCACTGGATCGACAAGGCGCTGGAGCCGGTCGCGGAGGACTGTCCGGAGCGGGCCTGGGCGCTGCTGATGACCGGGATCTTCGGGGTGTGGACGGCGGATCTGGAGACGGCGCTGGACCGCTTCCCGCGGGCGCACGAGGTGGCGCGCCGGGTGGGGGAGTCGCGGGTGGAGCTGTCGGCGCAGGCGTACCTCGGGGCGATGACGGCCTTCGGCGGGGCGGTGGAGCAGGGGCTCGCCGAGGTGGAGTCGGCCCGGCTGCGGATCGTCGCCTCCGGTGACCGGCTGGGGATCGGGGTCGTGCACTACGAGGCGGCCCTGCTGCGGGCCGTGTTCGGGGACCCGGCGGGCGCGCTGGAGCTGTGCGCGACGGGGCTGTCGTATCTGGAGGAGTGGGGCGAGCGGCAGCTGTACGCGTCGACGGTGACGACGAAGGGCGTCATCCACATGCTGGCCGGTGAGGACGCCGAGGGGGAGGCGTGTCTGCGGCGGGGCCTGGAGGCGGTGAGCGAGATCGGGGAGGTGCTGGTGGCGGCGCTGGCCGCGCTGGGCCTGGCCTGGCACGCGGCCCGGGGCGGCCGGCCCGTCCGGGCCTGCTGGCTGCTCGGGTACGCGGAGAACGCGCGCCGGCTGAGCGGGGATCCGGTGGCGCTGCTGCCCCGGCTGGTCGAGGAGCAGGAGGAGGTGCAGCGGGCGGTGCGGGCGGCGCTCGGCCCGGAGGCGTTCGAGCGGTGGCGGGAGACGGGGGCGCGGATGTCGGGGCAGGAGGTGCTGGAGGCGGTCCGTGCGGACGCGGAGGTGCCGGAAGGCCCCGCGGCCCCCGTACGGCCCCCCGCTCCCCGCGGTCCCGTCCGCCCCGCCGACTCCCTCACCCGCCGCGAGCGGGAGGTCGCCGCGCTGGTCGCCCGCGGGCTGTCCAACCGGGAGATCGCCGAGCGCCTGGTCATCTCCAAGCGCACGGTGGACGCCCACGTCGAACACATCCTCGCCAAGCTGGGCATCACCTCCCGCACCGAGATCCCGGCGACGGTGACGGGGCCGTAGGCGTACGTAGGTAGAACGGCGGCGGTCTCCTGTGGGGTAGGTGTACCGATCTTCCGCGCACCGGAGTGCGCGCGGCACGGTCGGCGCGGCAGCCTGGTGGTGCCGCCCGGGGCCGGGACGGGCCGGGGGCCGACAGGCCGAACCCTCGGTCGGCGCTGTCATGGCAGGCGTCCGGCACCGGACCCGCCCCCGGCGGTACGCGGGGCTGCCCCTGGTCGGCGGGGCAGCCCCCACCACATGTGACCGCATCCCCGACCTCCTGCAAGGTCGACCCGGACGAGCTCAGCGGGCTGCGAGAGCCGCCAGGGGTTCCCCGGTGAGCCGGCAGATCCGCCACTCGTCGAGGAACTCCACCCCCAGCGAGGTGTAGAAGTCGACCGTCGGCTCGTTCCAGGCCAGCACCCACCACTCGAATCGCTCCCAGCCCTCGCGGACGCAGGTCGCCGCGAGGGCGGCGAGCAGGGCTATGCCATGACCGGCGCCCCGCGCGTCCGGGCGGACGTAGAGGTCCTCCAGGTGCATGGCCCGGGTGCCGGTCCAGGTCGAGAACCGGGGGAACCACAGGGCGAAGCCCACGGCCGCGCCGGAGGCGTCGTCCTCGGCGATCAGGACGTGCGCGGCGGGCCGCTCCCCGAACAGGGCCTCCCGGAGCTGTTCCTCGGTGGCGCGGGCCTCGTGCTCGGCCTTCTCGTAGGCGGCGAGTTCGCGGATCAGGGCGCGGATCTCGGGGACGTCGTCGGCGGTGGCGGCTCGGATCATGCGCGGAGCATGGGGCAGGGGCGCGGGCGCTGTCCACGGTGTTTCACCTGTCGGGCCGGATGTCCACGTCCTTCGTGCGCAGCCACGGCAGCGGCGGCACCGCCGAGCCCGGGTACGGCGTCATCCGCACCTCGAAGTGCAGATGGGGGCCGGTGACGTTGCCGGTGGCGCCGGAGAGGCCGAGCCGGGTGCCGGGGAAGACGCGGTCGCCGCGGCGGACGTCGATCCGGGAGAGGTGCGCGTACTGGGTGAAGAAGCCGCCGGGGTGCCGGACGACCACCTGGTTGCCGAAGCCGTCGCCGCAGGTGGTGGCCTCGACGGTGCCCGGTCCGACGGAGTGCACGGGGGTGTCGGCGGGGACCGCGAAGTCCTGTCCGGTGTGGCGGTGGGCCCAGCGTTCGCCCTTGGCCGCGTACCCGGCCGAGAGCCAGTAGCCGCGGGTCGGCGCGGTCCAGGGGCCGCCGGTGCGGTGGTGGGGCTCCCGGCCGCGCCGGGCGACGGGGCAGTGGCCGGTGCGGCCGGAGGGGTCCACCACGACCGGATCGCCGCCGCTTCTCCTGTGGTCTCTCTTGTCGTCGCCTCCGGCGCCCGACGGTACGGCGGTGAGCAGGACCAGGAGGACGGACAGCCCGGCGGTCGCCGTAGCGAGGGAGTGTTCTCGTCGCATTGCATGATCATCGGACCGGTGAGGGGCGGGGGCCGCGGCACGCCGCCGGACACCCGCCCGTTCTCCGCCGGATTTCAGTCGAACGGCTCCGCCATCAGCCTGCGGTACACCTGCGACGACCTCGGATTCGCCGGGCACTGCCACACACCGTGCGGGCAGTAGTCGCTGATCGTCTGGTACAGCGGCCGCTGCCGGGCGAACCAGGTGAGCATGCCGCGGACGTACGCCGGGTTGTCGCCGTTGCGGAACAGTCCCCACTCCGGGTACGAGAACGCCTTGTGGTGCGCCCGCGCGAACCGCACGTGCTCGGCGAGGCCGTACGGCTCGTGGACCTGCTCGTCGAAGGACATGCCGCGCGGCTGGTCGTAGGCGTCCATGCCGATCACGTCGACGTACCGGTCGCCCGGGTAGCAGGCCGGCCACGGAATCGCGTCCCGCCCCCGGTTCGGCGCGAACTCGAACCGGAACCGCTGCCCCGGCACCGACCGCATGGTCTCCACGATCCGCACCCAGAACGCCTTCCAGGCCTCGGGATCGGGCCCGCAGCGGTGGGTGTAGGTGATCCCGTTCATCTCCCAGCCCACCACCAGCACGGTGTCCGGGATGCCGAGCGAGACCAGCCGGCGGGCCAGCGTACGGAAGTGCCCGTCGTACGCGCCGTCCGCCCCGTAGCGCAGCAGCTTGCGCACCCTGCGGTCGGACAGATGCGCCTCCGCGCGGTCCAGCATCGGCACGTTCAGCACGAACAGCCGGTCGGCGCGGGCCCGGCGCCACTGCGCCCAGTGCTGGAGATCGCCGGGCTCCCCCTCGATATGGCCCCAGTGGTCCCCCGCCAGATAGGCGTGCCCGACCCGGGGCGTGGCCGGTCCCAGCCAGCCGTCCAGCTCGGAGACCCGCTGCACCCCCTCCGAGCCGTAGCCGACGTACGCCCCGAAGGGCGAGGGCGGGGGCCCGCCGGCCGCCTTCCCGTCGGGCACCCCCGCCGCCCACTCCCCGTCGCGGACGCACGCGGGCCCGGCGAGCAGGACGAGCGCGGCCAGAAGGAGCGTCAGGAAGGGACGACGGGGGCTCCGGGAGCCGAGGGGGCGATGATGAGGAAATCTGCTGATCGCTGACGGGGGCACCGGTTCAGGATGACCGCCCGCCCTCCCCCGGCAACCCGGAATCACCCGCGAACCACTCGTACCGGGGACGCGGTTCGCGCACCAGGAAGACATCCACGGCGTCCTCCCGCTCCCACACGAAACCGTGCCGCTCGTACAGCCGCCGGGCCGCGCTGCCCCTCAGGACGTCCAGCCGCACCCGCCGCCCGTCGCGGTCGGCGTCCTCCAGCAGCCGCTCCAGCAGAGCGGTCCCGATGCCCCGCCCCTGCACCCGCGGGTCGAGATAGAAGTGCTCCAGCCAGTCCGCGTCCCCGGCCGGCCGCAGCGCCACACACCCCACCACCGCGCCGTCCGCCCCCTCGACGACCAGCGTGTGCGCGGGCATCCAGGCGTCCCGCAGCCGCTGCCGCACCCGGTGCTCGTCGTACCGCCCGAGCCGCTCCAGATCCGCGCGCATCGCCACCGCCCGCACCTCGGCGACGGCCTCCAGATCCGCCGCGGTCGCCTGCCGCGTCCTCCACTCAGCCATCCCGTGATGCTACGAGCCCGGGGTCGGCAACCCGGAGGCCGGTCGGCGGCGACGGACCACTGAACGGCCCGTACGCGCATCCGTTCCCCCCACAAGGAGCCAACCATGCGCAGAAACCGCAGGCACCGCACGCGCCCCAGGCACCTGGCACGACTGTTCACCGTCCTCGCGGCCCTCGCCGCCCTCCTCCACGCGACCGGCGTCGCGGCGCCGCGCGCCGAGGCCGCCGAGGAGTGGAACCCGCCCGCCGCCCTCGTCCAGCCCCTGAACGAGGTCTGGAACCACGTCTCGTCCACCTACCCGGACCTCTACGGCTTCCGCAACTACGGCTGGGACCAGGTCATGGCCAACCGCGGCAGCATCAACTACTGCGTCCGCTGGGAGTCCGACGCCCCCGTCAGCACCGCCCTGCGCGACCGGATCCACACGGCCCTGAAGAAGCAGTTCGCGAAGTGGATGGCGGCCCAGACGGAGAACGGCCGGGCCTACGACAACTGGCCGTACACCACGGTCCCGGTGAACATCGTCGGCTGGGCGGTCAAGAACCGCTCCACCCTCCAGTGGACCGACACCTCCGTCGACGTCTACACCAACGTCCTCGACGCGGCAGGCGCCCCGCAGTGCGCCCCCGACTGCGGCCGCTTCTTCCACCAGGACGGCAACTACTCCCGCTGCCCCGGCGGCACCGCCCGCCACTACGACCAGTCCCTCTGGCTCACCAAGGGCTTCCAGGGCGGCGCCGGCGGCGACTGGGGCCAGCGCGTCGGCCAGGAGTACTTCACCTCCACCCTCGACCAGGAGAACATCCACATCTATCTGCACGAGGTCGGCCACACCTTCGGCCTCGACGACTTCTACGACTGGACCCCCACGGGCCAGTGCTGCTTCCTCATGAACGCCGGCACCGCCACCCAGATCACCGACTTCGACAAGTGGATGTTCCGGGACTTCTGGCGCCACCTGAAGAGCCGCTACGGCCTCTGAGCGACCACCGCCCCGGGCTCCCCACGGCGGCGGCCCTCCCGGCCGTCGCCGTACCCCGCGCCAGGCCCCGTCCCCGCCCCGACCCCGCCCCGTCCCCGTTTCCGGTGGATCGCCCCGGGATCGCCCCTCCTGGCACTAGAGTCGCACCGCGCGTGACATGTGTCGCGGGTCACATCGGTGGGGGCCGCAGGGGGGCTTGTGCACGAGATGGTCAAGGGCGCCAACGTGGGGTTGGCGGCGCTGAGCGAGAACGTCGACGCGGTGATGGTGAGCCTCGGGTGGACCAGTCCCACCGGCGAGGGCGACGCGGACGTGTCCGTCCTCCTGCTCGACGCGCACGGCAAGGTGCGCGACGACACCGACTTCTACTTCTACAACCACCCGGTCGCCACGGACGGCAGCGTGCAGCTCCTGGGCAAGACGCCCGCGGGGGAGGGCGACGAGGACCGGATCGGGTTCGATCTGACGGCGATCCCGGCCGACGTGGACCGGATCGTGGTCGCGGCCAGCCGCTACGAGGGAGCCCGCTTCGGCGAACTGGACGACCTCCGGCTCACGCTCGCCGACGGCAGCGGCGAGGAACTGCTGCGGTTCGCGATCGACGACGCGGGATCGGTGAGCGCGTTCATCTTCGGCGAGCTGTACCGGCGGGCGCGGGAATGGAAGTTCCGCGCCGTCGGCCAGGGATACGACACCGGACTGGCCGGCCTCGCCACCGACTTCGGCGTCGACATCGAGGACGACGCCGGCGAGGACGCGGGCCCGGACACCGAGCCGGACACCGAGCCGGACACCGAGCCGGACGAGAACGACGAGACCCACGCCGCGGACGCCGCCGTATCCGCCCTCGCACCCGCCGTCGAGCAGGCCCCGCCGCCCCCGGCCGCCGACGCCCTCCCGGCGGTGCCCGCGCCCCGCGCGGCCGGGGACGACGCCGGTCCGGCCCGGGCCGGCACCCGGCCCCGTACCGCGAAGAAGAAGGTCACCCTGCCGAGGACGGCGAAGAAGTCCCTCGCGGAGAACGACTCCTGGAGGGACGCGCGCCTCTTCCCGGTCTCCGCGCTCAAGAGCGACCGGGACCGCGAGACCCGGGCCACCTCGGTGCTGCTGTCGGTGATGGCGCAGGTCCCGGAGTTCGGCCGGCGGCTCACCGCGGCCTTCGGCGCACCGGCCGGCCGGATGGAGACCTTCACCGAGGTGTCGCTGCCGCACGGCGACACCCCTCGCCGCCCCGACGGCGTGATCCGCGTCGAACGGGCCGGGAAGCTGTGGACCGCGCTCGTCGAGACGAAGACGAACGGCAACCCGCTCCGGTCCGAGCAGGTACAGGCCTACATGGACATCGCCGCACGGCGCGGCTACGAGGCCGTCATCACCCTCTCCAACGACGTCGCCCTCGAAGGCAGTCCGCTGGTCGACGTGAAGATCGACGGGCGACGCAAGCACAAGGTGGCCATGCGGCACCTCTCCTGGGCCGAGGTGGCCCACCAGGCGCAGCTGCTGATCCGGCACGAGGGCGTCGGCAACAGCGCGCACGCCTGGCTGCTCCAGGAACTCCTGCACTACCTCCAGCACGAGAACTCCGGCTGCCACGGCTTCCAGAACATGGGCGCCGCCTGGGTCCCCGTGCGCAAGGGCATCGAGGACGAGACCCTCTGCCAGGGCGATCCACGGGCCCTGGAGGTCGTGGAGAGCTGGGAGCGGCTGGTCCGCCAGGTGTGTCTGGGGCTCGGCGGCGAACTCGGCGAGAAGGTGCTGCCCGTCCAGCGGGCCCGGCGCGGCACCGATCCCGGCGAGCGCCGGGCCCGGGCGGCCGACGAACTCTGCGCCGAGGGCCGGCTGTGGGCGGAGCTGCGCATCGAGGGGGCGCCCGGTGTCCTCGCGGTGGGCGCCGATCTGCGCACCGGCCGGCTGCGCACGTCCGTCGAGATCCCGGCACCCGAGCAGGGCTACCCGCTGAGCTGGGCCAAGCGGCTGGTGCGCCGGCTGGCGGAGGCACCGGCGGACCTGCATGTGGAGACCCTGGTCGAGGACGGCACGGGAGGACCGCGGGGCACCCTGGAGCGGCTCCGCCCGGAGCCGGCGGACCTGCTGCCGAGGAACGGGGCGCGGATCACCGGGTTCCGGCTCACCCTCTTCAAGGGCATGGGCAGCAGCCGGGGCAACGCGGAGTCGGGTTTCATCCGCAGCGTCGACGACGCCGTCCAGCGCTTCCACGGCACGGTCCTGGTCCACCTGGACCGGCTAGCCCCGCGCCGCGCCCCGTCCGCGGAGCCCGCGACGGCCGGCTGAACACGCGATTCCTCTTCAACTGATTCCTCTTCAACAAGCAACCCTGACCGGTCCTTTACCTCTCTCACAGGGTGCTCACAGTCCTCGGCCCGTGGGTGCGTGGGGTGTGCCCGTGAGTGTGTCCGGGCCGGGGACTGTGGGCTGGCCTGTCCGATGCCATCGACCGTGGCACTCGCAGACGAGGAACCGATGACCAGATCGCAACACCGCAAGGGCCTCAAGCGCGGCGCGTTCGCCGCCGGGGCCGCGCTCACCGTCGTCGCCGTCGCCGGGGCCGCCCCCGGTGCCGGTGCGGCGCCGCAGAGCACGGCAGGGAAGCCGAAGCTGAAGCTGATCGCCGCGTCGAACGCGGTGACGCTCGACCGGTACGAGTGGGACGGGGGTTTCCAGCTCGACTTCGACCTCGGCACCTATCTGACCGTCGACAACGCGCCGCTGGAGTTCAAGACCACGCGCAAGTCGTACAAGGACCCGGTGGTCGTGCAGCAGATCCTGCGCAACGGGTCGCACGTGACGACGAAGAAGCTGCCCGCCGGGCTCGTCAAGGACTTCAAGGGGCTGCCGGACTTCCTGGAGATCTCCGTCAAGAACAGCGCCGGGACGGAGGTGAAGAAGATGAAGAGCACGTTCTGTCCGAACAACGCCTCGGGCCGGCTGCGTCCCGACGCGCCCGCCACCTCGCACTATCCGGAGAGCTGCCCCACCAACCCGTTCACGCTGGGTTCGGTGTGGGGTGTGGAGAAGGGCTGGGCGGCCAACACCACCACCCAGGACTACGACCACCCGGTGGACCTGGCGCCCGGTGAGTACACGGCCAAGGTGTCGATCGCGAAGAAGTACCGGGATCTCTTCGGCATCCCCAACGACGCGCCGACCATCAAGGTGACCGTCCGGCAGAACAGCGACGGGGGCGGTGGCGGCGGGGCCGGGCTGACCCGCGGGTCCATGTCCCACGACATGGCGGGGATGGACCACAGCGGCATGGCCGGCATGGATCACGGCGCCATGGCCGGTGGCGGGCACCACTACGGGCCGCGCGGCGCCGACGCGCCCGTGCCCTCCGCGCTCTCGCACGCCCTGGAGGACCGCGGTCTCGCCCACCACCTCGGCGACGGCGCCGGTCACACCGACGGCTCGCGCATCGCGCCCGCGCTGAAGGCCAACAGCAAGCGGCCGAGCGGACGCGCGGCCGTCCCGGCCAACGCGCCCAAGCCGGACCTGCGGTCGCTGCCCGCCTGGGACATCGCGATCACCGACGGCGAGGACGGCGACGCCGCCGGCCGCGACTACCTCGCCTTCAGCGCCAACGTCTGGAACGCCGGCCCCGCGCCGCTCGTCGTGGACGGCTTCCGCAAGCCGGGCGCCGACCTGATGGACTCGTACCAGTACTTCTACGACGCCCGGGGCAAGCAGATCGGCTACACCCCCGCCGGCACCATGGAGTGGGACCCGCGGATCGGCCACGAGCACTGGCACTTCACCGACTTCGCCAGCTACCACCTGCTCTCCGCCGACAAGACCGACATCGTCAAGAGCGGCAAGGAGGCCTTCTGCCTCGCCAACACCGACGCGGTCGACTACACGGTGAAGAACGCCAACTGGCACCCGTACAACACCGATCTGTCCACGGCCTGCGGCCAGAAGAGCTCCATCTCCGTCCGCGAGGTCCTCGACGTCGGCTCCGGTGACACGTACACCCAGTACCGTCCGGGTCAGTCCTTCGACATCACCGACCTGGCGAACGGGACGTACTACATCCAGGTGGTCGCCAACCCGGCCAAGCGCCTGAAGGAGACCAACGTCAACAACAACGTCTCCTACCGCAAGGTCGTCCTGGGCGGTACGCCCGGGCACCGCACGGTGAAGGTCCCGCCGTACGACCTGATCAACGCGCCGTAGATCGCCCGGGGGCGGTGGCGGGCGGTCCGGACGGGCCCCCGCCACCGCCTCTGCCATGTGGTGACGCAGGTCACCTTCAGATCGGTCACACTCGTCCGGGCCGTTCCGTCAGAGAGGTGTAACCAGCCGAGAGCAAGCTCACGAGGAGACCACCATGGACGCGCGCCTCAACCTCTTCGCCAACCCGGTCGCCGGCAAGTTCACCCGGTACATCAACTCGGCCGGCAAGGTGATCGCCGACTCCACCCTGCCGGCGGCGACCCAGGAGCTGGTGAAGATCCGCGCCAGCCAGATCAACGGCTGCGGCTTCTGCACCGACATGCACAACAAGGACGCCGCCCACGCCGGCGAGACCGCCCAGCGCCTGTACCTGGTCGCGGCCTGGCGGGAGGCCAAGGTCTTCACCGAGGCCGAGCGGGCCGCCCTGGAGCTGACCGAGCAGGGCACCCGGATCGCCGACGCGGCGGGCGGCGTCACGGACGCGGCCTGGGAGAACGCGGCCAAGCACTACGACGAGGACCAGCTCGCCGCCCTCGTCTCCCTGATCGCCCTGATCAACGCCTACAACCGCCTCAACGTCGTCGTCCAGCAGCCGGCGGGCGACTACCGGCCGGGCATGTTCGGCTGAGGCCGGAACGGAACCGCCCCCGCCGAGCCGACGAACCGTCTGATCTGCGCAACAGGGCAACCGTTGGGCCGCTGTGTGAGTCTCCTGAGACGTCTGTGCTCGTCGGACGTATTCCTACCTGCGTGTAGTGTTCCGGCGTTCGGCGGTGACCACGCCGGCGGCCCGAGCACGGTGTACGGGGTGGAACAGCCGATGCGGAGGGACGGGCGCCGATGAGCGGATCGAGAAGGCGTGGACACGCTCCGACGGGATCGGCCGGCCGGGGGAGCAGAGGCGGCGGCGGTACGAGGCTGACCCGCCGTGGCCGGATCGTCGCCTGGGGCGGCGGGGTGACCGCGGTGGTCGTCCTCGCCGTCGGCGGCGTCGGCGCCTGGATCTACCAGGATCTCAACAACAACATCGGGCGGGCCGACGTCGACGACAAGCTCGGCGGGGACCGGCCCGAGAACCTCAGCCCGGGCTCGAAGAACATCCTGCTCGTGGGGTCCGACAGCCGGGACGGCGCCAACGCCAAGTACGGCAAGGACCTGACCACCATGCAGTCGGACACGCTGATGGTGCTGCACATCCCCGCCGACCGTAAGTGGGCGTCGGTGGTCTCCTTCCCGCGTGATTCCTGGGTGGAGATACCTTCCTGCGAGAAGGGCGACGGAGGCACGTCCTCCCCCCACCACTTCAAGATCAACGAGGCGTTCGCGATCGGCGGCAGCGGCGGCGAGGTCGCCGGGGCCGCCGCGTGCAGCATCAAGACCATCGAGGCCAACACCGGTCTGCGCATCGACCACTTCATGTCGATCGACTTCTCCGGCTTCAAGGGCATGGTCGACGCGCTGGAGGGCATCGAGGTCTGTCCCGAGGCGGCCATCCACGACGAGAAGGCCCATCTGGACCTGGAGGCGGGCTGCCAGACGATCAAGGGCGAGAAGGCCCTCGGTTACGTCCGCACCCGCTACAGCGTGGGCGACGGCTCCGACATCGGCCGTATCGGCCGCCAGCAGGAGTTCATGGACGCCATGGCGAAGAAGGCCAAGTCCAAGCTCACGGACGCCGACGCGATGTACGGCTTCCTCCAGTCCGTCACCAAGTCCCTCACCGCCGACACCGAACTGGCCGGCATCGAGCCGCTGTACGGGCTGGCGAACGAGCTGAAGGGCATCGACAGCGACCGGCTGGCCTTCGTCACCGTGCCCAACTACGGGCGGGAGGCCGACCAGCCCTCCGACAAGGCGAACGTCGTCTGGCAGTACCCGCAGGCCGCCGACCTGTTCACCTCCCTGGCCCAGGACAAGGAGGTCACCAAGGCGCAGGTGGAGGCCGCGAAGAAGGACGTGGTGTACGCGTCCTCGGTGAAGTTCCAGGTCCTCAACGGCACCGGCGTCGGCGGCCGGGCGGCGGCCGTGGCCGAGCGGCTCACCGAGGCCGGCTACAGCCTCGCCGGTACCGGCAACGCGCCCGCGACGGTCACGAAGACCACGGTCACCTACCCGGCGGGACTGGAACGCCAGGCCGCCGCGCTCGCCTCGCGGATCCCGGACGCCCGCGCGGTGCAGGACGCCTCGGCGACGGCGGGCGTGGTCACGGTGGTCGTGGGGCCGGACCTGAAGGTGGAGGACGTCGCCTGATCGGGCGTGATCACGAGCGGTCGCAGGCGCTCAGGAAATGCTGTAAGGTTGATCTTGAGCCGGTCACCGGGAAACAAAAACGGTGAACGACCTCTGCGTTGGTGGTCCAAGGAAAGACGCCCCGCTTCCTGCGGGGAAATGCAGGTGCAAGGCCTGCCCGGCGCTCCGATGACGAGTCCCATCCCGTGTCACACGGGGTGGGACTCGCTCGTTCTCCCTTCGTCCAGGGGCAGTTCGGCGACCACTTCGAAGCCGCCGCCGACCCGGTGTCCCGCTCGTACGCGTCCGCCCGCCGAACGGGCCCGCTCCCGCATCCCGATGAGCCCGTAGCCGTTGCCGCCCGCGGTCGGCCGGTTCCCTCCGCCGTCGGTCACCGTGACGACCACCCGGTCGTCGGCGTAGACGAGCCGGACGTCCGCCGTGCCGGTGGCCGCGTGCTTGGTGACGTTGGTCAGGGCCTCCTGCGCGATCCGGTACGCCGTGAGGTCGGCGCCGGCGGTGAGCGGGCGGGGCTCGCCCTCGGTGCGCACGGTGACCATGAGCCCGGCGCCCCGGAAGGAGGCCGCGAGCTGCGGGAGCTGGGCGAGACCCGGGGTGGGCGCGGCGGCCGGGAGGGGTCCGGGGTCCGCATCCGCCTCCCGCAACAGGCCGACCGTCGCCTTGAGTTCGCGCAGCGCGGAGGCGGTGGTGCCGGTCAGCTCGGCGGTGAGCCGGGCGGCCTCCCGCGGCCGCGCGGGCAGCTGCCGGGCCACGGCGCCCGCCTGGAGGTTGGCCAGGACGAGATGGTGGGCGACGACGTCGTGCAGATCGCGGGCGATCCGCATCCGCTCCTCCGTGACCCGGCGCCGCGCCTCCTCCTCCCGGGTCCGCTCGGCGTGCTCGGCCCGGGCCTGTACGGCGTCCAGACAGGCGGCGCGCAGCCGGTTCACGGTGCCGAGCGAGGTCGGCAGCAGCAGCCAGGCTGCGGGCCCGAGCAGCTTGAGGACCAGGGGTTCGCCGGGCGGCCCGGCGAGCAGTCCGGTGCCGATCAGCAGCGCTACGGCGGCGAGGGTGAAGGTGTTCGCGGTCCGGCGGTCGGTGGCGGCGGCCAGCGAGTACAGGGCGAGCATCAGGGGCGCCAGCAGCAGCACGGTCAGCAGATGGCCGAGCGCGGACGCGGCCACCGCGCAGCCGAGGGTGACGAGGACGGTGCGGCGCGGATGCGTACGGCGCATGACCAGCGCGGCGCAGGCGACGGCGGCGAGGAGGACACCGGGCCACCAGGGGACGGCGGGTTCCCGGCCGGGGAAGGTGATCACGCTGCCCGGGAAGGAGCAGGCGAAGAGCGCGGCGGCGAGCAGGGCGTCGGTGGGGCGGGGGCGGAGGACGACCGGTGCGGGGGTCCGGGACGGCGGGGAGCTCATGGGGGTGGGGTCCTGTCGCGGCGGTTCAGCCGCTGGGGGTGACGGTGACGTGGCGCACGGAGGCTCCTGGGGAGGGGACTGTTTATTGCTTGAGTCAGGCAATCATCTGAAGGTTACTTAAGTCAAGCAATAGATGGGATCTTGCTTGAGTTAGGCAAGTATCTGTACGGTGGGCTGATGCCGATACCACCGTCCCCCGCCCCGCCCCCGGTCTCCACCGACGTGATCGCGATCGAGCAGTCCCTGACCCGCATCACGTATCTGGCCGGACGCGCCCGCCAGCACGAGCGGCTGATGTCCCTCGCCGGATTCCCCCTCGACCGGGCCGCCGTGGCGATCCTGCGCCACCTCGCCGAGGACGAGATGCTGCGCCCCGGCGTCCTCGCCGTCCGCCTCTCCGTGGAGGCCTCCCATGTCACCCGGCAGCTCCGGCACCTGGAGCAGGCCGGCCATGTGACGCGGGTCCCCGACCCGGAGGACCGCCGGGCCCAGCTCATCCGCCTCACCGACTCCGGCCGTACCGCCGTCCGCCGCATCCGCGCGGCGGGCCTGCGCGGCATGGAGGCGGCCCTGGCCGACTGGGAGCCGGCGGACCTGCACCGGCTGGCCGCGCTCTTCGAACGCCTGGTGAGCGACTTCGTGACGCACGCGGAGGCGGCGGTGGAGGGGGCCTGAGGGCCGGTGCCGCCGTGAGCCAAGAGGGCCGGCGGCCGGTCAGAGGCCGGTCGCCACCCGGACCAGGTCGGCGGCCGCCCGCAGCCGGCTCTGCGGCGGCCAGGCGATCACCGTGGTCACGGGGGCCGCGTCCACCACGGGTACGGCGACGAGGTCCCGGCGCAGATCGGCGCCGGCGGACTCGGGCACGACCACCGTGGTCCGGCCGAGCGCGATCAGCTGGAAGAGCTGGGTCAGGTTCCGCACCTCCGCCCCCGGCCCCTCCGGGTAGCAGCCGTCGGGTCCGGGCCAGCGGGCCATCGGGAGGTCCGGCAGCGCGGCGACCTCGGCCGCCCGGATCCCGGAGCGGCCGGCCAGGGGGTGGGCGGCGGGCAGGATCGCCACCTGCCCCTCGGTGCACAGGACCTCGGTGTCGCATCCGGCCGCCGAGTCGAACGGCAGATGCAGCAGGGCCACATCGGCCCGCCCCTCCCGCAGCGCCTTCTGCGGCTGGTGCGCCTCGCAGAGCAGCAGATCCACCGTGGCCGCACCGGGTTCCGCGCGGTAGGCGTCGAGCAGTCCGGCCAGCAGCGCGCCGCCGGTGCCGGATTTCACGGCGAGGACCAGACGGGGGTGCGGACGCGCGGCCTGCCGGGTGCGCCGCTCGGCCGCCGCCACCGCGGCGAGGATCGCGCGCGCCTCGGCCAGCAGGACCGCTCCGGCCTCGGTGAGCGTGACCCTGCGGCTGGTGCGCTCCAACAGGGCCACCCCGAGCCGCCGTTCGAGCCGGGCGAGCGCGCGCGACAGCGGCGGCTGGGCCATCTCCAAACGCTCGGCGGCCCGGCCGAAGTGCAGTTCCTCGGCGAGGGCGACGAAGTACCGCAGCTCGCGTATCTCCATGCCCGCACGGTAGCCGCGCCACCGGCACGGCGAACGGGGCGCCCGCCCGACCGATGCCGTGCGGGCATCGCTGCCGTACCGGGACGGTGTTGGTGCCCGGCCGCCGCGCGGCCATGCTCGCTGTCATGAGCGAGAAGACGATCGCGCTGGTCACCGGCGCGAACAAGGGCATCGGGTACGAGATCGCCGCCGGGCTCGGCGGACGGGGCTGGAGCGTCGGGGTCGGTGCCCGGGACGCCCGCCGCGGGGCGGACGCCGTGGCGAAGCTGCGGGCGGCGGGCGCCGACGCGTTCGCCGTACCCCTGGACGTGACCGACGACGACAGCGTGACCGCCGCGGCACGGCTGATCGAGGAGCGGGCGGGACGGCTCGACGTGCTGGTCAACAACGCCGGGGTCGCGGGCGGTTGGCCGCAGGAGCCGTCGGCCCTCGACATGGGGACGGTACGGCGGCTGGTGGAGACCAACGTCCTCGGGGTCGTCCGGGTCACCAACGCGATGCTGCCGCTGCTGCGCCGCTCGGCGCACCCGCGGATCGTCAACCAGTCCAGCCACGTCGCCTCACTGACCCTCCAGAGCACGCCCGGCGTGGACCTCGGCGGGATCAGCGGGGCCTACGCGCCGACGAAGACCTTCCTCAACGCCGTCACCCTCCAGTACGCCAAGGAGCTGAGCGGCGCCGGCATCCTGGTCAACGCCGCCTGCCCCGGCTATGTGGCCACCGACCTCAACGGCTTCAGCGGCACGGCGACCCCCGAGCAGGGCGCGGCGATCGCCGTCCGGCTGGCGGCACTGCCCGACGACGGCCCCACCGGCCTGTCGCACGACGACGACGGGGTCGTGCCCTGGTGACGGCGGGGGGCCGGGACCGTCGTGCGGCCGGGTCGGGTCCCGGTGAGGGAGCGGGTCAGGCCCCGGTGAGGAAGGAGGCGAGTCCGTCGAGGAAGCGGTCCGTCTCCTCGGCGGTGTTGTAGGGCGCCAGGCCGATCCGCAGGGCCGGGTCCCGGAGCTTCAGCGCGGTGAAGGGCTCGTACGCGTAGAACGAGCCGGCGGGGGCGAGGACGCCCCGCTCCGCCAGGTGGACCTGGGCCTCGCGGGCGTCGCGGCCTTGGAGGGTCATCAGGAGGGTCGGGGTGCGGTCGGCCGCGACCGAGTGCACGGTGACGGCGTCGCCCAGGGCGCGCAGCCCGTCCTCCAGCCGGGTGCGCAGCACCCCCTCGTGCGCGTGCAGGGAGTCCAGCGCGTGCGTGAGCCGCTCCCGGCGCGTGGTGCCCGGGCCGGGGTCGAGCGCGGCGAGGAAGTCCACGGCGGCGGTGGCGCCCGCGAGGATCTCGTAGGGCAGGGTGCCGAACTCGAAGCGCTCCGGGACGGTGTCGGGGGAGGGCAGGAGCTTGTCCGGACGGAGGGTCTCCAGGAACTCGGGCGAACCCGCGAGCACCCCGCAGTGCGGTCCGAGGAACTTGTACGGCGAGCAGACGAACAGGTCGGCGCCGAGCGCGGGGACGTCCACCAGGTGGTGCGCGGCGTAGTGCACGCCGTCGACGTACACCAGGGCGCCGGCCTCGTGCGCGAGGTCGGCGATCCGGCGGACGGGGGGCTTGGTGCCCAGCACGTTCGAGGCCGCCGTGACCGCGACCAGCCGGGTCCGGGAGGACAGCGCCCGCTCCAGCGAGCCGAGGTCCAGCTCCGCCGTCCCGGCGTCGATCTCGATCCAGCGGACGGTGACCCCGGCGCGCTCGGCGGCCTGGACCCAGGGGCGGACGTTGCAGTCGTGGTCCAGCCGGCTGAGGACGATCTCGTCACCGGCCCGCCAGTCCTTGGCCAGGTGGCGGGAGAAGTCGTAGGTGAGCTGGGTGGCGCTGCGGCCGTGCACGATGCCGTTCGCGGGTACGGCGAGCAGGTCGGCGCAGGCGGCGCGGAACTCCGTGACGGCGCGCTCGGCGTTCAGCTCGGACGGGCTGACGGTGCCCCGGTTGGACAGGGGGCCGGTCAGGGTCGCGGCGATGGCGTCGGCGACGGGGCGGGGCGTCTGGGTGCCGCCCGGACCGTCGAAGAAGGCGAGACCCCCGTCGAGGGAGGGGAAGTGGGCCCGAAGGGCGGTCAGGTCGATGGCCATGGCCTCGGCTTTCGGCAGACGGCGGGCTTCCGGACGCGGACTTTCCGGACGTGGACTTCCTAGACTCTGACAGCCGGTCCTCGGACACGTAAAGCGACGGATCGCGAAGGGAGAGTTCACGGTTCATGAACCGCCAGCCGGATCTGAAGCTCCTGGCCACCTTCCTCGCCGTGGTGGACCGCGGCTCCATGGCGGAGGCCGCGGCGGCCCTCGGTTACGTCCCCTCCGCCGTGTCGCAGCACATCGCCGCGCTGGAGCGGGACCTGGGCGTGGAGCTGCTGGTCCGCCGTCCGGGCAGCCGGCTGATCCTGACGGCGGCCGGGCGCTCGCTCGCGCGGGCGGCGGGGACGCTGTTCGAGGCGACCGCGCGGTTCCAGGACGCCGCCGTCCGCATCGCGGACCGGGACGTCGCCGAACTCCGCGTCGGCGCCTACCCCAGCGCGATGAGCCATCTGCTCCCCGGGGTGCTGGCCGCGCTCCGCCCCCGCCGCCGGGGCGCCCGGATCCGTCTGGTGATCGTGGAGACGCACGAGGGGCTGCCGCGGGTCAGCTCGGGAGACCTCGACCTGCTCATCGCCTACCGCTATCTGCCCGAGGACCCGCCGGCCCGGTCCGCCGACTGGAACGTCACCTCCGTCGGCCACGAGCCCCTGGTCCTCGTCGCGGGCCCCCGCCCGGACGCCAGCCCGTGGGCACTGGCGGACTGCCTCACGATGGAATGGACCTCGGGCCACGCCCGCAGCCCCGACCGCCGTCTGCTCCACCGCTGGGCCGGTGAGCTGGGCATCTCGCCCGAGGTGACCCTGGAGACCGAGGACCTGCACAGCATGCTGGCCATGATCGGCGCGGGCCTGGCGGTGGGCCTGATCCCGGCGACCCTCCTCGGCGGCGAGGGCGACCGGCCCCGGGTGGAACGCGTCGCGCTCCCGCCCGAGGCCGCACCGCTCCACCGCGAGATCCTCGCCGTGAGCAGACCGGGCGTCCGCCACCCGGTGGTCGACGACCTGCTGTCCCTGCTGGCGGAGGCGTTGCGCGGCGCGCAGGCCTAGGGCCTGGCCGGCGAGCGCCGGGTGTCAGTCCTCGGCGGGCTCCTGGAGCATGGCCGACGTCAGCACGGTGCCGCCGATGCCCCAGCCGCCGTCGGCGACCTCCTCGACCAGGACCAGGGTGGTGGCCCGGGCGCGTTCGCCGTAGATCTCGACGTACAGCTCGGTGGTGCGGGTGACGAGGGTCTCCTTCTGCTTCTCGTCGAGGGTCCCGGCGGGGATCTTGAAGTTCGCGAACGGCATGGTGGTTCTCCTTGCGTTACGGGGGGCGGGAAGCGGGTGGGGCTCCAGCGTGGTGCGGTGCGGCCGCCCGAGCCAGGGCTGTGCGCACCCTGGGGTCACCGTCCCCTGGTTCGCGCCCGCCGGTGCCGGGACGATGGAGGCGTGAACCATTCCGGACTTGCCGCGTACCTCAGGTCCCGGCGCGAGCGGATCCGCCCGCCGGACGTCGGACTGCCCGTCGGCCCGC
The DNA here is from genome assembly GCF_040630405.1 of Streptomyces sp. NPDC005811. NCBI lineage: Bacteria > Bacillati > Actinomycetota > Actinomycetes > Kitasatosporales > Streptomycetaceae > Streptomyces > Streptomyces sp. NPDC005811. Next base: position 32,323 of record NZ_JBEXXK010000009.1, read on the forward strand.
GGCGCCGGGTGCCCGGTCTGCGGCGCGAGGAGGTCGCCCAGCTGGCCGGGCTCTCGGCGGACTACTACACCGAGCTGGAACGCGGACGCGGCGCGCAGCCCTCGGCCCAGGTGCTGGCCGCGCTGGCCCGGGCGCTGCGGCTGAACGGCGACGAACGCGACCATCTGTTCCACCTCGCCGACCGGCCCGTTCCGCCGGGGGCGCACGGTCCCACCGCGCATGTCCAGCCCGGCCTGCTCGGCCTCCTCGACCAGCTCACCACCACACCCGCCCAGGTCATCACCGACCTGCACGAGACCCTCGTACAGAATCCGCTGGCCGCCGCACTCGTCGGCCGGGCCCCGGCCCCGCGCGGCCCCGAGGCGAGCCTCGTCCACCGCTGGTTCACCGACCCCGGGGCCCGGAGCCTGTATCCGCCCGAGGACCACCCCCACCACTCCCGGGTCTTCGTCGCCGACCTCCAGGCGGTCGCGGCCCGGCGCGGCGGCGACCCGGAGGTGCGCCGGATGGTGGCCGTACTGCGGCGGCGCAGCGAGGAGTTCAGCACGCTCTGGGACACCCACGACGTCGCCCTCCGCCGCACCGACCACAAACGCATCGTCCATCCCGCCCTGGGCGTCATCGAGCTGGACTGCCACAGCCTGTTCAGCGAGGACGGCCGCCAGCGCCTGCTGTGGTTCACCGCCCCACCCGGCACGGAGGGCGCGACCCAGCTGAGCCTGCTCTCGGTGATCGGCACGCAGGACCTGACCCCCCGGCCCGTCACCCCGTGACCGGGACCAGGGAGCCGTAGCGGCCCGGGGCCGGTGTGCGCGCGGGTTCGGGGGTGGTGAAGACCATCAGGCGGAGGATCAGGAAGCGGCCGATGCCCGCCAGGGCCGAGGCGGTCAGGTAGACGAGCTGTTCCGTGAGCAGGCCGGGGGACGGGACGAGGGCGTGGAGGGTGAGGACCGCGATACTCGTCGCCGCGTAGGCCGCCGCCGCCGAGCCCGCCGACTGCCAGTGGCTGCGCCAGCCCGCGCGGCGGCCGGTGCGGAAGGTGTAGCGGGCGTGGAGCTCGGTGCACAGGAGGGTCGAGGCGATCGTGATCAGCGCGTTCGCCAGGGTCCAGGGCATCGACTCCGCCAGCAGGGGGACCGCGAGGCTGCACAGGACTCCGGTGCCGCCGCCGAAGGCGACGAAGCGGATGAAGGAGGCGAACACGGGGGTCCTTCCGCAGCGGGCGAGTGGGCGTTCCTGCTTCCATTGCTTAACTCAGGCAACTATAAATCTATTGCTTGAGTTACGCAAGCAAGTCGCCCGAGGGGTGTCCCGCACATACGGGAGGGGCCGACCGCAGTCGGCCCCTCCCCACGCCCTCCTACGACCCGTTCGCGCTCGACGGGCCGAAGAACTCGATCTCCGCTATCGCCACCTGCTTGCTCGCCGACGCCCCGTACGCCGACTCGATCTCGAACCGGACCTTGGTGACCTCGCCGACCCGGAAGGCGCGGCGCTGGCCGCCCGCCTGCTGGTCGAGGACCAGCTCACGGATGGCCGTGGTGCCGTCCTTCAGGGTGATCGTCGCCTTCACGCGGTGCGGCAGGGCCGACTCGGTGAGCTGGTCGGCGCGGGTCGAGGTGCCCGGCGTGATGACCAGGTCGAGCAGCCGGGTCGGCTCGTTGAAGCGGGCCTCGATCCACTCGCCCTCGCCCGACTGCGAGACGCCCGGACCCCACCAGGTGTTGTTGATCTTGTCGAAGGCCAGGTCGGGCTTGTGACCCGGGTACGAACGGGACGCCGCGTACGTGTCCGGCGACACCGCCGCCCGCTTCGCGAAGTGGTCCTTGGTGGCCTGGATCGCGTCCGGCGCCTTCACCCCGGCGACGATCAGCAGCGTGAGCACGACCGCCGCCATCACCCAGGTGAGGATCCGGTCGAACGTCCGGCGCAGACGGGGGCGGTCCCCGGCCCACGGCGTCTCGCCGCCCCGCCCGAACAGCCGCCGCCACCACGGCAGCCGGACCGAGGAGCGGTCCTCCAGGGTCATGGGCATCGCGCAGCGCGAGCAGTAGTGCCGGTCGGGGCGGTTCGGTGTGGAGCACCAGGGGCACGCGATGCCGTTCAGGTCGCCCTGCACCGGGCCCGGCGCGCGGACCTGCGGCCGGTCCGCCACCGGGACGCCCGGCAGCACCGGCGCCACGGACGGGGGCGCGGGTGCGGGCTCCTCCGGATCGGCGACCGGGACCAGCAGGGAACGGGCCCGGGCCGCCATCGTGTCGCCCAGGGCGGGGGTGGCGGGCGCCGTTCCGTCGGAGGTGGAGGTGGAGGTGGAGGCGGAGGCGGAGGTGGAGGCCGAGGCGGAGGCGGACGTGGAGGCCGCGGTGGCCGCGGTGGTGTCGGTCGTCGGGGGGAGGGGCGGGAGAGGGGTCTCGGTCGTGTCCTCGTCGTCCTCGTCGGCCCCGTTGTCGGCCCGGTCGTCGTCCTCGTCGGGGGCCGGGGAACGGTCCCCGCCTCCGATGTTCTCGTCGTCCCGGTCGTCGTCCCGGTCGTCCTCGTCGCGGGTGCGGGTCGAGGACGACGGTGCCGCCGCCGTCGTACCGGAGGAGGACGCGGAGGCCGACGACGACGCGCCGCCCGCCGTTCCGGCTCTCGCCGGGGCCCGGTCGCGGTCCGTCCAGCTCAGTACGGCCCCGCAGGCGTCGCAGAAGGACTGGCCGGGTTCCGCCCGGGTGCCGCACTCGGGGCAGTTCTGGGTGGTCATCGTCTCTTCGGGGTCCTTTCGGCGACGGTCACCTTGACCGTGTAGGGCATGTGGGCGGGACGGGCGGCGGCCACGAGGGCGTCCAGGCGGTGTTCGTCCGCCGGGCCGGGGTCGGGCAGGCGGACCGTGACGTGGAGGTGGGGACGGGCGTCGCCGGGGAACGGGCCGAGGGGGCGGGCGCTCCAGGCCGAGCCGCCGCTCTCCTCGATCTCCGGCTCCACACCGAACGCCAGCCGTACGGCCTCGGCCAGCCCCCGGCGGGTGCCGCGCACCCGGTGCAGATACGCGGCCGCGGCGACGGCGGCCCGCAGCCTCGGCTCCGGTTCCGTGCCGTCGGTCTCCGCGCCGACCCAGCAGGCCAGCCAGCGGGTGAAGTCGACCGGGGCGAGCGCCGGGTCGAAGTAGGCGGGCAGGCAGTCGAGGACGTTGAGGATGGGCGCGAGGACGTCGTCCAGGCCGCCGACGAAACGTTGCGCGAGGTCGTCGTCCGCGAACACGGCGGGCAGCATCGCCCCGATCGGCGCGGACGACCCGAGCCCGTCGACGGAACCTCTCGCCGACCCACCCTTCTCCAGCGGGTCCCTCACGTCCCGTCCCCGATCACCCGCACGCGATGGTCGTACGAGAACACCAGCGCCGGCGCCGCCAGATCGATGCGGTCGGTCGCGTCGCCGCGCTTGCCGGTCAGCGGGTCCGCGGGGTGCAGGGTGACCTGGTCGACCAGCTCCACCCCCGGCACCCGCTGGAGCACCGCGAACACCTCACCGGACTGCACCGGACGCCCGAACGGCCAGCCCTTGCCGTCCGCGCCGCCGGTCAGCGGGTCGAGGTGCCGGTAGAGGGCGTCGTGGGCCTGGCGGCGCACCCGGTCGGTGTCGACGCCGCGGAAGGCGTGCACCGTGGCGACCACGGTGATGCCCTGGTAGTACGGCGGGCCGACCGCCAACCGGGTCCCGATCAGCCGGCGTTCGTCCAGGTGCCGCATGATGCGGTCCAGCATGGCGTCGCCGGGGACCAGTTGCTCGAAGCGGAGGCGCCCGCCGGGGTCCGGGACCGCCTGGGGGACGACCAGGACCCGTACCGCGTAGGAGCCGTGCTCGTCGGGCTCGCCCTCCAGGCAGGTGATGCGGGCGGTCTCGGGGGCGGCGCGGCGGGCCAGTTCCTCGTAGTCCCGCAGGGTCACGGCCCGTTCCTGGGCGCGCAGGGTGATCGGCGCGCGGAGCTTCGCCTCCTCGACCGTCTCGCCGTCGACACCGCCGCGCGCGGCCTCCCGGTTGACGACCTCGGAGACGTACGGCACGGAGGTGCGCAGCACCCGCACCGCGCCCCGGGCCACGTTGCCGGACCGGCCGCCGCCGGTGCGGTAGCGGCGGGCGCGCACGAAGGCGCCCTTGGGGGCCACCGCGCCGTACTGGCGCAGGGTGCCGTCGGGTTCGCGGACGGACGGGCCGAAGGCGATCTCGCCGGTGGCGGCGTCGAGGGTGATGTGCCGGTCGTCCGCGCCGGAGGCGGCGAAGTGGGGGACGACCTGCCAGTCGACCCAGCCCTCGTGCTCGGTGGTCTGGAGCAGCACCGGCGGGGTGTCGCCGACGACGGGCGCGTGGGCGAGGCGCAGCCGCTGGCCGGGCAGGCCCGTCGACTCGCCGAGGTTCTCGTCGAGGACGGTCTCGGCGTGGACGGCGGGGGCCGTGCCGCCGACCGTGAAGGCCTCGGCGGAGCGGACCGTCGGGGACGTGGTGTAGAAGGGCTGGCCGACCAGGGGCTCGGTGACGCGGCAGCGCAGCCAGCCCGCCTCCTGCCCGCCGGAGCGGGACAGGACATGGCCGCCGGGGATGTGCAGGACGACCTCGCCGGGGCGGTTGAGGCCGCCGGTGCCGTCGCGGTCGACCTCGCAGGGCTGCCAGCCGTCCTCCGTCCACGCCTCCCAGACCAGCGGGGGCTGACGGGGGTCGACGCCGACGCCGTCGACGCGGCTGTCGAGTTCCAGGGCGACCGCGCAGTGCGGGACGGCGGCGCTCAGACCGAGGAGCATGCAGTCGCCGGGGCGCGGGGCCTCGGCGAAGCACATCACGTCCTTGCCCTCGGCGAGGTCGGTGGTCACGTCGGTGACCGGCTGTCCCTGCCGCTGCACCACCAGGTGCGACAACTCGCTCGGTACGACGGTGAGTTCGCGTTCCGTCGCGAAGACGACCGCTTCCTCGCTCTCCGTGCGGACCGTCGCCACCTCGGTGCCGGTCGGCAGCAGCACCGGCTCCTCCTGCGGCGCCGACAGCCAGAAGGTGACGTCGGTGCGGGCCGCGGACGGCGGGAAGAGGTGAATGCCCACCAGGTCCAGGAAGGCGAGGTGGTTCTTGTCCGGCACCCGGTTGAGGCGGTAGACGATCTGGTCGGCCATGTGCGCGACCGTCTCGACGAGCGTGACGCCCGGGTCGGAGACGTTGTGGTCGGTCCACTCCGGCGCGCGCTGCTGGATGTAGCGCTTGGCGTCGTCGACGAACTGCTGGAAGCGGCGGTCGTCCAGGTTGGGGGAGGGCAGGGCCATCAGCGGTCGCTTTCGGAAGCCGTACCGGAGGGGCCGGGCAGACCCGGCTCTTCGTGGGACGGAATGACGTAGAAGGGGAAGACGAGACTGCGCGGGTTGTTCGTCCCGCGGATGGAGTAGCGGACGTCGATCCAGAGCACGCCCTGCTCGGCGCCGGCCGTCACCTCGACGTCGTTGACCTCGATGCGCGGCTCCCAGCGGTCCAGGCTGGTGTACACCTCGTGCTGGATACGGCCCGCGGTCGCCTCGTTGACCGGGGCGAACACCAGGTCGTGGATGGCGCAGCCGAACTCCGGGCGCATGGGGCGCTCGCCCGGCGCGGTGGCCAGGATCAGCCGGATCGCCTCCTCGATCTCGCGCTCGCCGCTGACCATGGCGATGCCTCCGGTGGGGCCGATCCGCAGCGGGAACGCCCAGCCCGACCCGACGAACTGTTCGGCCATCAGAGGGCCACCCTTCTCCTGCTTCTGCTCCTGCGGCCGGATCTCATGGGATCGGATACGGCTTGTTGTTGACCATCACGACGCCCTGGAGCAGCAGGGTCGCGGCCCGGATGCCCACGTTCGCGGTGGCGTTGACCTGCACGGTGCCGCCCGCGGTGACCGTGGCCGCGCCGCCCGCCTTCAGACTGAGCGCGCCCAGCGCGTCCACGGCGACGACGCTGGTCAGCGACTTGACGTTGACCGCCCCGGTGCCGCGGATGTCGAGCAGCCCGCCGCTCTTGATGGTGAGCTTGCGGCCCGCGCTCAGGGTGAGATCGGTGCCGGCCTCGACGGACACCGACCGGGTGCCCGTGATCTTGACGGTGCCCTTGCTGTCGACGGTGATCTCGGTCTGCGTACGGTCCAGGTTGATGACGAGCTTGTCGTCCCCGGACGTCACCCTGACCCCCTGCTTGCGGCCGCCGGTCTTCTGGCTGAGCAGGTCGACGCGGTTGCCGTCGCGGTCGGAGAGGGTGTGCCGGGCGGCGCGCCGCCGGGCCCCGTCGTGCAGCGGCACGTCCTTCACCGGCGTCGGCTTGTCCTTGCCGTTGTAGAGCCCGCCGAGGACGTACGGATGGTCGAGGGCGCCCCGGTCGAAGGCGACCAGCACCTCGTCGCCCACGTCGAGCGGGAAGATCGACCCGCCGTCCTTGCCGCCCCACTGCACGACCCGCGTCCAGTCGGAGATGTACACGTCGTCGAGCCAGGGGAACTGGAGCTTCACCCGCCCCTGCTTCAGCGGATCCTGTACGTCCGTCACCAGCGCGTTCGTCGTCCCGGGGAGGTGGAGGCCGTTGTGCGAGGCGGCGCCCCCGCCGCCGGAGGCGAGCCCGTACAGGGACCGCCACTGGCGCCCGCTGACCGTCACCCACGCCTCGTAGTGCTTGCCGTCGCCGAAGACGTGCCGGACCGAGGTGGCGGTGTACTTGCCCTCGAAGGGCGCGCCGACGTCGGCGAGGGTGACGGGCAGGCCCGGCCGCAGCTTCGGCGTGCCGCGCGCGATGACCTCCAGCTCGGCGAAGGACCCGGTGACGTCGTCGGCGAGGGCCTCGGCGGCGAACTTCACCTCCGACTGCCGGTCGTACGGCGTCTGCGCGTCGACCAGCTTCGCCGGCTTGAACTTGGCGGCCGCCTCCCCCGGTGTCGTCCCGATGCTGATGCCGGGGTTGGTGGTGGCGGGCGCGGTCGCGGTCAGCTTCTTCTTCGTCGTCACGTCCCAGCCGCGCGCCTCGACGGTGGCGACCTGCTCGGCGGTGGTGACGGCGGCCCGCAGCCGCAGGATGTCCGTACCGGCTTCGAGCACGTACGGGCTCTTCTCACCGGGCGTAGAGGTCGGCGGCGCCCCGGAGGCGGGGTCGGGCTTGACGAACTGGAACTTCCCCTTCGAGTCGACCGACATCACCATCTCGTTCTCGTCGGCGAGACGGGCGAGGAAGTCCCAGTCGGTGACGTTGGCCTGGCTGATGAACTCGTAGACCGTCTTCGTCGACTGGATCCTCCCGACGGACACCCCGGCCTGCGCGGCGAGCTTACGGGCGATGTCGGAGGCGCTCTGGTTGCGGTACGCGGCGATCCGGCGCTGGCGCATCAGGCGATGCCCGGCGTCGTACCCCCGGATGACGGTGAAGGACCCGGTGCCGTCGTAATCGGCCTCCAGCCCGCACACCTCACCCGTGAACAGCGGATCCCCGGCCCCCTGCCCGTCCGCGATCGGCGTCAGCACCACCGGCGTCCCGAACTTGACGCCCAGCTTGCCGAGGACGAGCCGGTACGGGTCGCGGAACGTCAGCCGGAAGGAGGCGGGCACCCCGAGCCCCTGGTCCACCCAGCCCTCCACCAGCAGCGGAGCGAAGTCGGGCGGCAGCGGACCGCCGCCCAGGGTGACCTTGATGATGTTGGAGAACGCGGTCGCGACCATCAGGAACGCACCTCCCCGGCGGACGGCAGGATCAGCTCGATCCCCGTGGGCAGCCGGGTCGGGTCGTCGATGCCGTTGGCCTCGGCGATGTCCCGCCACGCCGCCGTGTCGCCGTACTCCCGCCAGGCCAGCGACTGGAGCGAGTCACCGGCCACGGTCCGGTGCACCCGCTGCGCGGTCAGCGCGCCCGAGGTCGGGTTCTGCCCCTTGGTCTTGCTGGGGATCTCGTGCAGCCGCACCTGACAGGTGGCGCGGATCGGGACACCGGTCGTGCCGAACAGGGTGTAGGAGACGTCGACGCTGCTGACGTACGCCGTGAAGTGCACCGTCGAGAACGACCCCCACTGGAACACCACCCACGGCGGCGAGGGCTGGTTCGCGGCGATGCTGCCGGTGGTGACCTCGCAGCAGTCGAACAGCGACTCCACCTTCTGCATCACGGCGTTGCTGTCCGGCTGGTCGGAGGAGTCCAGGAAGATCTCCACGCTCATCTCGCGCGGCTCCGGCCCCATGAACTCCGGCTTCGAACCGTCCCGGACCGCCGCCGTCGGGGTCACCTTCCACAGCGCCCGCCGCGCCACCTGCAACTGCGCCGGATTGAACTCGAACTCGAACGACTTGCGCAGCCCGCCCGGGGTGGTGCTGGTGCCGACCGGCGGTTCGTGGATCGAGAGGGTCGCGCGGACCAGGCTCTTGCCCGCCCCGCTCCTGCTGCCCTTGGCCATGATCGTGTGTCCTCTTCCCGGCTTCTCGGCCTAGTCGGTGAAGCCGTGGTGCGTGATCTCCAGAACCTCCGTGGCGACACCCGGGCTCTCGGGGTTCAGGGAGGGGCCCTGCCAGCTGACCGGCAGCACATCGATGAGCCCCCACCGGGCCACCTCGGAACCGTCCGCCCGCAGCGCCGCGATCTGCGCGGTCGGGCGGGTCACCCCGGTCGTCACCGAGGAGATCCACTTGGCCACCTTGGCGGTGTCCGGGGTGAGGGGGCGGGTGAGGCGGATGTTGGAGAACGTGACGCGGGAGGGGAGCGCCCAGACGAAGCCGTTGTTCCCGCCCTCCTGGCGGTGCTCGATCTCCACCTGGGAGGACAGGCCCTCGCACCCGTTGAAGTAACCGAGGCTCTCGCCGTCGATGGTCAGGGTGAAGAAGATGGTGGAGCCCGGGTCGAGATCGCGGGACATCGGGGGTCAGGCCTTTCTTGGGGCGCGGGTCGGGTGCCGGTCGGTGCCGGTGCGTGCCGGTCAGTGGCGGGGGTCGCGGAGTCTGCCGATCCGTTCGCGGTCCAGGCGGAGTTCGGTGCGCAGGAGGCGGGTGATGCGGCCGGTGAGGCGGTGGGTCAACTCGTCGAGCTGGAAGTCGGTGAGGGAGCGCGGGTCGAAGGCGGGGGGTCGAGCGGCGGCACTGTCCCGGGTCTCGGCGGGCTCGGGCACGGGGGGTCGCTTCGGCGGGGTCCGGGGCGGGGCCGGGGGAGTGGGGGGTGCGAGGCGCTGGAGGGGGGAGGTGGTGGGGGGCGTAGGGGGCGTGGGGGCTGCCGGTGTGTGGGCGTGGGTGCGGGTGAGGGGAGCTGTGGGGGTGGAGTGCTGGGCGGTGGCGCGCTGGATGGCGGGGGTGGGGGTGGTGGGAGCGGTGGCGGTGGCGGGTGCCTGGAGGGGCGGGGTGGTGAAGGAGACAGCGCGCGGCTGGACCACGGGGACGGGGTCCGTGCCGGGGGTGGGACGGCGCAGGGGGACGGGGGCGGTGCGGGGGCGGCGTTGGACGGGGGGTGTGAGGGGGGCGGTCACGGGTGACCGAGTGGTGGCTGTGGTGGTCGGTCGCTGGGTGGGGGCGAAGGCGCGCTGGATCGCTTCCGGGACCGGGACCGGGACGGGGGTCGTGGGGGGTGTGGCCGGTGGCCGGGTGGTGGAGGCGGGGGCCAGGGCGCGCTGGATCGCCTCGGGGACCGGGGTGATCGGCGTGGGGGCCGTGGTGGGTGCCGGAGCGGGGGCGGCGGGGCGGGCGGGCAGGGGGGCGCCGAGCGCGGACGGCTTGGCGGTGGCGCGCTGTACGGCCGGGGGTGTGGGGGTGACGGGGGCGGTGTGCGGCTGCGAGGGGCGTGAACCGGCCGACGGGCGCAGGGAGTTGGTGGACGGCGGCAGGGGGGCGCCGAGGCCGGTGCGGGGGCGGGGGGTGGCGGCGGCCGACGGGGGCGTGCCGGGCCGGGCGGTGGCGCGCTGTACGGGGTGGCCGACGGGGTTCGCGGTGCCGGGCTCGTTCCGCGGGTGGCGTACGGGGGCCGTGGCCCGCTGGGCCGCGGGTGCCTCGGCCGGGGCGGCGGGGGGCGCGGGGTGCGGTGCCGGCGGCGGGGGGGCGGATGCCTGGGCGGGAGCCGGTGCGGTCACGGCTCGCTGGACGGGGTGCGGGGTGCCCTGTGCCGGGGTGGCGGCCGGTCGGCCGGTACGCCCGGTGGATGCCGGCGGGCCGGGTTCCGTCGCTGCGGGGGTACGGCCGTCCTGGCGCCGGAGGGCGGGCGCGGATACGTCGGTGACCGGGGCCGGGGCCACGGCCCGCTGGACGGAGGGCTCGGGGACCGACGTGGGTGCGGTGCCGGGGAGCTGCGGGGTGACGGCGGCCGTGGGCGCGCTCGGGGCCGTGCGGGAGGTTCCGGGCACAGCCGCACGCTGGACGGGGACGGCTGCTGCGGGCGTGGGGGAGAGGGGGGCCTGGCCAGCCTGGGGAGCCGGTGAAGGCGCGCGCTGGACCGAGGGGTTGGCCGGAGGCGTGGTTGTGAGGGGGGCCTGCGGTGCCGGTGCAGCTGCGTGCTGGACCGGGGGGTTGGCTGGGGGTGCGGTGGTGGGGGGTGTGGCCGTGAGGGGGGCCTGCGGTGCCGGTGAAGTTGCGTGCTGGACTGAGGGGTTGGCCGGAGGCGTGGCTGTGAGGGGGGCCTGCGGCGCCGGTGAGGGGGCGCGCTGGATCGGGGGGTTGGCCGGGGGTGCGGTGGTGGAGGGTGTGGCCGTGAGGGGGATCTGCGGCGCCGGTGCAGCTGCGTGCTGGATCGGGGGGTTGGCCGAGGGCCGCGTGGCAGGGGTTTCGGAAAGCCCCTGCGGGACCGCGGAGTTGGCCGAAGGCGGAGTGGAGGAGGACTTGGGCGCGGGTGCAACCGTCCGCTGGAGGGGGAGGTCGGCCGGGCGCGGTGTGGGCGGGGGTACGGCTGCCTGGACCTGCGGCGCGGGGGAGTCCTGGGGCGCGGGCGTGACGGCCCGCTGTACGGGGAGGTCGGCCGGGCGCGGTGCGTTCGGGGGTACTGCTGCCTGGGGCTCCGGCGCGGGGGCCTGGGGCGTGGGCGCGACGGCCCGCTGGAGGGGGAGGTCGGCCGGGCGGGGTGTGGGCGGGGGTACGGGTCCTTGGACCTGCGGCGCGGGGGAGTCCTGGGGCGCGGGCGTGACCGCCCGTTGGACGGGGAGGCCGGCCGGGCGGGGTGTGGGCGGGGGTACGGGTCCTTGGACCTGCGGCGCGGGGGAGTCCTGGGGCGCGGGCGCGACCGCCCGTTGGGCGGGGAGGCCGGCCGGAAGTGGGGCGGCGGGGCCGGGTATTGGACCTTGTACGGGGTGCCCGCCCGCGGAAACAGCAGGCGCCCCGTCGGCTGTCACCGGCAGGGGAAGGGGTGCGGCAGCCGTCGGCGGTGGCGACGACGGGCCCGGGCCCGGGGCGGGTTCCTTGCCGGCCGCCGGGCGGTCGCCGTCGGTGCCCTTGCTCCGGGGCGCGGCAGGGGCGGACGGGAGCCGGGCGGGCAGCGTACGCCGCTGTACCGGGGCGGGGGCTGACCTGGTCAGGGGGACGGCGGGCGCCGCCGGACGCGCCGCCGCCGGGGACACCCGGATGCCCCGCGCCGGGGTGGCCGACGGCGGGGTCGTGGGGTGTACGGGGTGGCGTTGCACTACCGGGACCGGGGTGGGGGAGACCGAGGGGGACGACGGCGGGACGCCGGGACGGTTCGGGGGCACGGTCGGGGACGGCGAGGATCCCGACGGGGCTGCCGAGGAACGCCGGAGGACGGGCACGGCGGGTGCGGGCGTGGGCGACGACTGGCTCGGGAGGACCGGTGCGGCACGCTGGATCACGGGTCCCGGAGCCGGGAGCATGCGTCCGGCCACTGGCCGTGCAGGTCCCGCGGTCGGCCGTATCGCCGGAGCCGGGAGCCCCGGGAGCGCGGAAGCGGCCCGACTCGGCGCACTTCCCGGCATGGCTCGCTGTACGACGGGAACGCCCCCCGGAAGCCCGGGAAGCCCGGGAAGCCCGGGAAGCCCGGGAAGCCCGGGAAGCCCGGACACGATCCCCGGCAGCGGTGCCGTCTGTACCGGAGCCGGAACCGACGGAGCGGCAGGCATAGGCACAGGCGCAGCCGCCCCCGCCCCGTTGCTCAGCAGTCCGCCCGCTCTCCCGTCCAGGACCGTCAGCGGGCGTACGCCGGTGAAGGCCGGGTTCTGCCAGGTGGCCAGCCGTCCGCCGAAGCCGGGGTCGGCGACTCCGGCCGCCGTACCGGACGCCACCGTCCGCTGGATCGGTGGCAGCCGGGTCCAGGACGCGGCCACCACCGGTCCGGCGCCGGTCCCGGCGCCCGAGGCCGTCGTACCGTCACTCACCGCTCCCGCATCCGAGGCCGCCGTCGGCTGCTCCGCCGCCCGGCGTCCCCCGCCCCGGAATCGATCCAGAAGACCCACCGGTCAGCCCTCCGTTCCGCCCCGGGTGACCAGGGTGCCGATGTGGTCCGTCCAGCGGCGGCGGTCGTGGTGTTCCAGGTCCAGGATGTCGTCCAGGGACCAGTGGAAGTGGTAGGCGACGTACGCGATCTCCTCGTGCAGCCGGTCGGTCGCGTACGTCACGATTCCCCCAGGCGGCTCCCGCCCAGTTCCACCTCGAAGGGCTCCGCACAGTGCGGGCACTCCACGGACGCGCGGGTGTGGCCCTCGGCGTTGATCTGGCGGTAGAAGTCCTGGAGGAAGGCGAGGTCGGAGGCGAACATGTTCTCCACCACGCCGTCGTGGACGAGGGGGAGCGTGCCGAGGCGGGTGATGACCCGGCCCAGGAGGACCACCGACAGGTACGCCGGGTTCTCCTGGACGCGGATGTCCCGGAGCGGGACGAGTTCGTCGCGCGCCGTCGACAGCCGCATGACGCCCTCGCGGTGGACCGTGCCCGCCTCGTCGACGTACCCGCGCGGCAGCTCGAACGCGAACTCCGTCTGGAGGGTCTGCCGTTGCACCGGGGCCGGCGCGGGCGCCGAGGGCGGGAGCGGAGCGGCCTCCTGAGAGGGCTGCTCCACCTCGGCCTGCGGCGCCCGCACCGCCGTACGCCGCATTACTCGATGACCAGTTCTTCGAACGTGATCGTCACGGTCTCGGTCAGCGCCGACGCCTCGCCCGCCTTCACGGAGCTGGTGTCGATCTTGCTGCACCAGGCGTTGCGCATGTTGTACCGCTTGACCGGGTTGTTCATGTAGTCCATGACCATGATCGTGGCGTTCTTGCGGGCGGAGCCCATCGAGCCGTTGATCGACTCGGTGATCCACTGGTTGAACGCCGCGGACTGGGTCATACCGCGGACGACGGTGCAGGTGCCCGCCTTCTTCACGCCCGGCAGCTTCTTGGTGACCGGCTTGCCCTGCGCGGAGACCTGCTGGTACTCGATGACGTCCTGTTCGAGGCTGAGGCCGCTGACCTCGGCGAGGTACTCGACCATCACGCCGTCGATCTGGAGGCCGAAATTGTGCGAAGTAAGGGCGTCACCCGGCTGGAGGCTCATCTGGGTTTCCTTCTAGGGGAGTTGACTGCGGTGCGGTGGACGGCGAGGGGTGTCTACTCCTCCAGCTCCCCGTTGCCGCTCGAGAACTGCGCCAGCCGGAAGATCACGAACTCGGCCGGCTTGACCGGCGCGATGCCGATCTCGCAGACGACCCGGCCGACGTCGACCGACTCCGGCGGGTTGGTCTCCTCGTCGCACTTGACGTAGTACGCGTCCTCGGGCTTGGCGCCGAACAGGGCGCCGCTGCGCCACTCGTTGACCAGGAACGCCGAGACGTTGCGCCGGATCCGGGCCCACAGGGCGTGGTCGTTCGGCTCGAACACCACCCACTGGGTGCCGATCAGGATCGACTCCTCCAGGTAGTTGAAGTACCGGCGGACGTTGAGGTAGCGCCAGGCCGGGTCGGAGGAGAGGGTGCGGGCGCCCCAGATGCGGATGCCCCGGCCGGGGAACGCGCGGATGCAGTTCACGCCGATGGGGTTGAGCAGGTCCTGCTCACCCCGGGTGATCTGGATCTCCAGGTCCACCGCGCCGCGCACGACCTCGTTGGCGGGGGCCTTGTGCACACCGCGCTCGGAGTCGTTGCGGGCCCACACGCCGGCGACGTGGCCGCTCGGCGGGATCAGCCGGGACTGGCCGGAGGCCGGGTCGAAGGACTTGATCCAGGGGTAGTACAGGGCGGCGTACTTGGAGTCGTAGCCGGCCGTCTCCTGACGCCAGACGCGGATCTGGCGGGCGTTGAGGCTCGGCGGCGGGTCGATGATCGCGACGCGGTCGCCCATCAGCTCGCAGTGCGCGATCAGGCCGAGCTGGACGGCCTTGACCTGCTCCAGGTCGATCGCGCCGCGCTGGTAGGCGGCCATCAGGTCGGGCACCGCGACCATGGAGATCTCGTCGACGGCCTCCAGACCGCCGAAGCCGGTGCGGTCGGCGCTGTCGCCGAGGTACTGGGCGGGGCCGACGGTGACGGTGTCGTCGGAGGCCGGGACGGCGGGCGCGGCGGCGGACGCCGACGGCAGCGCGACGGTCTGGTTGTCCGGGCGGGCGAGCTGCGCGGCGGGCGCGGCCTCGGCCACGGCGATGAACCGGGACCGCTCCTTGACCTGGGTGACGACGTAGGCGCGGTTGCCCTTCTTGGCGCTGACGTCGAAGGTCTCGACCGGCTGGTCGCCGTCCTTGACGATCAGCTTGAACCGCTCGGCGGGGCCCTCGCCCTCGGCGTCCGCGACCTCGACGCTCAGGTTGCCCGGCGCCGTCGCGGTCACCGAGAAGGTGCCGAGCTGCTTCGGCTCACCGGCGGGCAGCGCGGCGGGCGCGGCCGAACCGGTCACCGCGGACGGGGACTTGGCGTCGCCGGAGGCGCCCGCTGCGGAGCCGCCGACCCGGACGACATAGGCCGCCGAACCACCGTTGTTGAAGAAGCCGTAGACGGAGTGCGCCAGGTAGTACCCGTCGGTGAAGTCACCGAACGCCGCCACGTACTGGGTCCAGTTGGTCACCAGGGTCGGCTCGTTGAGCGGGCCGGTCGGGGCGAGCCCGACGAAGGCCGCCACCGAGGTGCCCACCCCCTCGATCGGGCGGGAGCCGCTGGCCACCTCCTCGACGTATACGCCGGGCGACAGGTAGGACGGCATGCTGTGCTCTCCTCGGGGTACGCGTCAGGACGTTCCCACCGTCACGCGCGAAGCGCGTCGCCCGAAACGGCCTTCGGTGCACGTCCCCGGGCACAGTCGGTGCCCGGTCGGGCAAGCGGGACCCGGGGGCCGGATCTCGCGCGGGCCGGGGGTGAGGGGGGCCGGCGGGACTCCCGCGGGGCCCCGGGGGCGGACCTGGGGGGCCGTCCGGCCGGGAGGGCAGCCGGTGCGGTCCTGCCGGGCAGCCGCTCTGCCCCAGGGCCTCTGACCCCGCTCACCGGCCACACCGTAGCGTCGGTACGTGAGCCTGTGGACCTCCCTCGAACCTGCCTCCGTGACCGTCGACCCCGGCAGCCGGGCGACCGTACGGCTGCGGGTGCGCAACACCGGTGATGTCGTCGACGAGTACCGCTTCGAGCCCGTCGGGGACGTCGCGCCCTGGACGACGGTGGAGCCGCAGACGCTGCGGCTGTACCCCGGGACGACCGGCACGGTGGAGCTGACCTTCGCCCCGCCCCGCACCTCGGACGCGACGGCGGGGCCCAACCCGTACGCCGTGCGGATCACGCCGACCGAGCACCCGGACGCGGTGACCGTGCCGGAGGGCAATCTGACGATCACCGCCTTCACGGAGGTGCGGGCCGAGCTGGTGCCGCCGACCGTGAAGGGGCGCTTCAAGGGCCGGCCCCGGCTCGCGATCGACAACCTCGGCAACACCAAGGTGACCGCCTCCCTCAGCGGCGGCGACAACGGCGACCGGCTCCAGTACGAACTCCAGCCCGCCAATGTGCAGATCGAGCCCGGCCGGGCCGTGTTCGTGGACACCACGCTGCGGCCCCGGCAGATCATCTGGTTCGGGTCGAAGGAGGAGCAGCCCTACCGGCTGGCCGTACG
This sequence comes from Streptomyces sp. NPDC005811, assembly GCF_040630405.1. Classification (NCBI taxonomy): domain Bacteria; kingdom Bacillati; phylum Actinomycetota; class Actinomycetes; order Kitasatosporales; family Streptomycetaceae; genus Streptomyces; species Streptomyces sp. NPDC005811. Next base: position 48,314 of record NZ_JBEXXK010000009.1, read on the forward strand.
GCGGTCGGGGGCGCAGCCGCTGGAGGTCGACGGCACGTTCGTGCAGCGCGGGTTCCTGCCGCGCTGGCTGGCGACCGCGCTGAGCGTCACGATGGCGCTGGCGATCGCGTTCGTGATGATCTGGCTGGCATACAAGCCGCAGGTGCGGTCCCTCGCCGCGGAGAAGCTCGCGGAGGCCGGCGCCACCGCGCTGCCCAGCCCCTCGGCGCCCATCGTGAGCGCGCCGCCCGCCGCCGCGACCAGCGCGCCCGCGGCCCCGGAGGTCCCCGCGAACACCGGAGGCGACACGGCGGCCGCCGGAAGCGGAAGCGGCAGCGGGAGTGGCAGCGGCAGCGGCAGTGGGAGCGGCGGCGGGTCGTCGAACACGACGGTCAAGCCGAAGAAGCAGACCGCCGCGGACGCGGTGCAGGCACTGGCGGCGCGCAGCGACGGCCGGCACATCTGCTACCGCGCCTATGTCGCCGACCGCGGCTGGCAGGACCCGGTGTGCGACGGCGCTATCGCCGGTACGACCGGCAAGGGCCTGCCCATCAAGGAGCTGAACATCGCCACGGTGGGCACCAAGGGCGTCAACGGCAACGGCGCCCATGTGACCGAGGGCTGGCTGACCGGCGGCAAGTGGTCGAGCGCGGCGGACGGCGCCGACATGTACATCGGCAGCCTCAAGGAGGCGGTCTCGCCCCTCCAGGGCTTCACCATCGGGTTGGGCGACGGCAGCTCGGTCTGCCAGAACGCGCACATCAAGGACAAGGGCTGGCGCGGCGTGGGCTGCTCGGACCCCAACGCGACGGACAAGTGGATCTACGGCGGCAGCCCCATGGACTGGAAACTCCAGCTGGAGGCGGTCCGCTTCACCATCTGACGCCGGGGCCGCCGGGACGCGGCACGGAACGAGGCGGTCTGCCGGAAGCCACGCGCTTCCGGCAGACCGCCTCGGTGTGTCGGGAACCGCCGGATCAGACGAGCGCGCCGTCGGTGATCTGGGTGGCGATGCCGTCCTTGAGCTCGACCTGGGCCTCCACACCGTCCTTGGCGGCCTTCTCCAGGTCGGACTCCTCGCAGGGGGCGTCCACCTTCGGGTGGGCGACGCCGCAGATCTCGCCGCCGCCCAGGATCACGGTGTCCTCGGCGAGGAAGAAGACCTGCTGCTCGCCGCCGGAGCCCTGGGCCTTGGGGCCGTCGATCAGGTACTTGCCGGGGGCCACGTACCGCACGATGCCGTACCAGGTGCCGCTGACGCCCTCGCCCTTGTTGACCCCCTCCACTGCGGTCCCGCCGGAGCCGGACGTGCTGCCACCGGACGTGCTGCCGCCCGACGTGGAGCCGCCGGACGTGCTGCTGCCGCCGGAGGTGCTGCTCCCTCCGGAGGTGCTTCCGGAACCGGTGGCGGAGCCGGTGGCGGAACCGGAGCCGGTGGCGGACGCGGACGCGGAGGCGGAGGCGGTGGAGGAGGCGGACTCGCTCGCCGCGGCGGCCGTGCCGGAGGAACTCGCGTCGTCGTCTCCCTGGCTGCACGCCGTCATCAGCAGAGTGCCGCCGAGGAGCGCGGCGGAGACGAGGAAGGCCTTGCGACGGTTGCGCATCATTGGTCAAGTCCCTTGAGGAAAAGGCGGGTCGGCGCCGAGGTGGGTTCGGCCGCTCAGTGTGCGTGCGATGACTAGGAGGGGGGCGGGATCCGAACGGATGCGTCGGTGTTCGATCCAGGACGACGCCGTCACGGCCCGGTGACATGGACAACTCGCTGTCACAGAACGGAGTTGTTCCCCTCGAGCGTTCCGATTCTAGGTATCTCCCATGACCTGGACGACCAGGTCGCGGACCGCCGTCGGCGATGACGGGGCGGAGCCGGGGGACACGTCCGGCCGGGAGGGGCAGCCGGTGCCGCCCTGCCGGGCAGTCGCTCTGCCCCATGGCCTCTGATCCGGGTGGTCGTGTGCACCGTAGCGTCGGTGTGTGACTCTGTGGACTTCTCTTGAGCCGGCGGCCGCGACCGTCGACCCCGGCAGCAGTACGACCGTACGGCTGCGGGTGCGCAACACCGGTGATGTCGTCGACGAGTACCGCTTCGAGCCCGTCGGGGACATCGCGCCCTGGACGACGGTGGAGCCGCAGACGCTGCGGCTCTATCCCGGGACGACGGGCACGGTCGAGCTGACCTTCGCGCCGCCGCGCAGCCCGGACGCGGTGGCGGGGCCGAATCCGTACGCCGTGCGGATCACCCCGACCGAGCACCCGGACGCGACGACCGTGCCGGAGGGGAATCTGACGATCACCCCGTTCACGGAGGTGCGGGCCGAGCTGGTGCCGCCGACCGTGAAGGGGCGGTTCCGGGGCCGGCCCCGGCTGGCGATCGACAATCTCGGCAACAGCAGGGTCACCGCGTCCGTCGCGGGGGCGGACACCGGTGACAACCTGGCGTACGAGTTCCGGCCGTCGAACGTGCAGATCGAACCGGGCCGGGCCGTGTTCGTGGACACCACGCTGCGGCCCCGGCAGATCATCTGGTTCGGGTCCAAGGAGCAGCGGCCGTACGCGCTGAGCGTGCAGCGTTCGGGGGCGGTGCCGCTCTCGGTGGACGGGACGTTCGTGCAGCGCGGGTTCCTGCCGCGCTGGCTGGCGACGTCGCTGAGCATCGCGATGGCGCTGACGATCGCGTTCGTGATGATCTGGCTGGCGTACAAGCCGCAGGTGCGGTCCCTCGCCTCGGAGAAGATGGTGGAGGTCAACGGCTCCGCGCTGCCGAGCCCCTCGGTGGCGCCGCCGTCCGCGCCGAAGAGCGACTCCTCCGCGCAGGCGCCCGCGGATCAGCCGGCCGCGTCCGCCCCGGCGCAGAACAGCGACAGCGGCGGCTCGGGCTCGGGCTCCGGCTCCGGATCGGGATCCGGCGGCGGGTCGGGCGGCTCGTCGGGATCGAGCGGCGGCGGGGGCGGTTCCGACGACTCGGACGACCAGACCGAGGTGGCCGGGCAGCTGATCATCGGGAAGGGCTCCAACCGCTGCGTCGACGTCACCGACGCCCAGAACGGCAAGGGCAAGGACGGCACCCCGCTCCAGATCTGGGACTGCGCGGGCTCCGCCAACCAGAAGTGGGACTTCCGCAGCGACGGTACGGTCCGCGCGCTCGGTCTGTGCATGGACGTCGCCTGGGGGTCGAAGGACGACGGCGCGGTCATCCAGCTCGCGAACTGCAGCGGCAACCCCGCCCAGCAGTTCGTGCTGAGCGACGCCGGTGACCTGGTCAACCCGCAGTCGAACAAGTGCGTGGACGTCAAGGACAACGGGACCGGCAACGGCGCGAAGCTCCAGCAGTGGACCTGCTCGGGGACGCCCAACCAGAAGTGGCGCGTGGAGTAGGGGTCAGGCGGGGGGCGGGGACTACCAGTTGGCCTCGCCCGGCACCAGGCGGCCCGCCTTGCGGTACTCGCGGCGGGCCCCCTCCAGCAGGTCGCCGTCGTCCACCGGTCCGCCCCGTCCGGCGGCCAGGTAGGCGGCGGTGACGACCGCGCTGCGGATCGAGCCGCCCGCCAGCTCGAACTCCCCCGCCAGCGGGGCCGGGTCGACGCCCTCGGCGCACGGCACATGGACGAGTCCGTGCCGCCACAGGGCGAGCCGCTGCTCCCGGTCCGGGAACGGGAAGTCGATCACCAGGTCGAGCCGGCGGGTGAACGCCTCGTCGATGTTGGCGCGCAGGTTGGTGGTGAGCAGCGCGATCCCGTCGAAGGACTCCAGGCGCTGGAGCAGATAGGCGCTCTCCATGTTGGCGTACCGGTCGTGGGAGTCCTTCACCTCGGAGCGCTTGCCGAAGACGGCGTCGGCCTCGTCGAAGAGCAGGACGGCGTCGGTGCGGTCCGCCTCGGTGAAGATGCGCTCCAGGTTCTTCTCGGTCTCGCCGACGTACTTGTCGACGACCGAGGACAGCTGGACGACGTACAGGTCGAGGCCGAGCTCGGCGGCGACGACCTCGGCGGACAGGGTCTTGCCGGTCCCGGACTCGCCCGCGAACAGTCCGAGCACGCCCCTGCCCCGTCCGCCGCCCGCGCTGAGCCGCCAGTCGCCGAGGACGCGGTCGCGGTGGCGGGCGCGCAGGGCGAGTTCGTGGAGCTGGGTGAGGGGGCGGTCGGGCAGGACGAGATCGCTCCAGCCGACGTCGGGGCGGATACGGCGGGCGTGCTTCTCCAGTCCGGACGCGGACTGCTGGCGTGCGGCGACCCGGATGTGGTCGGGGGCGAGCGGGACGCCCTCGAACGTGGCGAGCGCCTGTGCGGCCCGCGCGGCCCGTGCGACCCGGTCGCCGCCGAGACGGTACGGGGCGACGGTGGCCGCGAGATCGAAGCCGGGCCGGTCGAAGCCGGCCCGGTCGGGGGCGGGTTCCCGGTGGGGTGCGGGTTCCCGGTGGGGTGCGCCGAGTTCCGTCTCCCAGAGGTCCGTGCCGCCCGCGCCGCGGCGGGGGGCGTCCAGGACCAGGGGGTCCGTGGGGGTCCAGTGGGGGTCGTAGGGGCGGGGGTCCGCGAGGAGGACGGTCACGTCCGGTGCGGTGGTCAACGCGGCGACCAGCGCGGCCGGTTGGTCGGGGAGCCCGGTCACCACGACGGCCCGTCCGGTGAGGCGGGCCTCGCGCAGGAGGGCGGGGATCCGGTCGGTGGGGCCGGTGAAGCGCAGGGCCTCGACACCGGCCGTGTGCAGGGCGGTGGCGAGCGCGGCCTGTCCGTCGCCCTCGCGGTGCTCACGGAGGTAGACGGTGAGGGGGCCGTGCCGGAGCCGGTCGGCCAGGCGGGCCGCGAAGGGGGCGACGGGGGCGAGAGGGGCGACGGGGCGGTCGGTCGCGGGGTGCGGCAGCGGGTGCAGGTGGCCGTTGAGGGACGCGTCCGGGGTCGGGTCGCCGAGGAGGTGCCCGAGGAGCCGGTCGGGGACGCGCAACGAGCGGGACAGGAAGGGGCGTTCGGGTTCCTCGGTCTCCAGCAGGCCCAGCGCGGACAGCGGTGCCGAGGCATGGAAGCGGGCCCGCGCCGACGCGAGGTGCACGGGCGCCCCGCACAGTTCCAGCGCGAGCCCGACGGTCGCCCGGCGCCTGCTGACGTCGTCGTTGAGATAGCCGTACAGCGGCTCGAACGTCCGGTCCAGATCGGGGGCGAGCGCCACGAGGAGCACGGCGAGATCGAGCGCGGTGAGGGGGAGGCGGTCGGCGAGGGCGGTGAGGCGGTCGCCGGGCGCGTCCGCAGGCGGATCCGCCGGGGAGACCGGCTCACGGCCCAGCAGGTGCCGTACCGCCTCCTCGGAGAGGTACAGCCCGCGCAACGGGTCGTCGGCCGTGGGATCCCCGACGGCCCGCCGGTCGACCAGCCCGGCCACCCGCTCGCGCAGGGCGCCGAGGCGGGCGAGCAGCGCGGCCGTCGGATCGGCCGGGGCCGTCTCGGCGGCGAGGCCGGTGGAGGGGTGGTCCGTGCTGTCCGTCGGATACCCGGCGGTGGTCGTCGTGGCGGTCATCGGCCGTTCTTCTTCGTGGCCCCGTCGGCCTTGCCGGTCCCGCCGGTCCCGCCGGTCTCCCGGGCCTCCCGGGCCGCCTCCAGGTGGTGGGCGCGGTGGGCGCGGCCCTCGTCCTGCGGGGGGTCGCCTTCGAGGCCGGCGACCCGGACGAGGGCGCCCTCGGTGACCGGCGGCCCCGCGTCGTACTCGGGGTAGGCCGGGAAGGGGGCCGTCACCACCAGGTCCAGGGAGGGCTTCAGCTCGCCGCCGAGGGCGGACCAGATCTCGGCGAGGGAACGGGTCTCCGTCTGGACGCCGGCCACGTTCACATGGACCGCCAGTCCCAAGGCAGCCAGGGCGGCGGGGAGTTCGTCGGCGCCGATGACCTCGCGCGGGATGAGGTTGGCCAACACGGCGGAAAGCAGCCTGTGTTCGTCCTGTGGAGTTTTCGTCCAGGCGGTCACGAGGTAGGAAAGTCTGAACCAGCGCGGTGGCTGACGCCGTTTCACCACGACGTCCCGCTCGTCACGCACCGCGACCTGTCCGCGCTGGCGGCGGGCCACGTCCTCCCGGATGTCGTACAAATAGGCATTGACGACAGGGGAGTTGCGCCGGGCCGCCCAGTCACGGGTGGGTGCCTCGAAGGAGACGTCGATGCCGGAGCCGGTCAGCGCGCCCCCGCCGAGCAGGCCCTTGAGGACCTCGTCGACCTCGTGGATCACCCTCGCGCTCCTCCATCGCCCTTACCGCGGAACCCCGTTGACCGATCGTGCCTCCGACCGGCCGGGTTCCGCAGGCGCGCCGGGGTCGGCGGCCGGGCACGACACGCTGCCCGCGTGTTCTGCTTCGAGTGCCCGTTCGGTCAGATGTAGCCTTCCCGGAGGGCATATGCCACCGCATGCGCCCGGTTCCGCAGATGCAGGCGCGTCGTGAGTCCGTGCATCACGTTCTTGACGGTTCGTTCGGAGTAGGACAGCTTGCTGGCGATCTCTCCGGTGTCGAGGCCCTCGGCGACCAGCCGCAGGACGTCCACCTCCCGTGGCGCGAGCCCCAGCGAGGGCGCGCCCGGGCGCCCTGCCGCGCCCCGGTGCAGCGTGCCGACCTGGCTGATCAGTCTGCCCAGCAGATCGGAGGGCAGGTCGCCGTCGCCGCGCGCGGCCGCGAGGACCGCCTGCACCAGCCGGTGCGCGGTGGCCTCCCGGCGCCAGACGATCGCCCCGACCCCGCACTCGATGACGTCGAGCAGTTCGGTCTCGCGGATCGCGCCCACCACGAGCACCACCCGGGTGCCCTCGGTCCGGGTGATCCGGCGCAACCGGGCCAGCGCGGTGTCGTCGAGGGTGTCCTCGACGAGCAGCGCGACCGTGCCGGGCGTGGGCGTGGGCTCCTCGCGGACCTCGATCTCCGGCCGGCCGCGCAGCTGGCTCGCGGCGCCCTCCCGGGAGATGGGGTCGGGGGCGAGGACGGCGACGGGCAGCCGTCGCCTGACGTTCGGCGTGCCGGTGTCCGGCGTCCGGGCGTCGGAAGTCCGGGTGTCGGAGGTCCGAGGGTCGGACGTCCGGGCGTCTGCTGTCCGGGGTGAGCTGAGCAACCTGTCCCCCATGGTGACGGGACCGCGGCCGGCGGGAACCGGTGGCGGCTGGGTCCTGTCAAGACTTCTGTGGTTCCGGGGGCGGGCGCAATCGTGGACCACCACGAGCCGCACCACGAGAGCAACGGGGAAGCAACCACAAGGTGCGAACATCACTGCAGGTCAACGGGGGTTCGATGGGCGTGCGGGAGGTGTGTCGTGAGCCTCGCCACACCGGACGTACGACGTCGTGCGGAACCGAGCCCGGCAGACGGACCGCGTCTGAGGGGCGTACCGACTGGCAGGAGACAGGGATGAGCGGACCCTTGCGGGAACGCGGCGACGCGCACGCGCTGCTCGTGGCCGAGGTCGAGCGGGCCCGGGCCGGCGCGGGCCGGCTCGTCCTGCTGCGCGGAGCCACCGGCACCGGGCGCTCCGCGCTGCTGGAGGCCGCGGTGGCGCACGCGGCCGGGCGGGGGCTGCGGGTGCTGCGGGCCCGCTGCTCGCCCGGGGACACCGCCGTCCCGTTCTCCTGCGTCCTCCACCTCCTGGGCCCCGTACCGGAGTTCGCGGACGAGGAGGTGGGGCCCGGGCAGGACGACCGGGGGAGCGCGGCGCGGCTGTGGCGGCTGCTGCGGTCGTACGCGGCCGAGGGCCCGGTGATGGTGGCCGTGGACGACGTCGACCTCGCCGACGACGCCTCGCGGCGCTGGCTGATGGAGGCGGCGCGGCGCGTCGACCGATTACCGCTGCTGCTCGTGGCCACCGAGCGCAGCCAGTACGACATCGATCCCCCGCCGACAGGTATCACGCACGCCCTCACCCCTTCCCTGGTCCGCACCCACACCCTCGCGCCGCTCTCCGACGACACGTCGGCGGAGCTGGTCCGTGCTGCCTTCCCGCAGGCCTCGCCGCGGTGGACGGCGGACTGCGCCGACGCCGCGGCGGGCAGCCCGCTGCTGCTGCACGCCCTCCTCGACGACCTCGCGGGCGCCCCGTCGTCCGCGCCCGTGCCGCACACCTGCGCCGCGCTGTACCCCGGGTCCTACCCGGCCGCCGTGTCCTGGTGGCTGGAGAGCGCCGGGGAGGCGACGGCGGAGGTGGCCCGCACCCTGGCGGCCCTGGAACAGACGGAGGACGACGCGACGCCCCACCACGAGCGGAGCGATGACCACGACCGGAGCGAGGCCCGCGTCCCCGCACAGGCCCGGTCCACCGAGTTCCTTCCGGCTGCCCACGCGATCCGGCCGGGGGGCGGGGGCCGGCCCGCCGAGCCCCGTCCGTCGGCCGAACCGCGGGGGCCGGCCGCCGGGTTCCACGGTCCGGCCGACGGGTTCCACGGTCCGGCCGCCGAACCGCAGGGGCTGGCCGACAGGTTCCACGGTCCGGCCGCCGAGCCGCACGGTCCGGCCGACGGGTTGCATCGTCCGGCCGCCGAGCCGCACGGTCCGGCCGACGGGTTCCATCGTCCGGCCGCCGAACCGCATGGTCCGGCCGACGGGTTCCACCGTCCGGCCGACGGGTTCCACGGTCCGGCCGACGGGTTCCGCGGTCCGGCCGACGGGTTCCGCGGTCCGGCCGACGGGTTCCGCGGTCCCGTCGGCGGGTTCCGCGGTCCGGGCGGCGGGTTCCCCGGCCCCGTCGGCGGGCCGCGCCCCGGCTCGCTTCCCCCGGAGACCGCCGTGGGCCTCGCCGCGCTGCTCGCCGACGTCTGTGCCGCCGATCCCGCACGGGTCTCCGGCTGGCTCACCGCGATGACCCGGCTGGGGCTGCTGCGGACGGGTGCCGACGGGCGCCCCCGGTACGCGCACCCCCTGTTGCGGGACGCCGTCCTCGCCGGCTGGCCCGCCGGGCGCCGCCAGGACGCGCACCGCGCCGTCGCCCAGGCCATGCTGCGCCGCGGCGACGGCGTGGAGAGCGTGGCCCGGCAGCTGCTGGACAGCGCGCGGGTCGGTGAGCCGTGGGCACTGCGCGTGCTGCGCGACGCGGTCACGGTCGCCCTCCGCGCCGGCCGCGCGGACGACGCCGTCGGCTATCTGCGCCGCGCCCTCGCCGAACCACTCCCCGACGACCTCCGGCAGCGGCTGCTGACCGAACTGGGCTCCCTGGAGTACGCCTCCGCGGACGCCCCGGTCGGCATCCCCCGGCTGGTCGAGGCCCTGGACCTGCCGGCCGAACCCCGCGACCGGGTCCGTACGGCGATCGCGCTGGGCACGGCGCTCGCGGGCCGCGGGGAGGTCCGTACGGCGGTGGAGGTACTGCGCCGCACCGAGACCCTGCTCCCCGGTCACCCCGAGCTGACCCGCACCCTCCAGACCGCGTCCGCGCTCCTGTCCGACCAGGACCAGACCGTCCGCCAGGACGCCTACCGCTGGCTCGCCGAGACCGCCGAACGCTCCCCGGAACTGGTCGGCGCCTCCGGCCAGGCCCTGCTGGTGCGGTACGCGGCGACCGCCGGGGACATCGGGGCGCGCGAGGCGATGCGCCGGGTGCGCACCCTCCTGGAGGAACCCGCCGACCCGCTCGCCGAGCCCTTCCTGCTGGGCACGGCGGCGGCGGTGGCCCAGTGGGCCGACGAACTCGACGAGGCGCAACGCCTGGTGGAACGCGGTCTGGCCTCCCAGCGGCCCTCCCTGCTCCACCCCATGGAGCAGGCGCTGCTGGACACCCGCTGCGACATCGCGGCGGCCCGGGGCGACTACCGCACCGTCCTCGCAGGTCACCCGCGGACGGCCCGCGGCCACCGCCGCGGCATCCCGGGCAACGCGGACGCGCACGCCCTGACGGCGCTGGTGGAGACCGGCCGTACGGCCGAGGCACGCGCGCTCGCGGACACCTTCGATCTGAGGGACGCACCGGACTCCTGGGAACTCAACCGCTTCCTCTACGCGCGGGGCGTCCTGCGCTTCACCGAAAACGATGTCGCGGGCGCCCTGCACGACTTCCTGGAGTGCGGCCGCCGCCAGTCCGCGCGCGCCGTCCTCAGCCCGGTCGTCACCCCGTGGCGTACGGCGGCCGCGGAGTGCCGGCTCGCCCTGGGCAACCCCCGGGAGGCGCTGGCCCTGGCGGAGGAGGAACTGCGGCTGGCCCGGGTGTGGAACACCCCGCGCACGGTGGGGCGGGCGCTGCGCGTCCTCGGCCGGGCCACCCGGGGCCGGCGCGGTCTGGAACTCGGCGACGAGGCGGTGGCCGTCCTGCGGGACTCCCCCGCCGAGGCCGAACTGGTCGCCTCCCTGCTCGCGCAGGGCTTCCAGCTCAACGCCTCCGGTGAACGCGTCCGGGGCCGCGACCATCTCCGCGAGGCCGCCGAACGCGCCGAACGCCTGGGCAGCGAGCGCCTCCTGGCCCACGCCAACCAGGCCCTGCGCACGGCGGGCGCCCGCCGCACCACCCCGGCGCACACCGGCTCCGGCTCCCTCACCGGCAGCGAGCGCCGGATCGCGGAACTCGCGGTGCAGGGCCGTACCAACATGGAGATAGCCGCGCTCCTGCACGTGGCCCGCCGTACCGTGGAGACCCATCTCACCAGCGCCTACCGCAAGTTGGGCATCCGCAGGAGAGGCGAACTGCGGGCGGCGCTGGAACGGTGACCGTACGAGCGGACACGGACCCTGGAGGGGACGACGTGGACACAGTGGTGGAGTGGGTGGACGCCCGTGAGCGGCTGCCGCGGTCCGGGACGCCGGTGGCGGCCGCGACGACGGGCCGCTACCCGGACGGGGAGGAGTTCTGGCTGGTGCTGCCCCTGTACTTCACCACCCTCCACCTCGCCGAGGACGGCACCGAGCACCACGACTGCTTCGTCGACTCCGACCGGGTGGTCCGCCTCCCCCGGGGCCGCCCCTGCGCCGAGCCGGTCACCCACTGGGCGGCGCTGCCGGACCTGCCGGGCCTGGCCGTGCGCCAGGTGCTGGGGGACGCCGTGGGACCAGCCCTCCGGCAGGCGGACGGCCGGGACTAGGAGGGAGTGTCGGCGACCGGGTCCAGGAGGACCGGGGCGCCGGCGAGGACTCCGCCGTCGAGGACGAACTCGCTGCCCGTGGCGAAGGTGGCCTCGGTGATGATGAACAGGACCGTGCGGGCGACCTCCTCGGGCGTGCCGAAGCGGGGGATGGGCTGGCCCGCGACGAACCGGTCGTCGAAGCCGGCCGTCATCGCCGTACGGATGGCGCCGGGGTGGACGGAGCAGACGCGGACGCCGTCCCCGGCGAGTTCCAGCGCGGCCGTCTTGGTCAGTCCGCGCACGCCCCATTTGCTCGCCACGTACGCGCCGACGCCGGCGTACCCGGTCAGCCCCGCCAGGGAGGACATGTTCACGATCACCCCGCCGCCGGCCCGGCGCAGCGAGGGCGCCGTCGTGCGCATCCCGAGCCAGGTGCCCTGGAGGTTGACGTCCAGGACCCGGCGGAACTGGAGCAGGCTCTCCTCCGCCAGGGTGCCCCACCCGGCGATCCCCGCGTTGTTCACCAGCACCGACACCGGTCCGGCGTGCTGCTCGGCCTTGGAGACCACCTTCCGCCAGCCGCCCTCGTCGCTGACGTCCAGGTGCAGGAAGCGGGCCGGGGCGCCGAGCTCCTGGGCCAGGGCGGCCCCCTCGGTCTCGAGGATGTCGGCGATCATCACCGTGGCGCCCTCGGCCGCGAGCAGGCGGACCACCGCGGCGCCGATCCCCCGCGCCCCACCGGTGACGATCGCCACCCGCTCGTCGAGACGACCCATCGTGACCTCCTGAGACGACGACCACCAGCCCCAGCATGGGCCGCGGGGGGCCGGGACCGCAGGTCGGGCTGGTCCGGACGGGGGACACGGCCCCGGGGGACACGGCCCCACGGCCCCCCGCCCGGGTCACCGCTCAGCGGACCCGGATGAACAGCACGTCGTACCCGCTGGTCGTGCTGCGGTTCTTGATGTAGACGCCCTCCGAGCCGCCGCCGCCGGGGTCGCTGGTGTTGCCCTCCACGGTGGTGAAGGAGGAGCCGCTGCCCACCGAGCGCACGATGCCGATGTGCTCGTGCCCGCCCTCGAAGTCCCAGCCGCCGTTCCAGTCGAACGCCACGATGTCGCCCGGCTGCGGATCCGTCGTCACCGACAGGTGGTAGTTCCCGGCCCGCGCCTGCCTGACCCAGCCCACCACGTACGTGTTGCGGTAGGAGCTGGCCCCGGTCTGCTTGGCCACCCAGCTCACGAAGGTCGCGCACCAGGCGTAGGTGCTGGTGGACCTCGACAGGCCCACGGCCGATCCATAGCTGTTCGCCCGGGCGCTGCCCTCGACCGTGCCGGCCTCGGCCTCGGCCACGGCGAGCATCTGGGCGTACCCGCCGCCGGGCGGCGTCGAGGACGGCGGGGTGACCGCGCCGTACAGGGCGGCCTTGGTGTTCGTCCCCACCTGGCCGTCGACCGACAGCCCCTTCTCGGCCTGGAAGTCCCGCACCGCGCTGTAGGTCAGCGGTCCGAAGTCGCCGTCGACGGCGAGATCGGCGCCGTGGTGGTTGAGCAGGCTCTGCAGTTCGGTGACACAGCCGCTGCGCTGGCCCTGCACGATGTTCGCCGGGCACGAGGAGGAGGTCAGGTTGACCGGCGCCGGTGCGCCGCTGCCGCCGCCCGTGCTGATGTTCGCGTACAGGGCGGCCTTGGTGTTCGTGCCGACCTGGCCGTCGACGGAGAGACCCGACGCGGACTGGAAGGCCTTCACCGCCGCCAGGGTCAGCGGACCGAACTGGCCGTCCACGTCGAGGTGGTAGCCCTTGCCGTTGAGCAGGGCCTGGAGGGTGGCGACACAGCCGCCGCTCTCCCCGTCCACGATGTTCGCCGGGCAGGACGCCGAGCGCAGGTCCAGGGCGGTGGACGCCGACTCGTCGGTGTCGTACAGCTCCCGCTTGGTATTGGTGCCGACCTGGCCGTCCACCGACAGGCCGTGCGAGGACTGGAAGTCGCGGACCGCGCTGTACGTGGCCGCGCCGAACTCGCCGTCCACGTCGATCGTGTAGCCGAAGTGCTGGAGCAGCCGCTGGAGTTCGCTGACACAGCCGCCCTTGTCGCCCTGGACGATGTTCGCCGGGCACGAGGCGGAGGTGAGCACGATCGGCGCCGGGGCCGAACCGCCCGTCGCGTACAGCTTGGCCTTGGTCTGCGGGCCGACCTGCCCGTCCACGGCGATCGCGGTGGAGGCCTGGTACTGGCGCACCGCGTAGAGCGTGTTCGCCCCGAAACTGCCGTCCACCACCAGACCGGCGCCGTGCGCGTTGAGCAGGTTCTGCAACTCCGTGACGCAGCCGCTCACCTGCCCCTGGACGATGTTCGCCGGGCACGAGGAGGAGGTCAGCCTGATCGCCGCGGGCGCCGCCGCCGACGCCGGACCGGCACCGGCGCCGATCAGGGTGCCGGCCGTGAGGAGTGCCGTGGCGGTGGCGAGCGCACCGGTTCTGAGGGTTCTGACACGAAGAGATCTCTGGCTCATGACTGCGGGACGTCTCCTTCGCCGGGACATGTCGGCACGTGGGTGTGCACGACCAACTGCCGGTGATGTCGGGGCAGTTGAGGCCTCGATTAAAGCGCCGTGGACCGTCGGTCCGATACGCTCCCGGCCCAGCCTTTGCCCTCGGTTGGCCGGCGGCCGAACGACCAGCTCAGCCGGGCCCCGGCACCGTACCCGCCGCGGATCCGCCCCCGCCTCGACCGTTCGGCCGATCCCGTGACCACCGCCCGCGCCTACCGTTTGCTGCATGAAATCCGGTGGGGTGAAGGGGTGGGCGCGGGGCGCCGCCGTCGGGGCGCTCTTCGCCGCCGCGCTGATCGACCTGGCGGCCACGCACGAGGTCGGCCACCCGCTGTGGCGTCCGGTGGTGGTGCTGACCGCGGGCCTGACCGCGATCCTCTGGCCCACGGCCCGCCGCCCGGCCTGGCTCACCCCGCAGCTGCGCACCACGGTCCCGGCCCTGCTCTCCCTCGCCTACACGGCGTCCGCGTACGTCCCCCACCACAGCGCCCCCTTCGGCCCCGGCGAGCTGACGGTGCTCCTCTGCCTCCTCTTCCTCGCCGTACGGCACTGTCCACCGCCCTGGTCGGTGGCGTGCGCGGTGCTGGACGCGGGCGCGCTGCTCGCCACGCCGTTGCGCTACTACGGGGCGCTGCCGCCGGGCGGCACGCCGGGCTTCACCCTCGTCGGCCTGATCCTGATCGGCGTGGTCGCGGGCCTCGCCGCCTACCTCCGCTCCCTCGACTACCGCCGCACGGTCGCCGTCGCCGACACCCGCCGCGAGGAGCGGCTCGCGATCGCGGCCGACCTGCACGACTTCGTGGCCCACCACGTCACCGGCATCCTGGTCCAGACGCAGGTGGCGCGCATGATGGCGACGACCCGGCCGGACGACCTCGACCCGGTCCTCGCGGGCATCGAACGCGCCGCGACGGAGGCCCTCGCCTCCATGCGGCGCACGGTGGGCGTCCTGCGGGACACCGACGCCGAGGCGGACCGCCGCCCGGTGGGCGACCTGGCCGCGATCACCGACCTGACGGAGGGCTTCGCGACCCCGACGCAGCGCATGCTCCTCGACCGGGACCCGACCCTCCCGGACGACCTCCCCCACGAGGTTCAGGCCGCCGCCTTCCGGGTCGTCCAGGAATCCCTGACGAACGTACGCCGTCACGCGGCCGACGCCACGACGATCACCGTCCGTCTCCGCCGGGCGGACGGCGGGCTGGAGGTCGTGATCCGCGACGACGGACGCGGCGGCACCCAGCTCCCCGCCGCAGCGCACGGGGGCGGCTTCGGCCTGGTGGGCCTGAGGGAGCGGGTCGGGGCGCTGGGCGGCGAACTGCGGGCGGGACCGGCCACCGGCAGCGGCCCGGGCTGGGAGGTCCGGGCACGGTTTCCGACGGCCCGCTGAAGGGCTTGATCAGAAGCTCAGGTAGGTGAGCTGGACGACGCATACGCGTTCGCTGCGTACGACGACCTGGTAACCGAACCAGCCGCCGGAGACGATGATTTCGCCTCCCTTCGGGTCGATCCCTTCATGGGCCCGGCCGTGAAGGTGGAGGGCTTCGGCTGCTCTGACCAGCTCGTCCGCCTTGCGTTCCACGGCGGTGAGGAAGTCCGTGGGGGCGGTACGAGCGGCGGCTTCGGCGCCGAAGGCGTATTCCCACTTCCAGCTCACTCGCGAACCGCTTTCAGTGCCTCTTCGAGGACTGCACTCAGCTCGCGGAGGGCTTCCCGCGCAACTTCCGGATCTTCATCTTCCAGATTGCTCTGCGCCTGGGCGTAGCGGAGGGAGAGGTCCGGGCGGCGGGCGATTTCGATCTCCTTGGCCCAGATCAGGACCCAGCTCTGCACCGGGCTGAGCGATTGCACAGAACGGTCTCAGGAGACGATGGCAACGGTAGTGCGGCAGTCACGGCAGAGTCCTGGGGTCGGGGCGCGGAAGGGGCGGTCGCAGCCGTCGCAGTTCTGGAAGGGGTGTCTGGGCTCCGGGGCGGCCGGGGCCGGGGGCCGGAACGGGGGCGGGGGTGGGAGCTGGGCGGTCAGGCGGTGGGCGAGGAGGGCTGCGGGGCGGCGTAGGGGTTCGTCGGGGAGGTCGGCGGTGAGGGCGTGGCGTACGGCTGTGGGGGCGAGGTCGCGTTCCAGCCAGGCGGCGACGCCGGGGGCGAGGTGTTCGGCGTCGGTGGCGGAGAGGAGGAGGCGGGGGTCGTGGCGGCGGAGGGTCGCGAGGAGGTCCACGGCCGTCTGGAGGAGGGCGGGGGAGGCGTACGAGGGCTTCGGCACGGCGGGGAGGAGCTTGCGGCGCGGCGGGGGCCTGTCCTGGGCGGGGCGGGGTGCGGGCTTGGTGGAGGTGTCCGCCGGGGCGGTCCGGTGGCCGGGCTTGTTGCAGGAGACCGTGCGGGTGACGATCCGGCCGCAAGGGGTGCGCTCGCGGGTGCGGCGCAGGTAGCCGTGGGCTTCGAGTTCGTTCAGGGCGGCTGCGATCCGGGTGGTGCCCTCGGGGAAGCGCTGGGCGAGGGACTTGATGTCGATGCGGGTGCCGGATTCCAGCGACTGGATGTGGACGCCGAGGCCGATCGCCAGGAGGGACAGTTCCTCGTGCTGGGCGAGGTGGTTGCCGATCACCGTGAAGTGGGTGGAGTGGCGGGAGTTCTCGTGGATCACGCCCGTGTGGGGGTGATTCCTGCCCGGCTTACGGGACTTGGCGGGGGTGTGCGCGCTAGGGTTTTCGGTATCCATCGGGAAGGTTTCGTCTTCCTAGTTGGTCAGGCCCTCGCACCGGGATTGCCCGTCCCTGCGGGGGCCGTCGCATGTCGGCGGCTGTCGCGCTGAGCGTAAGCCAGGCAAGGGGCTGCAAATCCAGCTGAGTTGGGCTATTTCACCCGCCCGGGTGAGTTTGATCCACGGGCGGGAGGGGTGGGGCTTGGTCGGGTTCTTTCACCCGTGTCTTTGGTCCTTGGGGAGACCGCCCCCGGCACCGAAGCGCACGGTCTCAGGTTCCGGTGGCAGCACCACCTCCGCCCAGACCGTCTTGCGCGGCGGCAGGCCCTCGTACACGCCCCAGCGGTCGGCGTACGCGTCCACGAGCAACAGGCCTCGGCCTGACTCTCCGTCACCAGGGGAGGGTTGGACGTGCGGCATCCGGTCCCCTCGTGTGTCCGTCACCTCGATACGGAGCGTGTCCGCGATGACGTAGAGGAGGAGCGAGAAGTCCCTTCCCTGGACGCGGCCGTGGGTGGCCGCGTTGGAGGCCAGTTCGGCGACGATCTGCGCGGCCGGGTCCAGGGAGAGGCCCCAGGAGCGGAGTTGTTCCGTGGCGAGGAGACGGGCGAGGCGGGCGCCTCTGGGGGTGGGGGAGAGGCGTACGTCGAAGTTGCGGATGGGGGAGTCGAGTTGGGGGTGTTTCCGATTCACGTCACCCAGCGTGTCCGTTCATGCCTACTCTGAATAGTGAGCGCGCGCTTACGTACAGTCACTGTCCACTCTTTGTCCGGTGCTGTCCGGGCATGTCGAGCACGGTCTGAGGAGGGCTTCGCGATGACGCAGGGGGATGAGCCGGGGTGGGAGGTCGACCCCACCGACGAGTGGGGGGTCGCGGTCGTCGCCACCGTCGCCCGGCAACTGAAGCTTCGGCGCGAGGCGGTCGGGATGCGGGCCGGCGACTTCGGTACGGCCGTCGGCTACGGCGAGGACATGATCTACAAGATCGAGAGCGGCAAGCGGATCCCCAGGCCGGAGTTCCTGGACAAGGCGGACGAGGTGCTGGCGGCGGGTGGCCTGCTGGCGGCGATGAAGGAGGACGTCAAGCAGGTCAGCTACCCGAAGAAGGTCCGGGAGATCGCCGAGCTGGAGGCCAAGGCGGTCGAGATCGGACTGTACGAGTGCAACATCATCCCCGGTTTGTTGCAGACGCCGGACCATGCACGGGCGGCGTTCGAGTCGCGCCAGCCGCCGTACTCGCAGCGCGAAGTGGAGCGCATGGTGGCCGCACGGGTGTCCCGGCAGTCGATCTTCGACCGGGAGCCCGCGCCCGCGCTCAGCTTCGTGGTGGAGGAGGGGCCGTTGCGCAGGCCGCTCGGAGGCACAATGGTGTGGCGTCAGCAGCTTGAACGTCTGCTGGAGGTGGGCCGCATGCGGAGCGTCACATTTCAGGTCATGCCAACTCACGTCGACGTGCATCCTGGGCTGGACGGCCGGATCGAGCTGCTGAAGTTCGCGGACGGGACGGCGTTGGGGCGTGCCGACGGTGTGTTCAATGGGCGGGCGACCGAGGAACTGAAGCAGCTCCGCATCTTGGAGCTGCGGTACGGCACCCTCCGGGCCCTGGCGCTTCCGCCCCGGGAGTCGCTGGCCCTCATCGAGAATCTGCGGGGAGACGAGTGATGCGGGATCTGGTGTGGTTCAAGAGCAGCTACAGCGGAGGGAACGAGGGGGACTCCTGCATCGAAGTCGCCCTGGCCCCCGCCCTCATTCACATCCGTGACTCCAAGAACCCCGGAGACGGGCCCACCTTCCACGTCGCCGCCGGTGCCTGGGTGGAGTTCGTCTCCTACGTCTCCGGCGTGTAGCGGAGGGCCTCCTCGATCAGGTCGGCTGCTGCTCCGGCCCCGCCTGCGGCGGCCAGTTCGGTGCGGAGGGAGGCGAGGCCTTCGCGGATCTCCGGGGAACGCGTCACCTGCTCCACCGCCTCCCGCAACGCCGACGGAGTCACCTGCTCGCGGGGGAGGTGGACGCCCAGGCGGAGGTGTTCGATCTGGGCCGCGTTGACGCGCTGCTCGGCCATCTGGGGGACCGCGACCATCGGGACGCCGTGGGCGACCGCCTCCATCGTGCCGCCCATGCCGGCGTGGGTGACGAAGGCCTCCGCCCGGGAGAGGACCGACACCTGGGGGACGTGGGCGTGGACCTCGACGTTCGAGGGGAGCGGGCCCAGGTCGGAGGGGGAGACCTCGAAGCCCACGGACATGACGACGTGGTGCTCGCCGTCCGCGAACGCCTCGACGCAGGCGCGGTAGAAGTCGGGTCGGCGGGTGAACTGGGAGCCGAGGGAGATCAGGAGGGTGCGTGCGTCGGGGTGCGGGGGGTGCCAGGTGCCCTGGTGGGAGCGGTCGCCCAGGATGGGGCCGGTGTAGGCGACCCGGCCGGCGGTGACCGTGTCCGGGCGGCGCTGGAAGGTGCGGGGGAGGGCGGCGATCGCGTAGGCCGGGGACTCGAACTCGTGGAGGCGGGAGGGGTCCAGGCCCCGGGCGGCGAGGGTGTCGGCGAGGTCCCGGTAGCCGGGGAGGTCGGGGACGGCGGGGGTGCCGTCGAAGAACTCCGGGATGAGGCCGTCGTAGGAGAGATGCGTGGGGGAGAAGAGGACCGTGGGGATCCGCCACTGGGCGCCCAGGATCAGGCCCGCGAAGCCGTACACGTCGTACAGGATCAGGTCGGGGCGGTCGGCGCCGTAGGCGCGGGTGAGGGCCGGGAGGGCGCCGAGGGAGGCGTGGACCGCGCGGGCGAAGCCCTCGGAGAGACGCTCGGGGGGTTCCGAGCCGTCCCCCGCGTCGACCGGGTAGAGGACGGGTTCCGCGCCGGCCGCCTTCACCTGGTGGAGGAAGTGCTCGCTGATCGCGTACGTCACCCGGTGGCCCCGGCGGACCAGCTCCTCGACGACTCCGAGCGTCGGGTTGACGTGCCCGAGCATCGGCAGGTTGACGACGGCGACATGAGCGGGGCGGGTACCGGGCACGGGCGTGGTCCTGTCCTGTGGGCGGGCTGCGGTGCGCAGTTCTGCACAACGAAGCCGCACCGCCGTCCGTGACCCCTCCCCCGTGCAGGATCACCCCATCGGGGAGGCGGGGGCGGGTGTGTGTTCGGCCCCGGGGAACACCGGTCCAGCTCCGGGCGTCAGGATCGCGCTCGCCATGACGTCGAAGAGGCGACCGGCGCGCGGGGCGAGCGCGGGCTGGTCGCTGAGCCACGCCAGCGACGCGCCCAGCGCGAACAGGTCGGTGCCGTCGATGTCGGTGCGTGCCCTGCCCTCGGCCTGGGCGCGGGTGAGGAGGCGGGTGCCGGCCGCGCGCATCGTGACGCACGAGGCGTGCAGCGCGGACTCCTCGTCCTCGATGGCCGTCGTCATCAGGGCCACCACGCCACGGTAGTTGTGCGCGCAGGCGACGAAGTCGCGCAGCCACGACAGCAGGGCGTCATCGGGTGCGTCCGAGGCGGCCAGGGCGGCCGCCGTCTCCGCCAGCTCGTCGAAGCGCGTGCGGAGCAGGGCTTCGAGCAGTGCCTCGCGGGTCGGGAAGTGACGGATCAGCGTGGCGAGCCCCACGCCGGCCCGGCGGGCGATGTCGCGCAGGGACGCGTCGACGCCCTGTTCGGTGACGACGGTGCCCGCGACGGTGAGCAGGTGGTCGTGGTTCTTCCTGGCGTCGGCACGCATGGCTCCCGCTCCCCTCCCCTTGCCTTTCCGGATCAGTGATCCGTATTATCTGGATCAGTGATCCGGATGATGTGGACCACTGATCCGTTCAGCGTATCCCCTGGTAGATACAGGAGTACAGCGATGCCGACCCCCACGATGAAGGCCATTCGGCTGCATGAGCACGGCGGCCCCGAGGTGCTGCGCCACGAGGACGTGCCGCTGCCCGAGCCGGGGCCCGGTGAGGTGCTCGTCCGCGTCCACGCGGTCGGGGTCAATCCCCCGGACTGGTACCTGCGCGACGGGCTGGCCGACCTGCCGCCGGAGACCCGGCCGGTGTTCAGCCTGCCCGTGATCCCCGGGACCGACGTGTCGGGTGTCGTCGAGGCGGTCGCCGCCGACGTGGACGGCTTTGCCGTCGGCGACGAGGTCTTCGGCCTCCTGCGCTTTCCCAGCTTCGACGGCGGCGCCTACGCCGAGTACGTGGCCGCACCCGCGTCCGACCTCGCCCTCAAGCCGCCCGGCATCGACCATGTGCACGCCGCGGGGGCGCCCATGGCCGGGCTGACGGCCTGGCAGTTCCTGATCGAGGTGGGACACGACCACCCCTCGCCCTTCCAGACGGCGCGGCACCGCCCGACGGCACTCGGCTCCGGCACGACGGTGCTCGTCAACGGGGCCGCGGGCGGCGTGGGGCACCTCGCGCTGCAACTGGCCAAGGGGAAGGGCGCACGGGTCGTCGCGGTCGCGTCGGGCGCGCATGAATCGTTCCTGCGCGAGCTGGGCGCGGACGAGTTCATCGACTACACCAAGGAACGCCCCGAGGATCTCGTGCACGACGTCGACCTCGTCCTCGACACCGTCGGAGGCCCCCACAGCCGTCGCTTCCTGCGCACCCTCAAGCGGGGCGGTGCCCTCTTCCCCGTGTTCTTCGGCGCGTTCGACGAGGAGGAGACGGCGCGGCTCGGCGTCACCGTCTCGGGCACCCAGGTCCGCTCGAACGGCACGCAACTCGCCCAGCTGGGCCGCCTCCTCGACACGGGCGCGGTACGGGTCGCGGTGGACAGCACGTTCCCCCTCGCGGACGCCCGCGCGGCCCACGAACGCGCCGCCCGGGGACACCTCCAGGGCAAGATCGTCCTCACGGTCGCCTAGGTTCCCCCGGCACAAGGCCGGTGACGGGCGCGTGACCGGGGGCCGGGCCGACCCGTTGGGCTACTACGGACCCCGCGACCACAGGAGCAGCCCGATGCCCGGATCGATGCCTCTGCCCTTCCTGGAGGAGGGGATGGCCCGCTGGCCGTTCGGGCCGCCCAACGCCGGGGTCTGCCTGGACTTCACCGGCACCCCGCCGACGGCCGCCGAGCTGCGCGCGCTCGTCGCCGAGCGGTGGGCCGGACTGCCCCGGCTGGGCCGGCGCCTGCTCCCCGGGGCGCGCCGGCACAGCTGGGCGACGGGAGAGGGCGGTGACCCCGCCGGGCGGGTGGCGCAGGACGACGTCACCCTGGCGGAGGCGGTGGCGGGATGGTTCCGCACGCCCTTCCCGGAAGGACGGCCGCCGTGGAACCTGCACCTGCTGCGCGGGGCGGCCGACGGGGAGTTCTCGCTGCTGTTCCGGATGCACCACAGCCTGCTCGACGGCCGCTCCCTCACCACCCTGCTGCGCGCCCTCCTCGACGGCGCCCCGCCCGTCGACTCCGCCGCCGCTCTCGCCGAGCCGGGCGCCCTGCGGCGTACGGCGGTCGGCGGGCCGGGGCTGCTCACGACGGGGCTGGCGGTGCCGCCGCCCGGCAAGGGGGAGCGGCGGCCCGCCTTCACGGTGGTGCGGCTGCCCGCCGACCTGCTGCGCGGGGCGCGCACCGCCGTACCGGGGCGGCCGGTCACCACCAACGAGGTGTTCCTCGCGGCCGCCTCGGGGGTGCTGCGCTCCTGTCTGCTGGCGTCGGCGGGGCCCCCGGACGCCTCCGCGCGGGTCTGGCTGTCCGTGCCGGTCGACCAACGGCCGCCCGGACACGGGGACTTCCTCGGCAACGCCTTCGCCAACGTCCGGGTGCCCGCGCCCGTCGGCCTGGCCGCCCCGGCCGCCCGGCTCGCCGCCTGCGCCGGGCTGCTGACCACGGAGGTCCGGCCGCGCCGCGCGGCGGAACGGCTCCTCGAAGGGGTCGCCGGGGCCTTCCCCGGCGCCGGGCAGGCACTGGCCCGCGGCCGTCTCTTCGCCCCCGACTACGCCCCCGCCGCCTGCTCCTACGTCCACCTCCGCGAGTGCGGCCGCACCCTCGCCGGCCGCCCCCTGCGCCGCGTCACCGCCGTCCCCATGGTCCCCCCGGCCGACACGGTCACCTTCACCCTCGGCGGCTGCGCCCGCGGCCACACCCTCGGCGTCGCCACCAACTCGGGCGCCGAGGACGCGGAACTCCTCGCCGAGTCCTTCCTCCACGAACTCCACGAACTGGGACTGCTGGGGCGGACCGCCCCCACCTCCTAGCGCCCTCACCTGCTAGCGCCCCCACCTGCTAGCTTCCGGCCCATGAGCGACAGCGTGTACGTCGGCAGCGCGGGCAAGGACGCGGCACTGGACCGGGGCTGGCTGCTCGGTCACTTCAAGGACGCCTCCGATCCCCGGCACAGCGAGGACGTGGAGATCAAATGGGGCGTCCACCCGAAGGGCGACGAGCGCGCCCAGTGGGTCACCGGGGAGGCGCGCACGGCGCTGTTGCTGCTGATCAGCGGGCGTTTCCGGGTCGAACTGCCCGGCCGCAGCGTCCTCCTGGCCGAGCAGGGCGACTACGTCGTGTGGGGGCGGGGCGTCGACCACTCCTGGCACGCGGAGGAGGACTCCGTGGTGCTGACCGTCCGCTGGCCGTCCGTCCCCGGGTACGCGGTGCCGTGAGCGACGACGTACCCGCCGGGCGGGATCAGCCGTCGGCCGCCTTCCGGGCCGCCTGCTCCAGCCGCTCCCGGTGGGCCTCCCACCCCGCCTGATCCACCGGCGGCAGGTTCTCGTTGCCCAGCACGAGCCCGGCGCTCCCGTCGATGAGCTCCCGCACGATGTCGGCGTGCCCGGCGTGCCGATGGAGGTCGGCGATCACGTGCACCAGGATCTGGTGCAGGGTCACCTCCTGCCGGCCCTCACCCCACCACGGGACCCGGCCGGTCGCGTCCAGGTCCAGCTCCGCGATCGTGGCGTCGGAGTGCTCCCACACCCGGCGGTAGAGCCCGACGATCTCCTCGCGCGACTCGTCCGCGGTCGCCCACATGTCCTCGTTGGGTTCCGCGTCCGCCCCGTACCACGAGGGCTGCGGATCCGGGGCGAAGAACGGCCGCCCGAACACGTCCCCGAAGTAGCCCAGTTCCACCCCGGCGGCATGCTTGACCAGCCCCAGCAGGTTCGTCCCGGTGGGGGTGAGCGGGCGCCGGACGTCGTACTCCGAGAGCCCTTCGAGTTTCCAGAGCAGGACGTCCCGCGCGCTCTGGAGGTACCGCTGGAGGTTCGCCTTCATGATCGGTTCGGTCATGGCAGGCAGTCTTCCACCACCGCCTGACAGAAGCCCTGTTGCACCTGTTCCCCTCCCGGACACGTAAGGGCAGACGCGACGGAAGGAAGTCATGCCCATCGAGAACGAGGACCGGTTCACCGAGGTGTACCGGGCCCACTACGAGGACGTGCTGAGGTTCGTACGGCGGCGCGCGCACCCCATGAACGTCGACGACATCGTCGGAGAGACGTTCCTGACGGCGTGGCGCCGCCGCCGGGAGGTACCCGACGATCCACGGCCCTGGCTGTTCGGCACGGCCCGCAAGGTGATGCTGAACGCGGGGCGGGGGATGCGCCGGCAGTCCGCGCTCGCGGTGCGGATCCAGCAGTCCGGGGACGCGTTCGGCGCGCACCCGCCCACGGTCGACCCGACGGCCCGAGCGGACGACCGCATGGACCTCGCCGCGGCCTGGCGCTCGCTCGCCGACGCCGACCAGGAGGTCCTCGCGCTGCACGTCTGGGAGCAGCTCTCCGCCAAGGACGCCGCGAAGGTCCTCGGCTGCACCCGTGCCGCCTACGCCATGCGTCTCACCCGGGCCCGGCGGCGGCTGGCCGGCCGCCTGAGCGCCACGGCCACCGCCTCGCCCGTCCTCGCCGCGCACCACTGACAGGAGTCCCGCACATGAACCGCAACGACCTGCTCACCCGCCTCGCCGAACTCGACGCCGCCCCGCGCACCGAGCCGACCGCCGCCGAGACCGACCGCGAGGAGACCCTGCTGCGCACGGTCCTCGCCGACACCGGGCGGCCCGCCGGAAACACGGCCGCCTTCCTGCGCCGCCCGCTCGTGCGCCGGACCGGCCTCACCCTCGCCGGGGCGCTCGTCGCCGGTACGGCCGTCGTCGCCGTGACGGGCGGGCTGCCGGGCCTCGGCGGCAGCGGGCCGCTGTCCTCGTCCGAACTGGCCAGCTGGACCGGCACGCCCAAGGGGCTGGACACCACCGCGGCCAAGAGCTCCCCGGCGGGGAAGCAGTGCCTGGACCTGACGGAGGACATGGGCACCGGCTCCCCCGCGGTCAGCAACGCGGACATCCGCGGCGACGTGGCCTCCATGGTCGTCACCCGGGGCGGTGAGGCGGCGTACTGCCTGGCCGGTTCGGACGGCTCGGGAGTCGCGATGGCCATCTCCTCGGTGCCGTCGCTGCCCGCCGACGGGATCGTCCTGGACACGTACGGCTCCCGGGGGAGCGACGACCAGGAGTTCAACTACATGGTCGGGGTGGTGGGTTCGGACGTCGAGGGGGTCGTCGTACACGACTACGGCAAGACCGCCCGCGCCACGGTCGACAACGGCCGGATGACCGCCTGGTGGCCCGACGGCCGCCCGGACGGCCTGCTCACCGGCACGTTCACGGTCACGTTCAAGGACGGTACGAGCCACACCTTCTCGGCGGAATCGCTGGTGGACCACGCCACCGCGACGCCCGCTCCGGTCAACTGAGGCAGACCAGCCCCAGCAGACAGACCTCCGACGGCGAGGTCGACGCCGACGACGAGCCCGTCTGGGAGGACGAGGACGTCGAGGAGGACGTGTCCGTGTCGTCCGTCGTGGTGGATGGCGTGGTGGATGTCGTGGACGTCGACGACTGCTCGTCGGTCGTGCCGGTCGTGCCGGTCGTGCCGGTCGTCCCGGCGGGGGTGGTGACCGTGCTGTCGGAGGACGAGGTGGTGCCCTGCCGCGGGACCGTCGCCGAAGGCGCCGCCGTGCCGGTCTCCGGCGACGCGGCGGCGTCCGGGCGGACGCCCGTGGGCACGTCCTGCCCTTGCGCGCGCCCGGTGGACCGCGACGGGGCGGTGGCGGTGACGGAGGACGAGGACCGGTGCGTGTCGGAGCCGGTCCTCGCCGGCCGGGTGTACTCCGACGTCGGTTCCTCCCGGCCCGACACGGTCGGGTTCTCCGGTGCCGACGCCGCCTGGGCCCGTTCGCCGCCCTGCCGGTCCAGCGCGACGGCGCTCAGCCCGCCGCCGACCAGGGCGACGGCCGTGGCGACGACGGCGCGACGCTGGTTCTTCTTCCAGCGGGCCAGCTGCCGCCGACGCGCCGCCCGCCCCAGCGGCGCGGACTGCACGGCCGCCACGGACGGCTCGTTCGCCACGGGCGCCACGGGCGCCACGGGCGCCACGGGCGCCACGGGCGGCATGGTCGGCACGCTGTCGGGGGCGGGTGACGGGGCGGGCCGGGCCGCCACGGTACGACCGCCCGAGGTGATCGGAGCTATGTCCGGGGCGTAGGCGCCGCATCCGGGGCACACCAGGGCGCCGTTGAGATGCCGGCGGCACGTGGAGCAGTAGTCCATGGTGGTCTTCCTGGCGCGGGGATCCGGTGGCGGGCCACGCTAACGACTCGGGTGACGGACTGTGTGCAGTCTGTGTGAGGCTCCTGCGTGAATCCCTTGAGGATCTTGCGGGCACCCACATTCGTCCATCTACCTGAACATCAATCATGTACGCGTCTGTGCGTGTGTCTTGACGTGTCCAGGCTAGCCCCTTAACTTCCGGGAGAAAGCGCTTTCCAGTTCGGCCGACCCGCACTCGTCCCGTTCCTGGAGATGAACCCATGCAGCTGAGATCCGTCATCGCGTGCACCGGTCTGCTGGCGGGCGCCCTCGTCGCGCTCGCCGGCACCTCCCCCGCCCAGGCCGCGACCGTCCGCTACGAGGCCGAGACCTCCCCGGCGGTCTGCACCGGCACCATCGACTCCGACTGGACCGGCTACTCGGGCAGCGGATTCTGCAACGGCACCAACTCCACCGGCGGCTACGCCCAGTTCACCGTGAACGCGGCCACCGCCGGCACGGCCACACTCAACGTCCGCTTCGCCAACGGCACCGCCGCCGCCCGCCCGGCCTCCCTCGTCGTGAACGGTACGACCGTGCAGACGCCGTCGTTCGAGGCCACCGGCGCCTGGTCCACCTGGGTCACCAAGACGCTCACCGTGACCCTCACCGCGGGCAGCAACACCATCCGCCTCAACCCCACCACCGCGGAGGGCCTGCCCAACGTCGACTACGCCGAGGCGACGACGACCGACAGCACCACGCCCCCCGCCACCGGCGCGATCTACGTCTCCCCCAGCGGCACCGACAGCGCGGCCGGCACCTCCTCCGCGCCGACCACCCTCACCTCGGCGATCAGCCGGGTCACCGCGGGCGGCACGATCTACCTGCGCGGAGGGACGTACGCCTACTCCTCCACGGTGACCATCCCGCAGACCAACAGCGGCACCGCGAGCGCCCGCACCACCCTGTCCGCCTACCCCGGCGAGACCCCGGTGCTCAACTTCTCGGCACAGAGCGAGAGTTCCTCCAACCGCGGGCTCCAGCTCTTCGGCTCGTACTGGAAGGTCTACGGCGTCGTCGTCGAACGCGCCGGGGACAACGGCATCTACGTCGGCGGAAGCCACAACGTCATCGAGCGCACGGTCACCCGCTACAACCGCGACACCGGGCTCCAGCTCGGCCGGATCGCCTCCTCGACCGCCGGCGCCGACTGGCCCTCGGACAACCTGATCCTGAGCGCCGAGTCCCACGACAACGCGGACTCCGACGGCGAGGACGCCGACGGCTTCGCCGCGAAGCTCACCACCGGCACCGGGAACGTCTTCCGGTACGCCGTCTCCCACAACAACATCGACGACGGCTGGGACCTCTACACGAAGACCGACACGGGCGCGATCGGCCCGGTGACCATCGAGGACTCCCTCTCCTACAACAACGGCACCCTCTCCGACGGGACCGTGAACGCCAACGGCGACCGCAACGGCTACAAGCTCGGCGGCGACGACATCGCCGTCAACCACGTCGTACGCCGCAGCATCGCCTACCACAACGGCAAGCACGGCTTCACGTACAACAGCAACCCGGGCTCCATGGCGGTGTCGAACAACCTCAGCATCGACAACGCCCAGCGCAACTACTCCTGGGACGCCGGTACGTCGGTCTTCCGCACCAACACCTCCTGCCGCTACAACGTCAGCGGCTCCAACGACAAGACCGTCGGCGACGCCGACAGCACCAACCAGTTCTGGACCGGCACGAACGGCTCCCGCTGCGCCTCCTCCTACGGCGGCGCCCTGGCCTGGTCCTTCGCCTCGGACGGCAAGCTGGTCGTGACCCTGGGCGGCACCCAGGTCACCCTGTAGCCGCCCCGGACGACGGGAGGGCCCGGACCGGGGATCCGGTCCGGGCCGCTGCCTGGCGCAACGGCGTCCGGCAGGGGCAGATCTCCGCGACCGGGTTCGAGCAGCTGCACGCGAGTTTCTCGCCGGGCAAGCAGAACGAGCTCAAGGGGCGGCAGTCGGCTCCGGTGCTGCGGGACGACGAGGAGGACGGGGCTCCGCCGCGTCGGACGACTTTCGATCTCGACGGGGGTGTGGTGGTCGTGCGGAGGCAGGGTCCCCGGACGGCTCGGTGACAGCCGGATAGAACTGGGCGTACCAGCGGCGCAGGTGCCGTATGCCCTGTTCGTGGGGGAGCAGGACCGGGCGGGGCTGGTGGATCTTGTGGTCCCAGATGTGGACCTCCTCGCGGACCTCGTCCAGCGCCTCCGCGCGGAAGACGAGCTTGAGGGCGGGGGTCAGGAAGCGGGTGGCGCGGCCCGGATGCCGGAGGTAGTACAGCATCCGCAGTTCGCTGGTGGTGTCGTCCACCGGGGTGGAGAGGGCGACGGCGGTCACCGACAGCGCGGGGCCGTGGGTGCGGACGACCATCACGCCGGGGCCGTACATGAACGCGTCGAAGGTGTTGTCGATGTCCCATCCGAGGACCCGCCGCCGGATCCGGCCGCGCACCTCGGCGAAGGGGCCGTCCATCCGCCAGTCCTGGACCGGGGGTTCGGCCTGTCCGTGGATGAAGTGGAAGTGCGACTCGTCGACGATGTTCTCGCGCATCTCCTGGATGTGGACGCGGGCCCGGCAGGTGTCGTCGACGGGGGAGGCGAAGTCGCGGGAGGTGGTCTCGGGGATCTCGGGGACCTCCCAGGCCGGGGCGTCGGGGCCGACGTACACGAACACGAGTCCGCTGTGCTCGCGCACCGGGAGGCCGCCGAGGGAGACCTTGGGGGTGCGGACCGCGAACGGCGCCTCGACGCACCGCCCGTCGGTTCCGAACCGCCAGCCGTGGAAGGGGCACTCGACCGTGCCGTCGACGACCTTCCCGCCGGCGCCCAGGTGCGCGCCGTAGTGGGGACAGTGGGCGTCCCGCACGGCCGCCCGCCCGTCGGCGCCCCGGAAGGCGATCAGCGCCCGGCCGAAGTAGTGCAGGCTGACGACCTTGCCGGGGCGCAGCTCGGCGGAGCGCAGCACGGCGTACCAGCCGTACGGCACGGTCGGCATCGGGTATGCGTCGGCCCGTGGATCGCGGGGGAGGGCGGCGAGGAGTGCTGCGGCCTTGTCATGACTCCGTCGTAAGCGCATGGGGTGATGCTAGATCCGCAAGGGGCCGGTGGGTCAGAGGAACCTGCGCAGGAGGCGGGATTTGGCGGGGGTGTACGGCGGGTAGACCGCGCGCAGGGGGTCCAGCAGCAGGGGCTTGTCCAGGACGGCCTTGGTGTGGCTGAAGGTGTCGATCGAGTGCGCCCCGTGGTAGCGGCCGAGGCCGCTCTCGCCCACGCCGCCGAAGGGCAGGCCGGGCACGGTGAGGTGGGCGTTCGGGATGCCGAAGGCGAGGGCGCCGGAGGACGTCTCGGCGGCGAGCCGCTGCTTGGCCTGCCGGGAGGCGGTGAAGCCGTACAGGGCGAGGGGCTTGTCCCGGGCGGTGATGAACGCGATCGCCGCGTCGAGGTCGGGGACGCGGACGATCGGCAGGAGGGGGCCGAAGATCTCCTCGCGCATCACGGGCGCGTCCGGGTCGACGTCGGCGAGGACGGTGGGGGCGAGGTAGCGGGTCGTACGGTCGTGCGCGCCGCCGGTGACCAGACGGGTGCCGCCCGTGCCCTGTTCGCCACCGTGTCCGGCGCCGTGTTCGGCGCCGTCCAGCAGGGTGAGGAGGCGGTCGAAGTGGCGGTCGTTCACGATCCGGCCGTAGTCGGCGCTCGCGGCCGGGTCGGGGCCGTACATCTCCTGGATCGCGGTGGTGAGGTGCCGCTCCAGGGCGGGGGCCGTGTCGCCGATCGCGAGGACGTAGTCGGGGGCGGTGCAGGACTGGCCGGCGTTCATGAACTTGCCCCAGACGATGCGGCGGGCGGCGGCCCTGAGGTCGGCGCCCGGCTCGACCACCACCGGGGACTTGCCGCCGAGTTCCAGGGTGACCGGGGTGAGGCGGCGGGCCGCGGCGGCCATGACGATCCGGCCGACGGTGCCGTTGCCGGTGTAGAAGATGTGGTCGAACGGCTGCTCCAGCAGGTCCGTCGTCTCCGGCACCCCGCCCTCGACGACCGCCACGGCCTCCGGGTCCAGGGCCCGGGGCAGCAGATCGGCGAGCAGCGCGGAGGTCGCGGGGGCGAGTTCGCTGGGCTTGATCACCGCGCAGTTGCCCGCCGCGAGGGCGCCGACGAGGGGCGCGAGCGCCAGCATCACGGGGTAGTTCCAGGGGCTGATGATCAGGACCGTGCCGAGCGGCTCCCGTACGGTCCGGGCGCGGGCCGGGGCGAGGGAGACGGGGACCGGGACCCGCCGGGGGCGCAGCCAGCGGCGCAGGTGGCGCAGGGTGTGGTCGATCTCGTTGACGACGAAGCCGGTCTCGGTGACATGGGCCTCGGTGGCGTTCTTGCCGAGGTCGGTGTGGAGGGCGGCGGCGAAGTCGGCCCGGTGGGTGGTCAGGAGGTCGCGCAGGGAGCGCAGTTGGGCCTTGCGCCAGGCGAGGGGGCGGGTGCGGCCGGTGGCGAAGGCGGTACGCAGGCGGGCGACGGCCGGGGTGGTCGTGGCGGTGGTGTCGGCGGCGGTGGTGGTGGCCGTGTGGGGCGTGGTGGCCGTGTGGGGCGTGGGCGTCATGGCGCGCACGATATACGAAACGAAAGCCTTTCGTTTCGTATTGCTTATACTGGGGGCATGCCCACCGCCCCCGCCCCCACTCCCGCCCCCCTCACCCGGCTCGCCGAGCAGCTCGGCGCGTCGCTCGACCGGCCCGAGAGCGACCTCCTCGCGCCGGGCGGCTCCTGGAACCTCTCCCAGACGCTCCAGCACTGCGCCCAGACCGTCGGCTACTCGGTGACCGGCTACCCCCGGCTGAAGCCGGCCCTCTTCCGGGCCACCGCCGGGACCCTCGCCAAGCACGTCTTCCTGCGCCGGGGTGCCACCCGGCACTCCCTCGACGCGGAACTCGACGGCGCCCCTCCCCTCGACCCCGCGCTCCCCGTCGCCGAGGCGGCGGCCCGGCTCACGGACGCGGTGGCACTCTTCACCGCCCACACCGGGCCGCACCGCCTCCACCCGGCGTACGGCCGCTGCACCCACGCCCAGTACGAGCGGCTGCACGCCATGCACCTGGCCGAGCACCTGCCGGGACTGGCCGATGCCTGAGGGCCCGCGTGCGGATCCGGGCGGCGGCCCGCCCCGGCGCGGCCGGCCCCGGGACGCCGGGCGGGACCGGGCCCTGCTGGAGGCCACGCTCGCCGTGCTGGCCGAGAGCGGGTACGGCGCGCTGACCACCGGCGCGGTGGCGGCCCGGGCCGGCGTCTCCACCGCGACGCTCTACCGCCGCTGGTCCTCCAAGGAGGAGCTGGTGATCGCGGCAGCCACCACCCGGGCCGAGGACCTGGTGAAACAGCCCGACACCGGCAGCCTCGAAGGGGACCTGCGGGCCCTGCTGCGGGACAAGGCCGCGAGCCTGACCGGGGAGAGCGGCCGGCTGATGCGCGCCCTGATCGGCGAGGCCGCCCACAACGACGCCCTCGCCGAGGCCCTGGCGACCAGCTTCCTGGTGCCCGTGCGGCGCCGGGTGGAGGAGGCGGTGGGCCGGGCGGCGGCCCGGGGGGAGATCCCGCCGGTCGACGACCTCGAGATGCTGGGCGACCTGGTCGTCGGGCCGATGCTCAGCCACTTCCTGATCACGCCGCGACCGCCGGAGAAGGTGGACGCGGAGGCCGCGCGAGCGGGCGCGGACCGCCTGCTGCCGTTCCTCCTGCGGGCCCTCGGCTCCGGGGCGGGGCGGTGTCCGTCAGCGGCTCCGCCGCGGGGCGCGACGAGCCCCCGCCGTCCCGCACCCGGCGCTGGGCGCCCCGGCCCGGCACCGGCCTAGACTCGAAGGAGACGGCGAGGGGCGGGACGGACGACCACCCCGGGAGGACGTCATGGTGCTGCGGCAGACCCGGCTGGCCGGGGAGAGCGAGGAGTACCTCGCCGCCCGCGAGGAACTGCGCCTGGCCGAGATCGGGCTGATGCGCCACCGCGAGGAGGTCGCGGCCCGCCGGCGGGCACTGCCGCCGGGGCCGCCCGTCGGGGAGTACGTCTTCCTGGAGGGCCCCGCCGACCTCGACGCCGGTGACACCCCGGTCCACGAGGTCACCCTCGGCGAGCTGTTCACCGCCCCGGACCGGCCGCTGATCGTCTATCACTTCATGTACGGCAAGCGGCAGACGGACGCCTGCCCGATGTGCACCCTCTGGATCGACGGCTTCAGCAACATCGCCCACCACGTCACCCGGAACGCCGACTTCGCCGTGGTCGCCGCCGCCGACCCGCCCACCCTGCGCGCCCACGCCCGGGCCCGCCGCTGGCCCCGGCTGCGCCTGCTGAGCTGCGGCGACAGCACCTTCAAGTACGACCTCGGCAGTGAGGACGAGGACGGCGGCCAGGACTCCACCGTCTCCGTCCTCACCCGCGACCCCGACGGCACGGTCCGCCACTTCTACTCCGCGCACCCCCGTATGGCCGACGACATCGCCGAACGCGGCATCGACCTGCTGGCCCCCGTCTGGCACCTCCTCGACCTGACCCCGGGCGGCCGGGGCGACTGGTATCCGAGCCTCGACTACAAGTGATCAGGCCGAACGCGCCGTGGGCTGCTCGGGGAGCAGGGCCAGCGCCTCCACCTCCAGGAGGAGTTCGGGGCGGAACAGGGCCGCCACCTGGACGGCGGTGCTGGCGGGCGGGCGCTCGACGTCGATGTGCCGGTCGCGTGCCTCGCGCACGGCGGGCAGATGGGCGACGTCGGTGACGTAGAACGTGAACTTCACGACGCTCTCGAAGCCGGTGCCCGCCGCGGCCAGGCAGCGGCGGAGGTTCTCGAAGACCTGGCGGGCCTGCGCGGCCGGGTCCCCCTCGCCGACCACCTTGCCGTCGGCGTCGACGGCGATCTGCCCGGAGACCGCCACCAGCCGCCCGGTCCCCAGGACCACGTGCGTGTAGCCGGTGCCCGGGGCGACCCCCTCCGGCGCGGCGATGTGCGTGAGGTGCGGTGCGCTGTGTGTGGGTGCCATGGCGCGCATTCTGCACGGCGGTCCGGGCGGACGCAGGTGGATTACGCGGTGGGCCCCAGGGTGGAGACGAACTTGCCCAGCCGGGCGAGGCCCTCGCGCAGTTCGCCGGCCGAGGCCGCGTACGACAGCCGGACATGGGTCTCGGCCGTGGCCACACCGAAGTCGCGGCCCGGGGTGAGCGCGACATGGGCCTCGCTCAGGGCGCGGGCGCAGAAGTCCCAGGAGGTCAGGCCGGTGGCGCTGACGTCGAAGTAGGCGTAGAACGCGCCGTCGGGCGGGACGGGCACGGGCAGGCCGATGCGCTCCAGGCCGTCCAGGACGAGCGCCCGGCGCTCGGCGAACTCCACCCGGCGGGCCTCGGCCACGGCCAGGGACTCGGGGGTGAAGCAGGCCAGGGCGGCGTGCTGGGCGGGGGCGGAGGCGCACAGGAAGTAGTTCTGGGCGAGGCGCTCCAGCGCGGGGACGAGGGCCTCGGGCACCACGCACCAGCCGAGCCGCCAGCCGGTCATGCCGAAGTACTTCGAGAAGCTGTTGATGACCACCGCGTCGGGGTCGTGCGCGAGGGCGGTGCCCGGCGGGCGGCCTTGGTCGTCGGGGTCGCCGAGGTCGAGGTAGATCTCGTCGACCAGCCGCCACGCCCCGCGCTCCCGGGCGAGGGCGCACAGCGCCCGCAGCTCGTCGGCCGGGACCGAGGTGCCGGTCGGGTTGGAGGGGGTGGCGATCATGACGCCGCGGGTGTCCGGCGACCAACGCGACCGTACCGACGCCGCGTCCAGCTGGAAGCGGGAGGCCGGGGTGGTCGGGACGAGGGTGACACGGGCGCCGAAGCTCTCCATGATCTGCCGGTTGCACGGGTAGGACGGGTCCGCGATCAGCACCTCGTCGCCGGGGTCGACGAGGGCGGCCGTGGCCAGTACCAGCGCGGCCGAGGCGCCCGCGGTCACCGCGACCCGGGCCGGATCGACCTCGACGCCGTGCCGGTCGGCGTAGAAGCGGGCGATGGCCCGGCGCAGGGCGGGCAGGCCGAGCGCCGCCGTGTAGGCCATGGGGCGGCCGTCCATGGCGGTGCGCATGGCCTCCAGGACGGCGGGCGGCGCGCCGAAGTCGGGCTCACCCAGGCTGAGTTTGACGACGTGGTGGCCCGCCGCCTCCAGTTCGGCGGCCTGCTTGCCGAACTCCATGGCGTAGAAGGGGGCGATGGCCCGGGCGCGCTGCGAGATCCTCATACGGTCGATTTTCCGGCACGCGGGCGGCCGGGGCGCGGGCGGCCAGCACGCGGGTCAGCCGAAGCGGCCCGCCACGTAGTCCGCCGTCCGCTGGTCCTGCGGGGAGCCGAAGATGTCCTCGGTGGGGCCCGCCTCGACGATCCCGCCGGGGGTGCCCTGCTCGGCGAGGAAGAAGGCGCACTGCTGGGAGACGCGGTTGGCCTGCTGCATGTTGTGGGTGACGATCACGACGGTGACCTGCCCGGCCAGCTCCTGGATGGTCTCCTCCACCCGGCGGGTGGAGGTGGGGTCGAGGGCGGAGCAGGGCTCGTCCATGAGCAGCACCCGGGGACGTACCGCCAGGGCCCGCGCGATGCACAGCCGCTGCTGCTGGCCGCCGGAGAGCGCGCCGCCGGGCTGCCGCA
This sequence comes from Streptomyces sp. NPDC005811, assembly GCF_040630405.1. Classification (NCBI taxonomy): domain Bacteria; kingdom Bacillati; phylum Actinomycetota; class Actinomycetes; order Kitasatosporales; family Streptomycetaceae; genus Streptomyces; species Streptomyces sp. NPDC005811. The sequence goes on from NZ_JBEXXK010000009.1 coordinate 82,747, forward strand.
GCCGGTCGCGGACCTCCTTCCACAGGCCGGCCCGGGACAGGGACTCCTCGACCAGGACGTCCTTCTCACGGCGGTTCGCCCTGGTGCCCGTCAGGCGCAGGCCCGCGACCACGTTGTCGTAGATCGACATGGCCGGGAACGGGTTCGGCTTCTGGAAGACCATGCCGATCCTGCGGCGGGCGTCCGTCAGCCGCCAGGAGGGGTCGTAGATGTCCTCGCCCTCGAAGAGCACCTCGCCGCCGAAGCGGGCGGCCGGGATCATCTCGTGCATCCGGTTCAGGGTGCGCAGGAAGGTCGACTTGCCGCAGCCGGAGGGGCCGATGAGGGCGGTCACCCGGCCGGCGGGCATGGTCAGCGACACCCGGCTGAGCACCTGGTGGGTGCCGAACCAGGCCGAGACGGCACGGGCGTCGAGGGTGGCGGGCGCGGCGGTCGGTCCCACCCGGGGGATGACGACCGTGTCGGTCAGGGGCGCGACCACTTCGATCACTTCGGTCGCTTGGGTCGCTTGGGTCGCTTGGGTCGCTTGGGTCACTTCGGTCATGGCTGACACCTCACAGCAGATTGGGCAGGAGCTCGGTGGTGCGGGTGGCGACCTGGAGGCCGAGGACCGCGACGACCGGGGCGAACACGATCCAGGTCTGGTGACGGCCCCACCGGTGCCAGGCCCAGACCGCGGCCACCGCGGCGAGCAGCAGCGCCTGGAGCCACATCACCAGCGGCCACGGCACCCCGTCGGGACGGGCCAGCGGCTCCTCGGACTCGGGGAGCGTGCCGGAGCGGATCACCGCGGACGGGGTCGGGAAGGGCGTGGACGTCAGGTCGGCGTCCACGCGCAGCACCCCGGACGGGACGAACCGGGAGCCGGTGGCGGTGACCAGGACCAGCCGCCCCTTGCCGGAGGCGAGCGGTGCGGGCGCCGGGTCACCGGCCCGTCGTACGCCGCTGACCTGGTACGTCGCCTTGCCCTGGCCGGTGGTCACACTGAACGTGTCGCCCGCCGCGAGGGAGGAGAGCCCCTGGAAGGGGCCGCCGTACGCGGCGGCGCGGCCCATCAGGACGCTGGTGCCGGCCTGGCCGGGCAGCGGGGTGTCACGGCGGTGGCCGGGGCCGTCGGTGAGGACGGAGGAGTCGGTGCCCTCCAGGACGACCTGGGTCATCCCCAGGCGGGGGACGTCGATGAGCGCGACCGGGGTGCCGGGGGCGAGCAGCCGGCCGTCCTGGTCGGTCTGCGCGACCGGGGCGGTGCCGAGGGCGAGCTGATTGCGCAGCTCGTCGAAGGCCGTGTGCTGTGCGGAGTGTTCCTGTGCGCCGCTGATCACCAGCAGCTGTGCGGTGATGCCGAGCAGCAGGGCGGCCAGGCCGAGCAGGCCGCCGCGGGCGAGATGACGGACGGCGGTGACGCTGCGGGCGCCGGGGAGCGTCAAGGGTACGGCGACCGTCACGGCGGCCCGCCTCCTTCAGGACATGGGTACGGACAGGGGTACGGACAGGGGCCGGGGCCGGTCGGCCGGGGAGACACTCCCTCAGTGGTCTCCCCGGCCGCCGGGATCCGGTGGGATCGGGTGATCCGGTGGGATCAGGTGGACCTGACGACGAAGTTCGCGCCGTTCTTGGCGTTCACCGTCGAGGAGCCCAGGTAGCTCGCGTGCAGGGTGTGGCGGCCCTTGGCCAGCTTGGGCAGGGTCACGGTGACCTTGCCGCCGCTCAGGGTGCCGGTGGCGATCACCTTGGTGCCCTCGTAGATCCGGACGGTGCCGGTGGGCGTGGTGCCGGTCGCGGTGACCTTGACGGTGACCTTGGCGCGGGCGGTGTGGGACACGGAGGCCGGGGCGGTGGTCGCGACCGACGGCGTCGCCTTGGTGATCTTCAGGGAGACCTTGGCCGAGGACGCGTTCAGCTGGGTGCTGCCGGCGTAGGACACGGTCAGGCTGTGCGTGCCGACCTTGAGGTGGTTCGACAGGCCGAGGGTGACCTTGCCGCCGCTGAGGGTGCCGGTGCCGAGGGTGGTGGAGCCCTCCTTCACGGTCACCTTGCCGGTCGGGGCGACCGAGTGCGAGCCCGTGACGGTGACCGCGACCTTCGGGGTCCTGCCGTACGCGGTGGTCGCGGCGGTGGCCTTGACGGTGCTGGCGTACTTGACCGCGCCGGTCCAGCTCGCCTCCGTGCCGTTGCCGACGACGGTGGCGGCGGCGACGGTGGCGGTGTAGGTGCCGGTGGCCAGACCGGTGAAGGAGTACGAGGTGGTGCTCGCCGGCACGTCCTTCGTGGCGACGACGCCGCCGTCCGCGTCCTTCAGGGTGACGCGGTAGTCGGTGACGGGCTGCGCGGGGGCCGGGCTGGGCGCGGTCCAGGTGAGCTTGACGCTCGCGTCGCCCACGGTGGACGTCAGGACGGGCGCGCCGGGCGTGGTCAGGCCCGAGATCTCCAGACCGCCGACCTTGGCGTGCTTGGCCAGGTTGATCGAGCCGTTGTACGACTCGTTCAGGAAGCCGAAGGCCGCGATGACCTTCTCGGCGTTGTCGGAGGCGAGGGCCGCCTCGTGGTCGCCGCTGGTGACGAAGACGTCGTAGAGGTCCTTGTCGAAGAAGACGCTGCTCGTGTCGACCGCGCGGCTCGGGACGACGTTGTAGACGTCGCGGCCGAAGGTGGAGTTCTCGAAGTAGCCGGGGACCGGGGCCAGCTTGCCGTTGACGGTGCTGACCGGGGTGGTGGCGCCGGAGTCGCCCGGCAGCGTGATGCTGGCCAGGTGACCGCCCGCGGTGATCGCGGTGGAGCTGTAGTCGGGGGCGACGCCGTTGGCCTGGGCGATCCAGCTGGCCACGGAGAACGGGACGAGCGTGCCGTCCTGGGTGAGGGCCGCGTTGGCCTGGTTCTCCTGGACGGTCGGCAGGCTGGTGTCGACCGTGTTCTCGTTCAGGCCGATCGCGTTCAGGAAGAACTTGCGGGTGCCGGAGCCGGTCTGCGGCAGGACCGGGTGCAGGGTCTGGCCGTTCAGCGTGCGCACGCCGGCGGCCATGTAGATGTCGTGCAGCTGCGCGACCGTCAGCGAGTCCAGGCCGGTGCCGCGGACCGCGACGCCGACCGCGTCCCGGGCGAACGGGATGTAGGTGAGGGCGTTGCCGGAGAAGCTCGGGCCGCCGGAGGAGCGGGCGAAGTCGACCTGGCCGCCGACGGCGACACCGTCGTTGTTGGGGAACTTGTCGCCGGTGAGGGACATGCTGAGCGCCGCGCGGCCCGGGCCGGAGCCGTTCGGGCGGGTGAACGACGGGCCGCCGGAGCGGGTCTGGATCGTGGACGAGCCGATCGCGTCGTAGGAGGCGATGCCCGCGCCGGTCGCCGACTTCACGGCGGTGCCGGAGTAGTCCTTGCCGCCCACGGTGTCGCCGGCGAGGGCGTTGAGCACGTCCTGGGTGGTGTCGGAGCCCACGCCGACCAGCTGGCGGAAGGTCCCGGCGGGGGTGGGGTCGGCGTACGCCGGGCTCGCGAGAGCCACACCGCCGGCCACCACTGCGGCGGCGACGAGCGCGGCCGTGGAGCGCGTTCTGCGCATGGAGAGTCTCCGTGACTGTGCGAAAGGGTGCAGAAGGGTGGAGCAAGGGGTGGAGCAAGGGGTGGTGCAGGGGGGTGGTGCAGGGGGTGGAGCTGGAGGTGGAGCAAGGGGTGGTGCGATCTGGCAGGGTGGTGCGGGCCGTCCGCCCCGACTGTCCTTCGGGGCGGGCGGCCGTCCGTGGGGAGCGCCGCCCGAGGGGGCGCTCAGGGCCGCAGGAGTCTCCGCAGCCGTTCGGGCAGGGCGATCTCCGGTACGACCGTCACCGTGCGGCCGCCGGGGAGCGGCAGCCGCAGCGGAAGCCGCAGCCGGCCGCCGCCCGCGAAGGGCGCGCCCACCCCTGCCACGGCGCCGAGGGCGGCCCCGAGGGGGACGGCGTAGCGCAGCGGGTTCGCGGGGTCGGCGGGCGTGGCGCCGGCGGCGGTGGTCTGTACGGCCTTGCCGCCGTCGTAGGAGGCCGCGCTGCTCGGCGTGGCACTGGCGCTCGCGCCGGTGCCGCCGGTGGTGGCGCCGCCCGTCGTGCCGCCGGAGAGGTCACCGGTGGTGCCGCCCGTGCCGGTGGAGCCGCCGGAGCCGCCGCCCGCGGCCGACCCGTCGCCGCTCCCGGTGGAGGTGGCCTTGTAGTGCAGGATCGTGTCGGCGGCCTGGGTGGTGCGGGTGCGCAGCGTCCGCGTCAGCGGGGCGTATCCGGTGGGGAGCAGGCCCGGGTCGGCGCCCGTGGTCTGCCCGGTGCCGGCCGCGTACCGCAGCAGGGTCGCGTAGTCCTTGCGGGCGGCGGCGTCGAGCTTCGCGGGGCGTACGGCCGCGTAGACCAGCTGGGCGAGCGGGTAGGCGTCCTTGGCGGTGGCCTTGGCGGGGCTGATCCCGGGGGCGCCCTTGCCGGTGGCGCTCGCCGCGGCGGCGGTCAGGGAGACGCCGCTGGGGGCGACGTACCGGCCGGCGGCGTTGAGCAGTTTCGCCGTCGTCAGTCCGTAGCGGGCCGCGGAGGCGGCGTCCGTGATGGTGATCATGAAGCGGGAGCCGACGGTCTGCGGGCCGGGGTTCTTGTACGCGGGCGGGCTGGCCAGCGGGTCCCAGGTCGCCTTCCACAGGCTGTCGGTGCGCAGGGTGTGCAGGGCGCCGGCGTGCATGTCCGCCACGTACGGGTGGAAGTCGATCATGCACTGCTTCTCGGTGGCGCCCGTGCCCGTCGGGATCGTGCACCACGGGTCGCTCTTGGGGTAGGTGTCGGTGTTCGCCGGGTCGAAGGCGAAACCGGTGGGGTTGAGGTCCGTGTTGGTGCTGAAGTACGGGTTGACCCGCATGCCCCAGTCGTCGGACACCCCCGCGAGGAAGCCGCGGGCGTCCTTGTCGGCGACGATCCACTGCCACACGGCGCGGGCCGAGTCGGAGTGGCCGAGCGAGGTCAGCAGATCCGTGTCGGTGGCCGGGGTCTCGGCGACCGACAGCTCCGCGAACTCGGGGTTGAGCGCGATGAACTCGGGGTCGCCGGCCAGACCGGCCGGGTTGCCCTTCGCCCAGCCGTAGCCCTGGGCGGCGGTGGTGCCGACGACCGCGCCCCAGGGGGAGTTGCGGTAGGACTCGGTGAGCAGCTTGGCCACCAGCCGGGGGTTGAGCCGGATCGACTCGACCCTGGTCCCGGCGAGTCTCTGGGTGGCGTCGGGGGCGGTGGCCTTGGGTCTGCGTTCGACGGTGAAGCCGATGACGGTGCCGGAGAGCGCGGTCGGCGCGTAGACGGTGGTGTCGTCCGGGGCGCTGGTGCCCGCGTCGGCGCCCAGCGCGCGGGTGGTGAAGGCGAGTCCGGAGGAGCCGTCGTTGCCGAGGCGGGCGCGGGCGTCGGGCTCGCCGAGCTCGGTGTAGCCGTAGACCTTGCCGGTGGCGCACAGGGCGGTCTGCCAGCTCGTCATGGCGTCGGCGGCCAGCTCGCTGCCGGTGGTGGGCCGTTCGTCGGAGCCGAGGGAGCAGTTGGTGCCGACCGGGTTGAAGTGCAGCGGGATCGCGACGCGGTTCTTCCAGTTGGTGGAGGAGACCGGGGAGCCCGCGTTGACCTGGCTGTGGTCCGCGTACGGCTTGCCGTCGAGGTCGAGCCGGCCCTGCGGGACGATCACCAGCCAGCAGCTGCGCGGCCTGGACACGCCGTCGGTCTTCACGACGACGCCGCAGCCGAGGTGCGGGGCCTCGTTGGCGGTCTGGACCTCGAAGAACTCCTTGCCGGTGCCGTCGGCGCCGGTGCGGGCGAAGTCGATCTCGTTGGTGGTGTTGCGGTTGAAGTACGGGTTGTTCTGGGTGTTGGAGGTGACGGTCGCGCCGCTGACCGGCTTGAACGGAACCTCGCCCGGGGCGTTGGGGTTGGAGGCGCCGTAGCGGTCGTCCTGGCCGTAGTTGGTGGGGTCGGCGTTGTAGAAGACCCGGCGGGTGTCGTCGTAGTCGTTGCCGGGCCAGCTGCCCCGGTCGGTGGTGGGGGAGGCCCCGTACTGGCACTGGGTGCGCGAGGGGCCCGGGTTGGCGGGCACCGTGCCGTCGTCGTCGCCCCAGCACTGCATGATCTGCACGAAGTCCGTGTCGAACAGGGTGCCCGCGAAGGTGCTCGGGGTGCCCCCGGACCAGGAGACGGTGACGGCCTGGCTGGTGAGGTCGGCGGTCTGGGAGACCGTGAACCTCATGTCCTGGAACTCGCCGCGCCCGGAGACGGTGACGGCGGAGTCGGCGCCGTTGCCCGCGGCGGTCGCGGGCGGGGCGGCCTGGGCGACCGCGAGCCCGGCGAGGGCGCCCACGGCGGCCCCGGCGACGAGACGGACCAGGATGCGGCGTACGGCCTTCATCGCGTCCCCCCGTTCGAGGAGTCGCCGCCGCGGAGCAGCCGGGAGACCAGCGAGGGCAGCAGGATCAGCGCGAGGACCAGGAACGCGGCGAGCAGCATCAGCGTCTGGGTGGAGGTCCAGCCAGTGTGCCCGGCGATCGCGACGGGCTGGGCGAGGGCGACCGTGCCGTCCGCCGCGGTCCCCCCGGAGGTGCCGCCCGCCGAGGCCGTGCCGCCCGGGCTCAGGGTCTGGCCGGTGTCGGGGTCGACGGAGGGCTGCCCGGCGGAGCCGGACGCGCCGGTGCCGCCGCCGCTGCCCGTGCCGCCCGACGCGCCGGTCCCGCCGGTGGAGCCGCCGGAGGACCCGCCCGAACCGCCGTTGGCGCTGGTCGACTTGGCGCCGCCGCTGCCGGTGGTGCAGGGCGCGGCGCCCTTCTTGTCGCAGTCCTTGGGATAGGGCGCGGTCTCGGCCAGCTTGTTGCGGCCGTTGGTGGTGAAGGTCGGGTTGTTGCAGTTGCGGATGTTGATGCTCTGCGCCTGCACCCCGGGGATCCGGCGGATCTGGTCGAAGCCCGCCTTCACCAGGTTGATGGGCAGCGGCGAGTAGCCGAGGTCGGGCGCCTGCTGCTGGCCCTGGCACATGAAGTAGTAGGAGAACGCGCCGAGCGTCTTGCCCTTGGCCTTGGTGAAGGTGCCCTGCACCTTCAGCGGCAGGATCATGTACGAGTAGCTGGACAGCGGGTAGTTGCGCTTGTCGCTGTCGTTGTAGACGCCGTTCAGCTGCTGGGTGAGGTAGTCGGCGGAGTTCTTGTCGGTGTTGATCTGCGCCTTGAGCAGCGAGACCGCCACGTTCTGCGGGGTGGGCTCGGTGTAGTAGCCGGCGTGGTTGAGGACCTTGGCGACCGGATAGTGCGCGTTGAGGGCGTAGGAGTAGTTGACGTAACCGATCGCGCCCTCGCCGTAGTTCTGGGCGACGTACCCGGCGACACCGAGGTCACCGGACTGGGCGATCATCCCCGAGACCGTCGGGTAGTACGAGGTCTGCCCGCACGCCCCCGAGCGGCCGACCCGGGCGCAGTACGCCTGCCACAGCGCCTTGTGCTGGTTGGCCATCCACATCGTGAACTGGGCGGTCGAGCCGGAGCCGTCGGAGCGGACCACGGGCACGATCGGGCGGTGCGGGAGCTGGAGCCCCGGGTTGTCCGCCTTGATCACCGGGTCGTCCCAGGTCTTCACGGCCCCGGTGAAGATCTTCGTGACGACGTCGCCGGAGAGGCGGAGGTTGGTGACCCGCTTGCCGTTGACCGTCAGGTGGTACATGAAGACGGTGCCGCCGGCGACGATCGGCATATAGGCGTACGAGCCCTGCGCGGGGCGTTCGGCCGCGCTGCCGTCGGTGGGGTTGGTCTGGAACGGGATGTCGGAGACGGCGAAGTCGACGGTGCCGGACAGGAACTGGCGGCGGCCGTCCGAGGAACCGGTGCCGGCGTAGCTGATGCGCATGCCGTACTGGTTGACGGCCCTGCGCCATTCGTCGACGGCGTTCTCCGCCCAGGTGGAGCCGGCGCCCGCGATGGGGGTGTAGGTGTCGGCCGACGCGGGGGTCGCTGTGGCGAGGATGCCTATGAGTGCGGCCAGGATGCCGAGCCGTCTGAGGGCGGTGATCATCGGTCGCTGTCTCCGTTGTCGGGTGCGGGCTGTCTGTGGCTGGTCGCGCAGTTCCCCGCGCCCCCGGGGGAGTTGCCGTCGGCGTATCGTTCGGCGTCCCGTCGGGACGCTCGCGCCGTTCGTCGTGCCTGGCGTTTCGTCTGGTGGCCCGGGCCCCTGCCGCCGATCACCCGGGCGATCGCGAAGAGGATCAGGACGATGGCCATCAGGACCGCCGCCGAGCCGAAGCCGCGGGCGATCATCGTGGGCTCGGGGGACTTGACGAAGTTGAAGACGGCCAGCGGGAGGGAGACCATCGGGCCGCTCGTCGGGTCGGCGTTCAGGGCCGCGGTGAAGCCCGCCGTCAGCAGGACGGGGGAGGTCTCGCCGATACCGCGCGCGGTGCCGAGGATGACCGCCGTGGCGAGGCCGGAGCGGGCCGTCGGCAGGACGACGTGCCAGACCGTCCGCCAGCGGGGGGCGCCGAGGGCCTCCGCCGCCTCCGTGAGGGTGCCGGGCACCAGGCGCAGGACCACGTCCGAGGCGCGGATCACGATCGGCAGCATCATCACGCTGATCGCGAAGCCCGCCGCCAGACCCGACTTCTGCATGCCGAGGCCGAGGATCCAGACGGCGTACACCATGAGACCGGCGACGATCGAGGGCAGCGCGGTCATCGCCTCGACGATGGTGCGCACGAACCGGGAGAAGCGGCCGGGGATCTGGTTGAGGTACACCGCGCAGGCCAGGCCCAGCGGGACCGTGATGGTGAGCGCGATGGCGATCATGATCAGGGTGCCGAGCATCGCGTGGGCGATGCCGCCGTGGGACAGCGGGTCGAGCGGGCCGGCCGCCTGCATGTCCTGGGTGAAGAAGTTGCCGTGCGGGAGCGCCTCGCGGCCCCGCCAGGCGGTGAAGCCGACGACCAGGGCGAGCGCGCTGAACAGCAGCCCGGCCGCGGTCCACAGGACCACCGTCATCACCCGGTCGCGGACCGCCTGGCCGTCCTCCTCCAGGGCGGTGAGGACGGCGTAGACGGCGAGGAAGGCCGTGTACGCGGTGACGGTGAAGCCCAGGCTGCCGGAGAACGGGGCGATCTCGCCGAACAGCAGGACGGCGACGCACAGTCCGGAGGCCGCGGCGCCGGAGAGCGAGAGGACACCGGAGCGGGTCGGGCCGCCGATGCGGCGCGGTACGTCCGGGAGTTCGGGGGCCGGGGCGGTGGCCTCGGCGGTGGCCCCGGCAGGCTGGGCGGGGGCGTGGTCCACGACCGTCATCTCATGCCTCGCTCTGTGCGCCGGACCGGGAACGGGCCACGATGGACGAGGCGGTGAAGTTGACCGCCAGGGTGAGCAGGAACAGCGCGAGGCCCGCCGCCATCAGCGCCGACATGCCGAAGGTGGACGCGTCGCCGTAGTGCAGGGCGATCAGCGAGGAGACCGAGTTCGAGCCGGTCTGCAGGACGTGCGGCTGGATGGTGAAGACCGGCGAGATGATCAGGTAGACGGCGATGGTCTCGCCGAGCGCCCGGCCGAGGCCCAGCATGGTGCCGCCGATCATGCCGCCCTTGCCGTACGGCAGGACGACCGCGCGGATCATGCCCCAGCGGGTGGCGCCGAGCGCGTACGCGCCCTCCCGCTCGCCCGCCGGCGCCTGGGCGAACACCTCCCGCATCACCGAGCACTGGATCGGCGCGACCATCAGCGCGACGACGATCCCGGCGACGAACGTGGAGGCGGTGTAGACGCTGTCGGAGGCGAGCGGCTCACCGGGCCGGGTGCCGTCGACGGCGAACAGAGGGATCCAGCCGAACCAGGTCGACAGCCAGCGCGACAGGCCGATCACGTGCTGCTGGAGGAAGAACAGCCCCCACAGGCCGTAGACCACCGACGGGACGGCGGCCATCAGGTCGACCATGGTGACCAGGGTGCGGCGCAGCCCGCGCGGGGCCACGTCGGAGATGAACAGCGCGGTCCCGACGGCCAGCGGCACGGAGATCGTCACCGCGACGAGGGCGATCAGCAGGGTGCCGGTGAGGACGGCCGCGATCCCGAAGTTGTGGACGTCCGGCTGCCAGGCGGCGGTGGTGAGGAAGCCGAACCCGCGGGCGCGCAGCGCCTGACCGGCCCTCAGCAGCAGGAACAGTCCCACGGCCGCCATGATGGCGAGGACGGTGACCCCGGTGGCCGTCAGCTGGTACCGGAAGATCCGGTCACCGAGGCCCCGGGCCGTGTGCAGCCGTCGAGGAACGGGTCTGTCGGGTTCCGGCGCGCCGGAAACCTCCACTGCGGACGCCACTGCGGTCCCCCTAAAGGAAACGGTGTTCTCCCCATACGGCTTCGTGTTCGAGGCGCGCGGGGAGAGTCAATGGCCGGTTCCTTTCCCCTCAACCCGCCGGATGTGGACATGATGTGAACCGTTCATGTCGTTTTCGTGGGCGGGCTGTGGGGCCGCGTTGGTCCCTTGGGGTGCCGTCAGAGGGGCTGGGCGGGCCAGTCCAGGAGACGGGCGCCGATGACGGCGGTCTGCAGGGTGTAGCGGTGCGCGGGGTCGGCGGGGTCGACGCCGGTGAGCTGGTGGATGCGTTCCAGCCGGTACGTCAGGGCGCGCACGCTCAGCGACAGTCGGCGGGCGGCCTGGGCCGCGACACAGCCCGATTCGAAGTAGGCGGTGAGCGTGGCCAGTTGGGGTCCGACGCCGCCGCGGGCGGTGGTCAGCGGGCCGAGGACGGCCTGGACCAGGTCGGCCATCGCCTGCCGGTCGCGGGTCAGGACCGGGTAGACGAGCAGGTCGGCGGCGCGCAGCACGGCGTCGGCCAGGCCCAGCCGCCCGGCGAGTTCCAGGGAGTTGAGCGCCTCCTCGTAGGACTGGACGATCCCGCCGGGGCCCGGCTGCGGGCGGCCGATCGCCACCCGGCCGCCGCCGGTCGCGGCCCGCGCCTGCCGGGCGAAGACGGGCAGGATCTCGTCCCGGTGGCCCGGCGCCACGCACACCAGCAGACCGTCCTTGGTGGTCAGCAGCACGTCGCGGTCGCCGAACCGGGCGAGCAGCGCGCGCTCCACCGCGCGGGGCACCGGGTCGCCCTCGTCGTAGGCGGCGGGTCCCCGGGCGACGGCGACGGCGTGGGTGTGCGACAGGCGCAGGCCGAAGCGTTCGGCGCGCTGCGCGAGACGGCCCAGGTCGCTGCGGCCGTAGAGCAGGTCGTCGATGAACTCCCGGCGGGCCGCCTCCTCCCGCCGCACGGCCAGCCGCCCGGCCCGCTCGTACCCCTCCGCCAGCGCGTCTATCACCTGTTGTACGGCGGCCAGGGTGCCGTCGGCGGAGCCCGCGGTGCGGGGGGAGCCGGGCCGGACCGAGCGGGCGGCGGTCAGATGGGCGCTGACCAGGGCGCGCAGGCCGTGACCGGCGTCGGCGGCCCGTTCGCCGAGGGCGCGCCGTGACTCCAGCTCCGCCCGGGTCAGCCGGCGGCCGGTGGCCGTGACCTCCGTCAGCAGCCGGGTGTAGCCGTCCAGGTACTGCTCGGGTATCTCCCCCGTCACCACGCCCCCCGCGTTCGTGTTCCGGCAACGAACCGGCGGTCAAGACTGCCCGGTCCGCGCAGTGCGCGGCGCTGTTCGCATCTGGAGGATGGACCCGCCGGCACCGAGCCAATCAATCATGGGGGAACGACAATGAGAGCCAACCGAGCGGCGCTCGCCCTTGCCGTGGGCGCGCTGACCCCGGCCCTGCTGCTCGCCTCGCCGTCCTTCGCGGCGACCGCGACGACGGCCGCTTCCGCCACCGCCGCCTCCACCGCGGCCGGGGACGGGTCGCCGTACGACACGATGACGGAGGACGAGCTGCGGATCGCGGTCGCGCGCGTCCTCGCCGACGAGAGCGCGGGCAAGGCGGTACGCCGGGAGGCCCAGGAGGCGCTCGACGGGACCGTCGACGATCTGCGCGCCTTCCTGAAGACGGGCCTCGCGCTCGCGCAGGACGAGGACAACTCGGTGGCGATCGCCCGGCTCCTGGCCGACCCGGGCAGCGGCAAGGCCGTCCGGCGGGAGGCCGGGAAGGCCCTCGACGGCACCGCCGCGGACCGGGCGGCCTTCCTCGCCACCGGCTACCGGCTCGCCCGGGCCGAGGACGACCGGGTCGCCGTGGCGCGGATCCTCGCGCGGACCGACATCAGCGCCGCCCTGCGCGCGGCGGCCTCGGCCGCCCTGGACGGCACCCCCGAGGACCTGCGGTACTTCCTGGAGGTCGGCCAGTACGAGGTCTAGGGCCGCCCTAGCCCTGCGGCTGGCCGATGTTGATCAGCCAGGTGATGCCGAAGCGGTCCGTGCACATGCCGAAGACATCGCCCCACATCTGCTTCTCCAGCGGGACGGACACCTCGGCCCCGGCGGACAGCTTCTCCCAGTAGCCGCGCAGTTCGGCGTCGTCGTCGCCGCTCACGCTCACCGAGACGTTGCCGCTGGGGCTGTAGTCCATCCCGGGCGGGGTGTCGGCTCCCATGAGGGTGAAGCCGTTCGGCGCCTCCAGCATGCCGTGCATGATCTGGTCCGCCTGCGGGGTGCCCGCCTGGCCGAACTCGCCGAAGGTGCTCAGCGCGAGCGTGCCGCCGAAGACGTCCTTGTAGTGCTCCAGCGCCGCCCGGGCGTCGCCGTTGAAGCTGAGGTAGGGGTTGAGTCGCGAGGCCACCGCAACCTCCTGGGGAGGTGAGAGGAACAGAGGGGTGCAGAGGTGACCAAACGGGTCAAATGGTCACCGTGCGGAGCCTAGCGCTCCGCGAGCGTGTCGGCGACGAGGGTGGTGGCATGGGTCGTTGCCGTCATGGTGGGGACTCGGGGGCGCGTGCGAAGTCATCGGCCGGCGTGATGTGACCTGCGTCACATTCCTGGGTGCGGTGACCGGCCCCGATGCGGCAGTCTTGGGGCCGTGAGCAACTCCAGTGACCCCCTTTTCGTCAAGATCTGCGGTCTGAGCACCGAGCGGGACGTCGACACGGCCGTCGAGGCGGGCGCCGACGCCATCGGGTTCGTGTTCTCCGCCAGCCCCCGCCGGATCGACCCCGCCACGGCCGCACGGCTCGCCCGGCGGGTGCCCGCACACGTCCTGACCGTCGGCGTGTTCCGGGCCGAACCCCTCGACGACGTACGGTCCGTGGCCGCCGAGTCCGGCATCCGGGCCGTCCAGCTGCACGGCCCGGAGGACCGGGACTACTACGACGCACTCGCCCCGGGCGGCTGGACGCTGATCCGGGCGGCCGCCTTCGGCGACTCCGTGCCGCGCTGCGGTGAACTCGGCGAGGACATGCTGCTGCTCGACGCCCCGGTGCCGGGGTCCGGGGTCGCCTGGGACTGGTCCCGGTGGACCCCGGCCGGCTCCGGGGAGAAGTGGCTGCTCGCCGGCGGGCTCACCCCCGACAACGTCCGGGACGCCGTCGCCGCCACCCGGCCCTGGGGCGTCGACGTCTCCAGCGGGGTGGAGAGCAGCCGGGGCGTCAAGGACCCCGCCCTCATCACCGCGTTCGTGAAGGCGGCCCGCGGCGGCTGAGGGCGGGGGTTCCGGGCGTCCCTGCGGTGTTCAGCCGAGGGCCCGGGCGGCCACGTCCGGGAGGTCGCTCGTCATGCCGTCCGCTCCCCACGCGGCGACGGTCCGGGCCGCCGACGCGGTGTTGATCACCCAGGGGATGGTCTCCAGCGGCTTGCCGTGCGCGCCCTTGAGCGCGTGCACGGCGGCCACGAAGTCGCCGGAGACCTGCCGGTAGTCCGGGTTGACCTGGTCGGCGTAGGTCGCGTACCCGCGCAGGGCCGCGGCCGACGGGCGGGCGCTGACCAGCACGGACGTCTTCAGCTCCGGGCGTTTGAGGTGGATCGTGCGCACGGAGTTCGTACCGAAGCTCATGACGATCAGCCGGTGGTCGACATGGCCGCCGTCCAGCCAGCCCTTGCGGGCGAGCACCGCGAGGATGTCGCCCTCGATGCCCGGATGCAGGTCCGGCTGCTTGATCTCCAGCAGCAGGCTCTGGCCGTTGCGGTCCAGCCGGTCGAGGGTCCCGGCCAGGGTCGGGATGCGGGTGCCCGCGAACCGGGCCCCCATCCAACTGCCCGCGTCCAGACGGGCCAGTTCGGCCGCGGTGAAGTCGCTGACCGGGTGGTCCGCGCGGGACGGGAACACCGACTCGACGTTCGTCGTCCGCCGGAGGTCCCGGTCGTGCAGCAGGATCAGCTCACCGTCCCTGGTGCGCTGCACATCGGTCTCCACCCAGTCGATGCCGAGCGCGTCGGCCTTGTCGAAGGACGGCAGGGTGTTCTCGGGCGCGTACCCGGCGGCGCCGCGATGGCCGCTGATCCGCGGGCGGTTCCCGTCGGCGGCGGCCGTGGCGGCCGGGACGGCCGCGGGGACGAGCAGGAGGGCGGCGGTGCTCAGGGCGACGGTGGTCGCGGCTGCGGTGCGTGAGCGCATGGGGGTTCCTTTCACCGGTCCCGGTGGGGACGGCGGGCAGTGGGGGTGGGACCGACTCGGACGACCTCGACGACCTTCGGAAGCGGCCCCGGACGCGCGTCAGTGCGCCCGGGACCGTCCCGGACGCGCGTCGGCGCCCGGAGAAGGACAGGGAGAGGGAGAGAGGGAGAGGGAACGAAGGGGATTGAAAATGAGGGGAGTTGACGAAGTGGGGACGGTGAGCCCCCGCCCGATCACCGCGGACGGATGCCCGGCCCCGGGCCCCTTCGCGTCCGAGTCTGGTCGCGCCGCAAGCCCGACGCCGATTCTTGCTGGTCCGATCGAGGCGCCCGCCCACCCCGGACCCACCCACACCGACTCCGCCTCCCGCTCCCCCAACGGCTCCGACTCCGCCTCCCGCTCCCTCAACGGCTCCGATTCCGCCTCCCGCTCCCTCAACGGCTCCGATTCCGCCTCCCGCCCCCTCAACGGCTCCGACTCCGCCTCCCGCTCCCTCAACGGCTCCGGTTCCTGCTCCGGCTCCGGTGCTGGCTCCGGCTCCGGCCCCGTCTCCGCCTCCCGCTCCCGCTCCGGCCCCGACTCCCGCCCCTGCTCCGGGCATCGGCTCCGGCGCCGGCTCCGCCTCCCGCTCCCTGACCGGCTCCGGCCCCGGCTCCGGCCCCGGCCCCGGCACCGGCTCCGGCACCAGCTCCCGCTCCCGCTCCGGTGTCGGCTCCCTCAACGGCTCCGGCTCCGGCCCCGGCCCCCCCTCCGGCTCCGGCCCCCGCCCCGAGTCCCGGGCATCGGCTCCGGTTCCCGCTCCCGCTCCCGCTCCCGCTCCGGCACCAGCTCCGGCACCGGCTTCCGCTCCGGCACCAGCTCCCGCCCGGGCCCCGGCCCCGGCTCCCGCTCCGGGCATCGGCTCCCGCTCCGGCCCCGACTCCCGCCCCGGCTCCGGGGCATCGGCTCCGGTGTCGGCTCCCTCAACGGCTCCGGCTCCCGCTCCGGCACCGGTTCCTGCTCCCGCCCAGGCCCCGGCACCCGCTCCCGCTCCCGCCCAGGCGTCGGCTCCCGCTCCCGTACCGGTGCGCGGCGGTCGTAAGGTGGGGGCATGGCAGCAACGGAGGCGGCGCTCGGGGGACGGGTGGGGCTTGTCGGTGGGGACGCGATGTGCCCGCAGCGCGGGGCCCTGGAACACCTCACCAGCCGCTGGGGCACCCTCGTCCTGATCGCGCTGCTCGACCGCCCGTACCGGTTCAGCGAGCTGCGCCGGGGGATCGGCAGGGTCAGCGAGAAGATGCTGACCCAGACCCTCCAGACCCTGGAGCGCGACGGCATGGTCCACCGCGACGCCAAGCCCGTGATCCCGCCCCGCGTCGACTACTCCCTCACCGATCTCGGCCGCGAGGCGGCCGAACAGGTCCGCGCCCTCGCGCACTGGACGGACCTGCGGATGGCGGCCATCGAGAAGGCCCGCGAGGAGTACGACGCGGCGAAGGCCTGACCACGGTCCGGGCCGGCCGGCGGAGGCTACTTCGGGGTCTTCACCTGCCGGTCGGTCCACTTCGCCTCGACCGTGGCCGTGTAGTCCACCAGCGTGCCCGCCGTGAGCCCCGCCCGGGCCGCCTGCGCGGAGGCCGGTGAAGGTCTCGCTGGTGATGTCCTCACCGACCTGCCGGCCCACCAGACTGGAGGCATAGGCGAGCACCCGCGGCTGGCACTCCTCGTACAGGTCACGGAAGCGCTGGACTTCGGTCACGCACCGTCTCCTCATCTCGGCTCTTCACCAGGCAATGGCCGGTGGCCGGGATTTCCTACCGGGGCCGACCGGTCAGTTTCGGAGAAGCGCCCCGCACCGGGCCGGGGCTAGCGTGAAGGCCATGGACATCACCATTCACACGACCTTCCTCCCGCACGACGACCCGGACGCGTCCCTGGCGTTCTACCGTGACGTCCTCGGCTTCGAGGTCCGCACCGACGTGGGACAGGGCAAGATGCGCTGGATCACCGTCGGCCCCGCCGGGCAGCCCGGAACGTCCATCCTGCTGGCCCCGCCCGCCGCCGACCCCGGCGTCACCGAGGCCGAGCGCCGCACCATCGCCGAGATGATGGCCAAGGGCACCTACGGCTGGATCCTGCTCGCCACCCCGGACCTCGACGGCACCTTCGAGAAGGTCACCGCCGGGGGCGCCGAGGTCGTCCAGGAGCCCACCGAGCAGCCGTACGGCATCCGCGACTGCGCCTTCCGCGACCCCGCGGGCAATCTGGTCCGCATCCAGGAACTGCGCTGAGCCGTACACGGGGAAGGGGGGTTCCGTCATGTGTCACCCGGGATGGCGGCGCGCGCTGCTCGCGGCGCGGCGCCTGGACGACCTCGCGCGGCTGCGCCGGGTCAGGGACCGGATCGACCGGGAGTACGCGCGACCGCTGGACGTCCTCGCGCTCGCCGTCGCCGCGGACCTGGCGGCCGGGCTGCTCAGCCGCGAGTTCACGCTCGCCTACGGCGCGTCACCGTACGCCTACCTGCTGAAGCGCCGCGCCGAGCGCGCGCGGGCCGCCGTGCTCTTCCGCACGCAGGGGTGAACAGCCGGTGCCCGCGGACGGGGGGATCGTCCGCGGGCACCGGGGTCGGGGGGACGGTCAGGAGCGGGTGGCGGTGGGCTCCCCGGCCGGGTGGATCGTCGGACGCGCCGAGGCCGGCCCGTCCGACGCGAACGCGGAGCCCGGCAGGGCGAGGGAGCCGAGCAGCCGGGCGACGGCCGGGATCCTGGCCGCGCGGTACAGGACCACGCAACCGAGGTAGCCGCCGAGCGTGTTGACGAGCAGGTCGGTGGTGTCCGTCAGCCGGGCGTTGTTGACGACGACGTACATCAGGAGCTGGGACAGCTCGATCGCCAGGCTCACCGCGGCCGTGACGGCGGTGACCCGCCCCTTGGTGCCGATCCGGGCGGTCATCAGCGGCAGCAGCATCCCGAGCGGGACCGTCAGGAGCACATTGGCGGCGATGCTCGGGTCGGGGCTGGGCACCGGGATCCAGTTGATCTGGTTGGTCCAGGGCATCAGGTTGGCGTACTCGCCGTAGGTCACGACGACCGGGAAGAGCGTGAGGGCCAGCACCCCGGCGGCGTACGCGGCGGCCAGCAGCCGGGTCACGGCGTGCTGCCCGGTCCAGCCGGCCCGGCCCCGCCGTGCCCGCACGGCCACCAGCACACCGAACGCGGCCAGCAGCGGCCCCAGCACGGTCGCTGCACCGATCTCGAAGTGGACGTTGCCCATGGTGAACTCCTCGGCGGGGGCGGGTGGTTGCCGGTGACGACCGGCGGCGGTGCCCACTCTCGCCCGGTGTGCCCGGGCGGCGGCTCTGGCGAAAGACCGATCTTCGGCGCAGCGCTACGACTTTCGGCCGACCCCCCGGCTACGCTCCGGGCATGAAGTCCTGGCGATGGACCGGGGAAGGGGCCCGGCAGGTGGCGTGGCGGCAGGTGGCGTGGCGGCAGGTGGCGTGGCGGCGGGTGGCGCGGCTGCGGGCGGCGGTGTGGCCCGCGGTCGTGGTGCTGCTGCTCGCCCTCGGCGCCTTCGACTACGGGGTGGGCGCGTTCGGACGGCTCAGCAAGGCCTTCGACCAGGCGGACGCCGAGACGGTCGGCCCGCTGGTGCTGATCTCGGCGCTGTCGGCGTGCGCCGCCCTGCTGCTCTGGCCCCGCCTCGGCACCCGGAGCCTGCCGCTGGTGACCGCCGGCGCCGCGGCGCTGTCGCTCGCCACGACGGCCGCCGTCCAGGTCGTAGCGGGGCTCGCGCACCGGCTGGACTCCTACTCTCCCGTGGAGCCGGTGGTCGCCTTCACCGAACCGGCCGCGCTGCTGGGGCTGGTGACGCTGACCGCCTGGCGGGGAGCACCGAGGGCGGCGGCGGCTGCCGTACCGGCGGCCATGGCGGCGATCGTCCTGCGTCCGCTGGCCGTCGAGATCGATCTGGGCAGCGTGGTCCTGGCGTTCTTCTTCACCCTGGCCGCGACGGCGGCTCTGGCGATCGGCCTGACCGTACGGCTGGTCGTCGCGGACCGGCGGCGCCGGGAGAGTGCTGTACGGCTGGAGCAGCGCGCGGAGTTCGCCCGGGACCTGCACGACTTCGTCGCCCACCACGTCACCGGCATCGTCATCCAGGCCCAGGGCGCCCGTTCCGTCGCCGCCCGCCGTCCCGACCTGGTGCCGCCCGCGCTGGAACGGATTGAGCACGCGGGCGCGGAGGCGCTGAAGTCGATGCGGGCGATGGTGGGGATGCTGCGCGAGACGGATCCGGAGAAGCCACCACAGGAGCGGGACGTGGCCCTGGCGCCGCTGGCCGGGATGGCCGAAGTGCGCGCTCTCGTCGAGGAGTTCGCGCCGGTCGGCGGCGGCCGGGCGGTGCTGCGGACCGAGGGGGCGTGCGAGGAGCTGCCGGTGGAGGTGGTGACCACCGTGCACCGGGTGGTGATGGAGGCGCTGACCAACATCCGCAAGCACGCCCGCGACTTCACCGAGGTGGAGGTCCGGCTGGTCCGGTCCGGGCCGCGGGTCACCGTGACGGTGAGCGACGACGGCCGCCCGCGCGGCGGCCACCAGGCGCTTCAGACGCTTCAGACTCTTCAGTCGTTGGGCGGCGGCTTCGGGCTGAAGGGGCTGGCCGAGCGGGTGGGCATGGTCGGCGGCCGGGTGCAGGCCGGTCCCGCGCCCGGCGGGGGCTGGCGGATCGAGGCGACCCTGCCGGTGGGCGAGGGCGAACAGGAGGGCACGGACGGGGACAGGGCCGGGGACGGGGACGGGGACCGGGTCGTGGGGAGCGCCGCATGACGGGCCGTACGCCGATCCGGGTGCTGATCGCCGACGACCAGGCCATGGTCCGCACCGGCTTCGAGATGATCCTGGCGGCCGAGGACGACATCGAGGTCGTCGGCCAGGCGGCGGACGGCCTCCACGCGGTGGAACTCGCCGAACGGCTCCGCCCCGACGTGGTGCTGATGGACATCCGCATGCCCCGGCTGGACGGTCTCGAGGCCCTGCGCCGGCTCACCCGGCCCGGGGTGGTCGACCCGCCCAAGGTCGTGGTGGCCACGACCTTCGACGACGACGCGTACGTCCACCGCGCCCTCGGCGACGGCGCCTGCGGCTTCCTGCTCAAGGACTCCGGTCCCGCCCTGCTGGTCGAGGCGATCCGGGCCGCCGCCTCCGGGGAGGCCCTGGTCAGCCCGTCGATCACGCTGCGCCTGCTGCGCGGCGTCCCGGGCCCGGCCGCCGCCGGCCGCTCCCGCCCGGCCCCGGACCCCGGGCTGTCCGCCCGGGAGACGGATGTCGTACGGCTGGTCGCGACCGGTCTCACCAACGCGGAGATCGCCGCCGAACTGTGCATCTCCGTGGGCACGGTGAAGACCCATCTGGGCAACGTCCAGGGCAAGCTCTCCGCCCGCAACCGGGTGGAGATCGCCGCGTGGGCCTGGCGGTCGGGGGTCGTGGCGGAGTGACGGGCGGCCCGCGCCCTCAGCTCGTGGGCGGGGCCGGCGGCTGGTGCGGGGGCGGCGGGGGCTGCTGGGCCGGTGGGTAGGACTGGGCCGGTGGGTACGGCGGCTGCGGGGCCTGCGGGTATGCCTGCGGGTACGCCTGCGGGACCGGGCCGGTCGGCCAGGGCTGTGGGTACGGGGCGGGAGCGGCGGCGGAAGCGGTCGCGGGGCGCCGGGTGTTGAGTACGGTGAGGACGGTCGCGACGAGCCCCAGCACACAGGCGGCGATCAGCACGTAGAAGCCGGGGCCGAAGGTCGTGGACCGGGCGCCGGTGTCCCACTGGCTGTCACCGACCGTGGAGACCGCCACCGTCAGCGTCGTACCGAACAGCAGCACCGCGCCGGTGACGCCGAGCACCCGGGCCAGGGGCTGCCGGCCGCCGGAGCCGGTCAGCAGCAGGATGCCCGCGGCGACGGCGAGGAGGGCGCCGACGAGCAGCGGGACGCCGTCGAACTGCGTCACCGAATGGGACTTCTGGCCCGGGATCGTGGTGGTGTACGACCACGCCTTCGCGACGGTCCGGTAGACCGCCGCGCTGCTGCTGCCGCTGCCGATGGTCTCCTTCGACGTGTCCAGCGTGAGGAAGGAACCGGTGGCGGCGAGGGCCGCGCCGACGAGCAGCAGCCCGCCGGAGACCCGGTCGGCGGCCGCGCCCGGATCCGCCGGAGGGCCGGGCGGTCTGCCGTACGGGACGGGCGGGGGCACCTGGGGTGGTCCGGGTTGCGTCGGTTGCGTCATCCACCGATCGTAGGGAGCGGAGTTGCCGAAGATAAGACCAACAACACCTGTTTCCAAGGGAGTTCAGCGCTGGGCGGCCGGTGCCATCGGCCCCGCCGCGCGCAGGTGCCGGGCCAGCCGCGCCGGGTCGGCACCGTCGCGGGCCGCGAGCTCCCGGGCGAACGCGGCATGCCGGATCTGCCGGGAGGACGGGGTCTGGGTGCTCAGGACGACGTCGAGGGGCAGCTCGGGCAGCCGGTAGCGGCCGGAGCCGCCCGCGCCGGGCTCGCCGTCCCAGACCAGGACCCGGGCGGTGACGGCCGCGTCGATCAGCGGCAGCAGCTGGTCGGGGGCCAGCCCCTGGACGTCGGCGAGGAGACCGAGGTCCAGCCATTCGCCGTCGGCGGCGGCATAGGTGAGCATGGTCCGCGCCGGGTCGGGCAGGTCGACCAGGCGCGCGTGGAGGATGTTGCGGACGGCGGCCGGCACCTGCGCCTCGGGGCCGGTGCGCCGGCCGGGCGGCAGTTCCATCAGCGCGGCCAGTGCGAACGGGTGGCCCTCGCAGCGCCGGTGCAGCGCCGCCGCCTCCTCGGGACCGGCCTCCTCGCCGCGCGCCGCGAGCAGTTCGGCCACGTCGCTGGCGGTCAGCGGGTCCAGGGTCAGCCAGGTCGCGCCGATCAGGGCCAGGTCGGCGAGGAGCATGCTGGACACCGGGGCGTCGGGGTTGCGCAGGGTGCACACGAACACCACCGGTGCCTCGCGCAGCACCTTCGCCAGCCGCCGCAGCAGCCGGTGGAAGCCCTGCGGGGCCTCGTCGAGGTCGTCCACGACGACCAGCGTGGGTCCCTGGGTCAGCTCGTCGACGACCGTGGCGAGCGGGTCCTTCTGCGCCTCCTCGTCCTCGGCGGAGTCCTTGCCGTCCTGCCGCAGCGCGTCCAGGAGCTGGACGGTGGGGCAGGTCTGGGAGATCCCGCGGTTCCCGCTCAGGGCCTGGCCGGCCCGGGTGCGGGCCACGGTGAACCCGGTCGAGGCGGCCCAGGCGGACAGCTCGTCCGTCAGCCGGGTCTTGCCGGAGCCCTGCTCCCCGGTGATCACGGCCCAGCGGGGGCGGCCCGCGGTCGCGGCCGACAGCAGCGAGGCCAGCTGCTTCTGCTCCTCCTGCCGGCCCACGAACGGGGTGACCTCGGCGACGGCGGGCTCCGGTGGGACGCACGCGGAGGTGAATTCGCGGCCGGGGGAGAGCGGGGCGACGGAGGGGGCCGTGACCGGGTCGGCCGGCGGCTGGGCGCCGAGGACGACGATGTCGTGCCGCAGGATCGCGGTGTGCAGGTCCCTGAGCTGGGGGCTGGGATCCAGGCCGAGTTCCGTGGCGAGCATGTCGCGGAACCGCTCGTACTGGCGCAGCGCCTCCACCGGCCGGCCGGCCGCGTACAGGGCGCGCATCAGCAGCGCCCAGGACGTCTCCCGCAGCGGGGCCTTGAGGACGAGGCCCTGGGCGACGCCGATCGCCGGTTCCGTCTCGCCCTGCTGGACGAGGATCGCCGCTTGGAGTTCCTTGGCGTCGTGCAGGGCGCCGTCGAGCCGGGTGCGCTCACGTATCGCGAAGGCGTGCTCGGTGGCCTCGGCCAGCGCCTCGCCGCGCCACAGCCCGAGCGCGGCGTCGATCTCCTGCCGGGCGGTGGACAGCCGGCGGCTCCTCAGGGCCTCGCGGGCCCGGCTCACGGACTCCTCGAAGACGGCGGTGTCCCGGGCCCCGGCCGGGGTCTTCAGCGCGTACCCGGCGGGGCCGCTGACCAGCACGGTGGAGCGGCCCTGGCGGACCGGGTCGAGGACCGCGCGCAGCCTGCTGATGTGCGCGCGGACGGAGGAGGCGGCGCCCGTCGGCCGGTCCGTCGGCCACAGATCGCGGCAGAGGGTGTCCTGCGAGACGGGCCGGCCGTCCTCCAGAAGGAGACGGACGAGCAGCAGCCGGCGCTGCCGGGGGCCCAGATCGAGGGAAACGTTGCCTTTGAGCACCTCGACGGGACCGAGCACGCCGAACCGCAGCTCCTGTCGTGAGTTCACCGGGTGGGCCCTCCTGGGCGGCGCTGGAAGTGAAGGGGCCTCGCCGAACACGGCATCGGGGCATGCAGGGTACGCGATGGAGTCAACCAACGGTTCGTTGCTCGGCTGTTGTCCGTCTGTTGTCACGGGTGGCACCGGACGGCTCTCTCCTGCTAGTGAATGGCCCTGTTGTTCTGCTGCACAGGAGAAATTGTCGGATGCCGGGAGCGCCCGGACATCGACTCGGAATCGGATCTCTGCGCGGGCGGTCTGCAACCGGAGATAGAGGGCGTGACTAGTACTCCGGTCCGTCGCGGCGCGCTTCCGAAAGGGAGTCAATTGGCGACAGTCGAGCGACAATCCGCAGACAACAGTGGGGAGTTGAGGACTTCGCCGACGCCTGTACGATCCTCATTCCCGATCGCGCTCCCTTATCCAGAAGGAACCCATGCGTAAATTGACGTCCGCCGTCGCCGTCGCTGTGATGGCCTTCGCCGGAATGGCCGGGATGACGAGCACGCCGGCCCAGGCGGCGACGGGCCTGGAATACGTGGCCCTGGGTGATTCGTACGCCTCCGGGGTCGGCGCGGACTATTACGACAGCGCCAGCGGCGACTGCAGGCGCAGCACCCTGAACTACCCGGCCCTGTGGGCCGCCGCGCACGGCGACTACACGCTGAAGGACGTCTCCTGCAGCGGTGCGAAGATCGCGGACGTGCGGGACAAGCAGCTCTCCGCGCTGAGTGCCGACACCGATCTCGTCACGCTCACGGTGGGCGGCAACGACGCCCAGTTCTCCACCGTGGCCCAGGGCTGCCTCACCCAGGCCGACAGCTGGTGCGACTCGGCCACGCTGTACATGTCGTCGTACGCCAAGGGCCAGTTGGTGACATCGCTCGCCGGGCTGTACAAGGACATCAAGACCAAGGCGCCGAACGCCCGGGTCATCGTGCTGGGCTATCCGCAGGCGGTCTCCCCGACCGGCACCTGCCCCCTGATCGACCTCAGCTCCGCCAAGCGCACCGCCATGAACGGCCTGGCCGACGCGCTGGCCGAGGGCACCAAGGCCGCGGCGGCCAAGGAGCCGGTCGAGTTCATCGACATGCGCGACACGTTCAAGGGCCACGGCGCGTGCGGCTCCGACCCGTGGATCAACAACCTGAACGCCGGGACCGCGGTGTTCCACCCCACCCTGATGGGCTACCTCGCGGGCTACGACGCACGGCTGGGCGAGGCCACCGGCTGACCCGGGGCCGGACGAGGAACGGACGAACCCCCGGGAAGCGGCCCGGGGGTTCGTCGTTCTCCTGGAGTGGGGTCGGCGTGCCGGCTCAGGAGAACAGCAGGCGCCAGGTCAGCGGGCCGGGGGTGCCGTCGGCGTCGCCGCGCAGCTCCTTGCGGGACTTCTGGAAGTCCCGGACGTTCAGCCGGTCCGCCTCGCTCCAGCTCTTGCCCGGGCCGACCTTGTAGTGGTCGCCGAAGCCGCGCTTGACGAGCTGCTTGCCGAGCTGGAGGACGTACGCGTTCGTCGCCCCGGCGGCGAAGTACTTGCGCCCCGGGAACGCGGGCACCTTCGGCTTGGCGGGGGTGGTGGTCTGCGGGGTGTCGTCGTCGCCCACGTCCAGATCGGCCTTCGCGTACTTCAGGATCCTCGCGAAGTCGATCGCGCCGGGGTCGCCGTGGACGTTCTCCGGCACGTGCATGTGCCCGCAGACCCCCTTGAAGGCCGACCACTGGGCGCCCGTCATCCGCTGGCCGCCGCCGTCGCCGTACGACGTCGGGTACGCGGGCCAGGTCTTCGGGCCGGACAGGGGGACCCCGTGCTCCTCGTGCATCCAGGAGAGGAAGCGTGCGACGCCCTGGAGCGCCCAGTCGGGCGCGTCCGGCCAGTAGACGTGCGCGTGGCCCGCGGCCTGCCACTTGGCGTGCGTCTTCGGGTCGCAGGTCCCGGTCAGCTCGACCTGGCAGACGTTCAGGGTGTTCGTCTCGACGCCGCCGCGCAGGTTCACCAGGGCCCGGGAGGAGGTCTCGATGTCGAAGTGCTGGTACCACTTCAGCTTCTTGGCGGCGAGGTCCGGGACCGCCGTCAGGTTCGGCGCGACGGAGCCCCCGTCGTAGCCGGGCAGGGTGTAGCCCTCCGTGGTGTGCAGGACGACCACGTCGACCTGCATGGCGTCGCCGCCGAAGTCGTCCTGGTACCAGTTCGCCCGGCTCGCGCCGGGGTAACGCTGAGGGCCCGTCTTGGTGCTCATCACAGACTCCTGGGTGAGTGCGTCCTCGCTCGGCGCCGGACGGCGGGTCGAGTCGGGGCAAGCAGTCAACCAACGGGCCGTTGCACAGCTGTTGTCGTGTGTTGCCGCCCGGTTGTCGTCAGCCGGCCGCGGTCCGGCGTTCGTTGCGCCAGGACGCCGCCAGGGCGACCAGCGCCCCGCCCGCCGCGTAGGCGCCGAGCACCCACAGGGCCGCGGTGGTGGCGTGCCCCGAGAAGTACACCGTGTTGCGGACCAGGGTGGTGCCGGCGCCCGGCGGCAGGGCCTGCCCGATCGCGCTCCAGAACGCCGGCAGCAGCGGCGCCGGATAGACACCGCCGGAGCTCGGGTTGCCGAGGACCACGAAGAGCAGGATGACCACGCCGGTGCCGAGGAGCCCCAGCAGGGTCTGGAGGGCGAGCGCGGTCGCCGCGGAGGCGAGGACCACCAGGGTGCCGATGGCGCTCAGCGCCCAGAAGTGCCCGCCGAGCGCGTCGAACACCGGACCCACGATCACCGCTCCGGCGACCCCGGACACGGCCGCGTACAGCACGAGGACCGCGAGGCGGATCAGGGTGCGGTGCCGGTTGGCGGGCCGGGAGCCGGCCGACATGCCCATGATCGTCGCGGTGAGATAGCCGCCGATCACCCAGCCCAGGACGAGATAGAACGAGGTCATGCCGCGCCCGTCGCCGGAGTGCGGGGCCCGGATGTCCGTGACGGTGATCTGCCGCTTCTGGGCCGCCTCTATCTTCTGGGCGATCTGGGTGGCGGTCTGCGACACCGAGGGCCCGCCCGCCGAGGCGACCAGCAGGGTGTCCTTCGTGCCGGTCGCGTCGAAGAGGAACGCGGCGTCCGCCCTGCGGGTCAGCACCCAGTTCCGGGCGGTCGCGGCGTCCGCCACGGCGGTGGCCTCGACCGGCTCGCCGTCCAGCGCGTCGAGCCGCGCGACGATCTGCGCGGACGCCTGCTGCGGGGCGGCGACCGCGACGGGTATGCGGTGGGGGGCGGGGGAGTGGAAGGCCCCGACGTACGACACGACGAAGGCGAGCTGGACGAGCAGTCCGCCGAGCACGAGCCCGAAGGCCCGCAGGGTGACGGCGTCCTTGAACTCGGCTGCGAGACCAGGGGACTTGGCGGGGGAGGGGGTGGCTGAGGGCTCATTCACGGCCGCATGATCCCACAATCGGGTGAACCTGCCATTCCGGTTGACGGGCGGCTACTGTCCTGTCCGGCGGACGCGATCACCGGCTACGAGGAGCGAGCTCACGTGGAGACGGAAGTGGACCTGGACCGTGCCCTGGAGGTCGCGACCGGGCTGGCGGCCTGGGCCTCGGAGACGATCCGGGGCGCCCGCACCACCGCCGTACGGCAGAAGGCGAGCCCGGCGGACATCGTCACCGACACCGACGAGGCCGTGGAGCGGCACGTCCGCGAGGTGCTCGGGGAGGCCTTTCCCACCCATGGCATCGTCGGCGAGGAGTACGGCACCACGGAAGGCGCCCGCTCCGCCCCGACCTGGGTGGTCGACCCGGTCGACGGTACGTCCAACTTCGCGCACGGCATCGGCTGGTGCTCCTTCTCCCTGGGCCTGGCCGCCCCCGACGGCACCCCGCTGCTCGGCGTGGTCGCGGACCCCTGGCGCGGCGAGACCTTCACCGCGATCCGCGGCGGCGGCGCGCACCTCAACGGCGTCCCGGTCCACGCGGCCGACCACACCACCCTCACCGGCCACCTCTTCCTCACCGAGTGGGCGGCCCACGCCCACTGGCCCGGCATGGACACCCTCCTCGCCGCACTCTCCGCCCGCCACTGCACGGTCCGTGTGATGGGCTCCACGGCCCTGTCCCTGGTCCAGGTCGCGGCGGGCCGCGCGACGGCGGCGGCGATCGGCGAGTTCCACCACGTCGACGGCCTCCCGGCCCTCCTGATCGCCCAGGAGTCCGGCGCCATCGCCCACCCCACCCTCCCGACCTACGACGAACCCCTCCTCCTCACAGCCCCGGGCACATCGAAGGAGGCGGCGACGCTGTGGCAGACGGCGGGGGTAAACCCACACCACCCGGGCTGACCGGCCCAGGAGGGGGGCGCGGTGCACACCGACCGGGCTGACCGCACCGGGAGG
This sequence comes from Streptomyces sp. NPDC005811, assembly GCF_040630405.1. Lineage (NCBI taxonomy): Bacteria > Bacillati > Actinomycetota > Actinomycetes > Kitasatosporales > Streptomycetaceae > Streptomyces > Streptomyces sp. NPDC005811. The sequence goes on from NZ_JBEXXK010000009.1 coordinate 109,841, forward strand.
GGGGCCGACCGGGCGGGAGAATTCCCGGACGGGCAGGCGGCCGGATTCCGTGTCGGGCTGCGGCCCGCGGGACGGACTCCGGGCCTCGGGCTGCTGGGGGCGAGCCCCGGTGCCCGGCCGTCGACTGTGCCCCGTCGGCTTCCGCCTCCAGCCTTCGGTCTGCGATCCAAGAGCCCCGTGTCCGGTCCCCGGGCCTGGCCGCTATGCCGCCGGTGCCCGGCCGTCGCCTGCGACCCCGCGAGCCTTCGTCCTCAGCCTTTGGTCTGTGGCCCAGGGGCCCCGTGTCCGGCCCCCGGGCCTGGCCGCTACGCCCCCGGGGCCCGGAAGGCGACCTGGCGGCGGGTGGCCTCGTCGATTTCTTCCGTGGTGAGGAGGGGGGTGGCGCGGGTCTGGAGGCCGCCGCTGGCCTTGACGGCGAGGGCGGCTGCGGCCATGTCGACCCGGTCGGGGAGTTCCACGATCAGGACGATGTCGGTCTCCCCGAAGGCGTAGTAGACGGCCTCGACCGAGCCGCCGAGGCCGCCCACGACCTGCTCGACGGCGGCGCGCCGCCCGCTCGCCCCCTCCCTGAGCAGCCCCTTGGCGCCCTCCTGTGTGTAGGTCGCCTGGATGAGGAACTTCGGCATCGGGACGCTCCCTGACCCTCGCTTGTCCGGTACGGGTACGCACAGTGCCCTTCCCCCGGGCACCCGGCCCGTCCTCCCGCCGGTGCCGGATTCACCCGGTAGCAGCCGCACCCGTGTCATCCTTCCTTCGTCCATGTGTCGGAACCCCGGCAGCCTGTTCGACATCAAGCAGGTGGACGAGGCACGACGCACGGATGACACAGGGGCAACGCGGTGAACAGGTGGATCAGGGGAGCGGCACTGGTCTGCGCTCTTCTCGCGACGGGTGTGACGACGGGGTGCGGGACCGAGTCCCGCGCGGACGCCCGAGAGGACGCCCGAGGGGTCGCGCCCTCTCCCTCCGGCGCCTCCTCCGGCTCTTCCGCCGCACCGCACGACCGCCGCGACGCCCGGGCCGCCGTCGAGGCCGCCTACCGCAAGTGGGGTCTCAAGCCGCTCGCCGCCCCGCCGGCCCCGCCCGCGGTGAAGCCGGTGCGGCTCCGCGCCGACGACGGCCTGGTGCCGGTGATCAGCGAGATACCCACCCGGGAGAAGATCGTCTTCCTCACCTTCGACGACGGGGCGGAGAAGGACCCGGAGTTCGTGACGATGATGCGGGAGCTGAAGGTCCCCTTCACGATGTTCCTGACGGACGCCGCCATCCGCTCCGACTACGGCTACTTCAAGAAGCTCCAGGCCCTCGGCAACGGCGTCCAGAACCACACGCTGACCCATCCCGACCTCCGCACCCTCGGCGCGTCCGCCCAGAAGCAGGAGATCTGCGGCCAGCAGACCAGGCTGAAGGACGAGTACGGCACCGCACCGCGGCTGCTGCGCCCGCCGTACGGCAACTGGAACGAGGACACCCGGGCCGCCGCCGCCTCCTGCGGGCTGGAGGCGATCGTCCTGTGGCGCGAGTCCATGCAGATCAAGAACATGCAGTACCAGTCGCCCAGCGGGAAGCTGCACCCCGGCGACATCATCCTGGCCCACTTCCGCGGCCCCTCCGAGCTCAAGGGCACGACGATCACCGAGATGACGGCGAACCTCCTCCGCCACATCCAGGAACAGGGCTTCACGGTCGCGGCGCTGGAGGACTACCTCTAGCGGTCGCCGAGCTGCACTCCCCCGGCCGTGAGTCTCGGTGTCGACGCCGGGCGCACGCCCCGGCGCGGACGCGCAGAGGAGGCAACGGTGACGATCAAGCCTCCGACGGGGAGCGAGTGGACGGGACTGCCGGCGTTCGCGCTGGCCCCGATGGTGGTGATCGCCGCCCCGGCTCCGCCCCGGCTCCGCCCCGGCTCCGCCTCGGCCGCCGGCACGGTGTGCCTCAGAACGCGGACGGCTCCCAGAGCGACATCGCCGGGAACTGGTCGACCCCTGACAGGACGCGGTCGGTGGCCGTGCAGCAGGCGTCCAGGACCTGGCAGCAGTCGAAGACGACCGGCTGGAAATGGTCGGCCGGCCTCAGGCTCAAGCTCCCCGGCGCCCTCAACAAGGCAGGGCGTCTACCAGGGCATCTACCACCCCGGGGCAGCTGGACGACCAATCTCCGGGTGAGTGACCACGGGACGTACCACGTCTGGCAGGAACCGCTCGCGCCCCGGCACCCCGTCCGTCCGGCGGGGTGCCGGGGCATGGCCGAATGTACCGGCATCCCTGCGCACTTCCGGTTTGTCCTACAGGGCAAGTCACTTGCCCGAAAGGGAAGTTCACCGCGCCTGGAGGATCCGATGCACCGTCGCCTCGTCATCTCGGCCGTCACCGTCGCCCTGTGCGGCAGCACCCTGGCCGGCACCGCCACGTCCGCCTCCGCCACCACCGAGGACGCCACCACCACGGCCGCCGCCGTCGACTGCCGCAGGGTGAAGTGCGTGGCGCTCACCTTCGACGACGGGCCGGTCGCCGACACCCAGCGGCTGCTGCGGATCCTGAAGGAACGGAACGTCCAGGTGACCTTCTACCTGGTCGGCAAGAACGTCCAGCGCTACCCGTCCACCGTCCGCACCGCGGCGGCGGCAGGCCACCAGATAGGCAACCACAGCTGGGACCACGCCGACCTGACCAGACTGAGCAGCGCGGCCGTCAAGTCGAACATCGCCCGCGCCGACACGGCGATCAAGCGGGCCACCGGCAAGAAGCCCACCACCTTCCGCGCCCCCTACGGCGCCCAGAACGCCACCGTCCGCGCTGCCGCCGCCCGGCCGCTGGTGCACTGGAGCGTCGACACCCTCGACTGGAAGTACCGCGACACCGCGCGGCTCATCAGGGTCGTCAAGGCGGACACCCGGCCCGGGGACATCGTCCTCATGCACGACATCCACAAGACGACCGTCGACGCGGTGCCCGGCATCATCAACGGTCTCAAGGCGCGCGGCTTCCACTTCGTCACCGTGGACCAGCTCTTCGCACCGAACAGGCTGCCCTCCGGCAAGGTCACCTACCACAACCGCGCCGCCTACCGGCCGTGACCCGCGGCCCCGCTCAGCCGGGGATGTCGGGCTCGTACGGGTCGCGCCCCCACTCGGAGTCGCCGAGCGGGTAGGTGTACGCGGGGCGCCCGACGTTGCCGGCCGTCCGGAACGGCTTGCCGTGGTCGTCGATGCGCAGGGTGCCCTGCCGGTCCCCGCTGGACCAGTCCAGCTCCAGGTACCAGCTCACGTTGTGCGCCCGCGCGTCCGCGAACACGTAGAACACCTCGGGGTCGGACTCGCTCACCTTGTAGGGGAAGTCGTGCTGACCGGCCTTGGGGGAGAGCGCGGGCCGTCCCGCGTCGAGGTCCGTCCCGAAGGCCGCCGTCCGCACGCCGCCGCCGCATCCGACGCCCATCGTGAAGTCGTTCCAGGCGAGCGGCGCGCTCTTCTCCACCACCCGGACGTGCAGGGCGTCCAGGACGACGGTGGCCTTCCCGGTGCCCTGCACGGTCAGCGCCAGCATCTGCTGCCCGGCGGGGACCCCGCCCAGCGCGGTGACCCAGCCGCGCGCGTCCGGCTCGCTCGGCGGCGGGGGCACCTGCTCGGGGTTGCGGTCGATCAGATAGTGCTGGCTGCACTGGTTCTCCCACTTGTACGGGTTCACGGCGACCGTCGGCGCGGTGGCCCCGTCCTCCCCGTCCTCCCCGTCTTCGGCGCCGCCGCTTCCGGAGGCGGCGGCGGTGGCGGACGCGGTGGGACCGCCGCCGCGCGAGGCGGACGGCGAGGCCGACATGTCCTTCGCGGAGGCGGACCCGGAGGCGGACCCGGAGGCGGCGGGAGCCGCGTCGGCGGACGGCGGGGCGGCCGCCCCGAGGGACTGCTTCCGGCCTTGATCGTCCTCGCTCCCGCCCGACACCAGGTGCAACGCGAGCGCGGCCGACATCAGCGAGGCGACCACGGCGACCCCGGCCAGCGCGACGGCCCGCCGCCGCCCGGCGACGCCCTCGGCCGCCTCGATCCGGGTCTCCGTCTCCGTCTCCGGCTCGGGCTCCGGCTCCGGCTCGGCCACGGCCACCGCTTCCACGGTTCCCCCGTCCGCCGTGGCCGCCCCGTCCGCGGTCCCGGGTTCCGCCCCGCCCGCCTTCTGCCCGCGCCGGGCATCCGCGATCACCCAGCGCCGGTGCAGCTCCACCAGTTCCTCGGGCGTCGCCTTGCACACCCGCGCGAACCGTTCCACGGGCGCGTAGTCCGTCGGTACGGCGTCCCCGTTGACGTACCGGTGCAGCGTGGACGTACTCGTGTGCAGCCGCTTGCCGAGCACCCCGTAACTGAGCCCGGACCGCTCCTTCAACCGGCCCAACAACTCCGAGAATTCGTCTCCCGCCACCATTCCGCTCTCTCTCCGTGTCCCGGGACCCCGTTCCAGGGCAGGGACGTTCCCCCAGGTCAGTGCCGTTACGGGCGTTCCAGCGTCCCGGAAGCTCCGGCAGTCGTGGCGGCCGGGACGGATCACCGCACAAGCTCTGGTCATCCAAGCACGCCGCTCCCGCCCACCGGACGAGCGGTCCATGCCAACACCCGTACCGCACAAGGGGGATCACATGTCCACTCGTACCCGCCGCACCCGCCGCACCCGCGTGTTCGTCGCCGCCACGCTCGCCGCCGCCGCACTGACGCTGACGGCCTGCGAGAACGGAGAGGGCGTCATCGACGAGGGGGCGTCGGCGGGATCGGTGTCCACGACCGGCTCCCCGGCGTCCCCCGGGTCGGGCGGGGCGACGGCCACCGGGGACTCGACGAGCGGCACGACGGGTTCCACCGGCTCGTCCGGCTCCTCGGGTTCGTCCGGCTCCACCGGCTCGTCGGGTTCGTCCGGCTCCAAGGGCTCCTCGGGCTCCTCGGGCTCCTCCGGCTCCTCCGGCTCCTCCGGGTCCGACGACTCGGGCCCCGTCCGCGCCCGTTGCTCCACCACCTCGACCCGGACGGCCGCCACGGAGGTCACCCGCCCCCTGAACCACATGCTCCTCACCGTCACCAACACCGGCTCCAAGGCCTGCAACCTCCTCGGCTATCCGGCGGTCGACTTCGAGGACGCCCAGTCCGTCCCGCCGGTCATCGAGGACTCCAAGCCGCAGGCGGTGGTCACGCTGGCCCCCGGTGAGTCGGGCTACGCGAGCATCGTCCTGTCGGCCGGGGACGGCGGCGGCACCGGCGGCTACACGGCCAGGACCCTCGCGGTCTACCTCAACGAGAACGACAGCACCGCCGCCCGTCCGTCCCTCCCCGCCGAGGGCGTGTACGTGGACAACTCGATCAAGGTCTCGTACTGGCAGTACTCGATGGACGACGCCCTGACCTGGTGAGCCGGGCCGGGAAGGGCTCAGACGGGCTGCCAGAGCTCGATCCGACGCCCTTCGGGATCGGTCACCCAGCCGAACCGCCCGACCCCGTCCATGTCCTGCGTCTCCTCGGCCACGTCCGCCCCCTTGGCGCGCAACTGCGCGAGCATCGCGTCCAGGTCGTCGACCCGGAAGTTGAGCATGGTCTGCTGGGCCCGGTCCCCGAAGTAGTCGGTCCCGGCCTCGAACGCCGCGAACACCGTCGGCCCGGCCTGCTGGCTCCACACACCGTCGGCGTCGGCCTCCAGCCCCAGGCAGTCGCGGTACCAGGCGCTCAGGCCGACCGGATCCGCGGATCGTACGAAATACCCACCGATTCCCCGCACATGTTCCATGGGCGCCATCCTGCCAGCGCGGCGGCCGCGGGGGGTTCAGGGCACGCAGCCCCGCACGGCCCAGGCCCGGGCGGTGAGGGGGAGGGAGCCGTCCGTGGCTCGGGGGAGGGCCGCGGCGAGCGCGGTGCGCAGTTCTTCCCGGTGGCCGGGGGGAAGCGTCGCGACGTAACCGGGGGCGGGGCCCTGGCCCGAGAGGAACGGGTCCCACAGGTCGGGGAGACCGGTGAACACGGTGGGGGCCGAGAGGAGGAGGACGGAGACACGGGTGAGGCCGGCGTCCGTCCACACCGCCCGCAGGGGGCCCGGCCGGCAGACGGGGAATCTGCGTCCCTCGTCCAGCGGGGCGGCGGCGGGGTCCAGCGCGACGGCCGTGTCCCAGAAGAGACGGAGGAGCTCCATGCCCTCGGCGTAGTCCCATACATAGGCCGCGACCGTGCCGCCCGGCCGGACGGCGCGGGCCATCTCGGCCACGGCCCCGGCCGGGTCGGGCAGGAAGTTCAGGGCCAGACCGCTGACGGCCGTGTCGCAGCCCGCGGCGCGCACGGGCAGGGCCATCGCGTCGCCCACCAGGAAGGCCGCCGGAGCCGGGACCGAGGCCCGGGCGGTGCCCACGAACGCCTCCGACCGGTCGACGCCGAGCACCAGGCGGGGCCGGCACAGGCCGCCCACCACCGCCGACAGCACACCGGTGCCGCATCCCACGTCGAGCCAGCGCAGTCCGTCCGGGCGGTCGAGCCAGGCCACGAACTCCTTCGCGACGCCCCTGCTCCAGCGCCCCATGTACCGCTCGTACGCGGCCCCGGACGCCCATACCTCCATGTGCCGACCGTCCACCTGATTTCCCACAGAAGTTACTTTCGCCCTCTTCTATTTTAGACCCCGAGGGGTACCGCTTTCGGGGCACGCGGATACCCGAACAACCGGCATCTCACCCCCCGACGGGCCTCGTTAGACGGTTGTGACACACACTGAAATGACTACAGTCGGAAACCGCCGCTCGATCATCACTTTTCCTGTGAAATCAGATGAAGGGGATGTCTTCCTCGATGATTGTTCGGATCTTCTCGCCGATTTTCTGAGAAGTATGAGCCACATCGAGGGCGAGTATCTGCGGGCGATGGCCGGACTGTAGGACCTGTGTGATGGATGGCTTTTACAACGAGGACATGTCCTACGACCCCTCGTTCACCACGATCGAGATGCAGTGGGATCCGGCCGAGGAGCTGGCCCAGCTGCTGTCCGGAGGGTCCGGGGCCGCGACGATCCCCGATCCGAGGCCCTCGCTCAGGCCGCCCGGCCGGGCGGGGCACCGGAAAATGCGACGGCACCTCCAGGACGAGACCGGACGGCTGCCGGAGCACCGGCGGAACGCGCATGTCACGATCCTGATCGCGATGATCTCGGTCTGCGCGGTCTGCATGCTCGGCTGGTCGTTCACCTATTCCTACGCCCAACTCCGCGGCACCGCGTCCTCCGTACTTCCGGATAGGCTGGCGCAATGGTGGCCGCTGACGGTGTACGGGCCGTGGCTGGTGGCCGCCCTGTCCGTACTCCGGGCCACGGTGCAGGGGCGGAGCGCGCGGGGTTCCTGGTGCGTTCTGCTGGGTGCCTCGGCCATGGCGGTCAGCCTCTGCATCAGCCACGCCTCGCATTCTCTGCTCTCGCTGGTCATCTACGGAATTCCGCCGATCACCGCGCTGGTGTGTTTCTGGGAGATCGTCGGCCAGGTCTCACCCAAGATGGCCAAACCCCGGCACGCCGCCGACGAACGTCCGCGCTGGGCGGCCAACAGGACGAACATCGCCTGACGGCACACCGGTTCCGGCCGGAGGAGACAGCGACCGTACGCGGCCGATCCGGCCTCTGATCTCCTCCGCCCGACCCCCTCCCGTGCCGAGCCGGTACGTGTCCCGTTCGCTGCTACATTCGCTCTCGTGTCGAGTAAGTCGGCCGACGCGAGGTCCGCCCCGGCCCGGCGGACGTGGCCGCTCTACGCGGCCGGGTTCACCACCGCCTTCGGCGCCCACGGCATCGCCGCCACCCTCGGCGGCCGCACCGACGACGCCGTCACCTCCCTGCTGGTCCTCGGCGGGCTGCTCGCCCTCTACGACGGCGCCGAGGTCGTCCTCAAGCCGTTGTTCGGCACGCTCGCCGACCGTGTCGGCGCCCGCCCCGTGCTGCTCGGCGGGCTCGTGGCCTTCGCCGTCGCGTCCGCGCTGTACGCCGTCGCCGGCAGCCCCGGCTGGCTGTGGGCCGCGCGCCTCGGCCAGGGAGCCGCGGCCTCCGCCTTCTCGCCGTCCGCCTCCGCACTGGTCGCCCGCCTGAACCCGGCGGCGAAACAGGGGCGGGCCTTCGGCGGTTACGGCTTCTCCAAGTCCCTCGGCTACACCCTCGGCCCGCTGCTCGGCGGCGTCCTGGTGTGGGCCGGCGGGCTGCGCCTGCTGTTCGCCGTCCTCGCGGTGCTCGGCGCGGCGGTCGCCGTCTGGGCCGGGCTCGCCGTTCCCGTCGTACCGCCGCTGCCCAGGGCCCGGCAGACCCTCCTCGATCTGGCCCGCCGGCTGGCCGACCCCGTCTTCCTCGCCCCGACGGCCGCACTCGCCGCGGCCACCGCGGCCCTCTCGGTCGGCGTCGGGTTCCTGCCGGTCTCGGGCCGCGTCGCAGGCCTCGGCACCGTCGCCACCGGGGCGGCGGTGTCGGTGCTCGCCGGATGCGCGGCCGTCGTCCAGCCGGGCGCCGGACGCGCTCTCGACGACGGCCGCCTCACCACCCGGACCGGTCTCGCCGCGGGGCTGTCGCTCACCGCCGCGGGGCTGGCCTGCGCGATGCTGCCGGGGCTGACCGGCATCCTCCTCGCGGCGGTACTGATCGGCGCCGGCACCGGGCTGATCACCCCGCTCGGCTTCGCCGCGCTGGCCGCGAACACGCCCGCGGAGCGACTCGGGCAGACCATGGGCGCGGCCGAACTGGGCCGCGAACTGGGTGACGCGGGCGGCCCCTTGCTCGTCGCCGCGGTCGCCTCGCTCACCACCCTCACCTACGGCTTCGGGGCGCTCGCCGTGCTGACCGGGGCCGCCGCGACGGCCGCGCTCGTCCACCGTCGCCCACCGCCGTCGTGACCCGGAACCGGCCGGCCTGCTGGACCGCCCTACTGGTCCGCCCTACTGGTCTGTCGGGAAGAAGCCGGGGGAGTACATCATGTCGCAGGGGCCGGTGGCGGCCTCCAATTGGCGTAAGGAAATGTTCAGCGCATGCAGAAGCGCGAGCGTCTGACGGAAGTTCCCCGGCCAGCGATTCTGGGCCTCGGCCTTCCGGTACAACGCGGCGTCCATATGGATGGTCCGCGTCAGCCGCTGCACGCTGAATTGCCGGACGAGCCGGTGTTCGGCCAGGGTGCGCGGTTCCTCGATCCCCATCAGTTCGCCGGTCCGGCACCACAGCGCATTCGCCAGGGCGAACAGTTGACTTTCGTTCGGGAAGTGCGTTCCGCTCTCCCAGGCGGTCACCTGTTCGGGTTCGACGGGGGCCCCGAGCACTTTCATCTCCCGGGCCACGTCATGCGGTGACATGCCCAGACGCAGGCGGGCGGAGAGGGAATTGGCTGCGCGGAACGACGGTCTGTCCATGCCTCGGTGCTTCCGTGAGGTGCGGGCCTCCATACGATGGCCCCTGATCGCGCCACCGGGAGGGACGGGCCGAGACTAGGGCCCAACTCCCCAGTAACCAGCACGAGTTGGGCGAGTTCTGCGCGGTCGGTCCCTCGGCGGTTGCCCTTTCGAGCACGCGCCCGACCCGACGGACAGGCGCGGCGGGACCGAAGAAAAAAAGCCCTTCCCACGCACCGAACCTCCCCGGGGAATTACCCCTCTTCAGGAGCGCAGGCGCGCACCGACCTCGCGCGCCGATTCGTATGCGAGGGGAATCCGAGACTTCATGAAGAACAAGCTGACCGCCGTGGCCCTTGCGGCGATCGTCGTCGCCGGTACCGCTGCCGCCGCCATTCCGGCCGCGGCCGCCGCCGCAAAGGCCGCGCCGACCCGCTGCCACACCGCCGACCTGAAGGCCGGTTTCGCGACGGGCGACGACGCGAAGCCGGAAATGGGGCAGACCGAGAAGCAGACGCAGGCGTACATCTGGTTCACCAACAAGAGCGAGCGCACCTGCACCCTGTCCGGATTCGCCGGTGTCGACATGGTCGGCGCTCAGACGACCGACGGCACCTGGTCGCTGGCCCGCTCCTCCAAGGCGTCCGAGACGATGGTCCTCGAGCAGGGCGACACCGTGGACTTCGGCATCACGCTGCTCCCGGTGGCCGCGTCCACCCCGAAGGCGCAGAAGTTCGTCCCGTCGAAGTTCCTGGTCACCCCGCCGAACGAGACGACCCACTTCACCCTGACCTGGCCCTTCGGCGGCCAGATCCTCAAGCAGGACGCCGCCACCCACCCGGGCACGTACCTCGACCCGATCGGCGGCTAGCCCGACGTCACGGCTCTCGTCGCACTCGGCGGGAGACGTCCCGAATTCCCTTCCGCTTCCCTTCCGCCCGAGCGCGACCCCGATATCCGCGATCTGCCATGTCCGTGACATGGCTAGGATTGGCCGACTTCGGGGTCGGAGGGGGAAAGTGATGAGGGTACGACGGAGATCGCTGGCGTTCGTCGGGGTGGCCGCGCTGGCGCCGCTGCTCGTGTCCGCCGCTTCCGCGCAGGCGGCGTCGGGCTCACTGACGGTCACCACGCTGGGGCGGCACGGCGGGAAGGTCGCGACGACGGTCACCGTCGTCGCCGTGCCGTCCGGGCAGATGTACAGCGTCAGGTCCGGCAAGCGGATCAGCCTGCCGGCGGGGCGCTACATCGCCATGACCGACATCTACGAGAGCGCCGCGGACGGTCCGGGCACCGACACCCTCGGCGCGAAGGTCGTCAAGGTGTCGGGGAGCACGTCGGTGACGCTCGACGCGCGCAAGGGCAAGGCCGTGAAGGCGTCGCTCGACACACCCGCCGACGTGACCGGCCCGGCAGAGATCGCCGCGCGGGTGTGCTACGCCGACGACGACATGCCCTCCGCCTACGGCGTGAGCGGCTGGAACGAGGCGGGGTCCCTCTACGCCATCCCGAACTCCTCCAAGCTGCTCCAGTTCGGGTTCCTGGCGCACTGGTCCGGCAACGACAGCTACGCCGTCGTGAAGAACACCACGGGCGTCCCGGCGGCGCCCGGCGGGTCGTTCAAGCGGTCGGGCCTGGCGACGATGCGCGTCTCGGTGCGCGGCGGTACACAGATGGGCCGTCAGGTCGAGACCGGGCTCCAGGCCCAGCCGAAGGCCGGCGACTGCACCAGCGACCTGTCGGCGGGGGTCGGCAACGACATCGCGCCGTACACCGCCACCGCCCATGTGACGCCCGGGACCTGGCAGCCGCGCGACGACGTCTACGCGAGCAACGGCGACCACGTCAGCGCGGATTTCCCGAAGGTCAGGACGCTGAAGACGGGACAGACCGCCACCCAGTCCTTCGGCCGGGCCGTGTGGGGTCCGATCCACCATCTGCCCAAGGTCTGGCAGAAGTCCGTCTACTTCGTTCCGGACACCCTGATCGGCGACCCCGGCGTCGGCGCCATCGGGGGCGACCCGACGAAGGAGACCGTGGTCCTCTCCAAGGGGGGCACCACCGTCAAGAAGAAGACCCTCACCAACTGGGGCTCCTCCGACAGCACGTTCGCCGCCCGTATCCGCTCGGCGGGCTGGTACCGCCTGACCGTCGACGCCCACCGCCACCGTCCGGGCATCACCTTCCCCGCCGGCATGCTGTCCTCACGCGTCACCCTCGACTGGCGCTTCAAGGCCGACCCGGCGAAGGCGACGGTCGCGACCGTCTTCCTGACCCGCTTCCTGCCCACCGGCCTGAACGGCCTCAACCAGGCCGCGCCGGACAGCACCACGACGGTCGACGTGAGCGCCCTGCGCAGCGCCCAGGACCCCGACACGAAGTTCACCAAGGTGACCGCCAAGTCCGTCCGGGTCTGGTCCTCCGCCGACGGCGGCAGGACCTGGAAGGCGGCGCCGGTCAGGCACTCCGGCTCCACCTGGCAGGCATCCGTGCGGAACCCGGCCTCCGGCGCGGTCGCCCTGCGCTCCGAGGTGACCGACTCCGCCGGGGGCCGCTCGACGGAGACGATCTACCGGGCGTACGCCATCGGCTGAGACCGCCGTCCCGGAGCCAGACATGCATCCGGGTAAATCTTCAATTCAAAAGAGTGCATTTGATTCATGTGATTGCAGCCCTTTGACTGTTGCTGTCGGCGCAACGCGGCGACGACTTCGGGACGAGGGGACACAAACCATGACTGCGTACGGCGAGCTGCTGCCCTCCGTGGTGGAGGCGGCGAACCGGGGAGCCGACTTCCTCGAAGCCAGGTTCGACCCGCGGACGAGGCCCGCCGACCGGGCCGCGATGTACCACCTGGGCGCCGGTCTGGAGGAGGGCTCGGCCGCCGCCGTACGCGAGGTGCTGGACGGCGTCCTGCCCGGCGCCGGGTGGTTCGACGCCGAAGCGGAACGGAGTCTGCCGCCCGGGGAGTGGTGGATCGTGGACGGCGCGGAGGGCGCCGTCAACCACGTTCACGGCCTGCCGGAGTGGGCCGTGACGATCGCGCTGGTCAAGGACGGCATCCCGCAGCTCAGCGTCGTACGGCAGCCCGTCGGCGACCTGACCTGCACAGCGATCAGGGGCATGGGCGCCCGGCGCAACGACCGGCCGCTGCGCGTCTCCGCCAAGACCGGCCTGGACGCGGCCGTCGCCGACGCCAGCCAGGCCGGCAACAGCCCCGGGACCCACGCCAGGTTCGGCCGGGCGGTCGCCGCGATGTCGGACCGCGCGCTGCTGGTGCGCAACACCATCCCGACGACGTTCCCGCTGCTCAGGGTCGCGTCCGGGCAGGCCGACGTGTTCTGGCAGTACGAGCCCGACCTGCCGGGCACGGCCGCGGGCACGCTGCTGGCCACCGAGGCCGGCGCGGTCGTCAGCGACCTGTCCGGGAAGCCGTGGGACCTGAACAGCCCGGACATCCTGGTCGCGGCCCCCGGTGTGCACGCCGCCGCACTCGAGGTGCTGTCTTCATGACGCTGACCATCCTCGGCGCCTCCGGCGGCGTCGGTACCGAACTCACCCGCCAGGCCCTCGACCGCGGCGAGGACGTGGTGGCGATCTGCCGGCACCCCGACCGCATCGCCCTGCCGGACTCGTCCCGGCTGACCCGCGTGGCCGCCGATGTCCTCGACACGGAGGCGATCGCGCAGGCGCTGGACGGCCGCGACACGGTGCTGTCCGCCCTCGGGACGGGACAGGGGGACAAGCCCGGCGTACTCGCCGCCGGCGCCCGGGCGATCGTCGCGGCCGCGCCGGCCCGGGCCGTGGCCGTCGGCGCGCTCGGCACCGGCCGGTCGGCGAAGGCCGCCGGATGGCTGACGCGCGCGCTGATCGGTGTGTTCCTCCGCGCCGAACTCGACGACAAGGTCAGCGCGGACGAGGCGATCCTGGCCATGGGCGGCACCGTCCTGCACGTCGGCCCGATGTCCGACGGACCGGTCAGCGCCACCCGGCGGAGCGTGTCCCTCGACGGGGTGCCGCGGCGGATCTTCCCGGCCGGCGTCAGCAGGGCCACCGTGGCCGCCGCGATGCTCGACGCCGCGGACACGGGTCCGTTCGGACAGATCCTGGTCCCGCTCGCGCGCTGAGCGCCTCGCCGGACCGGCCCCGGCCTCCGCCCTACCGGGCCAGCGCCTCCGCCAGCGCCGTACGGCAGTGCCCGCGCAGCCAGGTGTGCTCGGGGTCCGTGTCGTAGCGGCTGTGCCAGGCGAGCACGACCGGCGCGGCAGGCAGGTCCAGGTCGAGGTCGTGGGTGTGCAGCCCGAGATCGCCCCGGGTCCGCGCGCACAGATGGCGGGCGACCACCACGACGGTGTCGCTGTGCGCGGCGGCCTGCAGCGCCAGCGCGGCCGTGGGCAGTGCCGCGACGACCCTGCGCCGCAGTCCGCGCGCGGCGAGCAGGTCGTCGAGACTGTCCCGCAGCCGGCCGCGCCGCGAGACGATGACATGGGACGCGGCGGCGAACCGTTCGAGGGTGAAGTCCTCTTCCAGCGGGTGGCCGGCCCGGAACACCGCGACGAGCCGGTCGTGTCCGACGGTCTCGTGGCTGATCTCCGGTGCCGTGGGCACCGTCGCCCCCACCTCGAGGTCGACGTGCCCGCGCGCCAGATCGGGGGTGTCCATCGCCGGCTCGGCCAGGAACCGCAGGTTCAGGCCCGGCGCCTCGACGGCGGCCCTGCTGAGCAGCGCCGGGTACAGCGCGCCGATCAGCGCGTCGTGCCCCTGAACGGTGAACGTCCGCCGGAGCGCGGCGAGGTCCAACGCCTGGGCGGGCCCCAGCAGTTCGTTCGCGCGCTGCACCAGGGCCCGCACCTCGTCGCGCATCGCCACGGCCCGTGGCGTGGGAGTCATCGTGCGCCCCGTGCGGACCAGGATGTCGTCCCCGGTCGACCGCCTGATCCTGGTCAGCGCCCGGCTCAGCGCAGGCGCCGACAGGTGGAGACGGTCCGCCGCCGCCTGCACACTGTTCTCTTCCAACAGGGCGTCGAGCGCGGTCAGCAGGTTCAGGTCCACCCGCATCAGGGTAATCGCCCGCCTGCGACGCCAGAGGCGCCCCCGACCAGTCTCGCGCGCCCTGTCCCGCTCCCTGTACGGCAGAGACCGGCCCCGCCGGTCGGAGGGGGCCCACCTGCCGACCGGCGGGGCACCTCCCGAAGCCCGGCGGATGGTCGACCGCCTCCTTCTCGGCGAGGTTGGCCCGGTGACTGAGATCGAAAGCGCCAAGAAGACGCCTGGTCGGCCCTTACCCTCACCCGGGCCCGCCACGGAGACGGAACGCCCCGCGCCGATGGCGCGGCTGGTCGGGGTGGACCTCGCCCGCGCACTGGCCGTGTTCGGCATGTTCGCCGTGCACGTCGGCCCCTTCCCGACGCCGGGCGGCGGCGTCGGCGACTGGTTCCTGGAACTGGCGAGCGGCCGGGCGTCGGCGCTGTTCGCCACCCTCGCCGGGTTCTCGCTGATGCTGATCGCGGGCCGCCGCGAGCCGAAGACCGGCCTGGCCGGCCGGCAGGCCAGGACCCGTATCGTGATCCGGGCCGTGATCCTGCTGGTGCTGGGCAGCGCGCTGGCGACGACCAACTTCGGCGGCGCCGGAATCCTCAACTTCTACGCGGTGTACTTCCTGCTGGCCCTGCCCCTGGTCCGGCTGCGGGCCAGGACGCTCGGGATCATCGCGGTCACACTCGCGGTCGTCACGCCGCAGGTGGCGTACGGCCTCCGCGCCCTGCTCAGCGAGTCGATCGTGCACACCATCGACACGTACGACCCGATCGCGCGCGTCTGTGGCGTGGGCGTGCTCGATCTCCTGCTCACCGGCCTCTACCCGGCGATCACCTGGATGACGTTCGTGGTCACCGGCATGACGCTGGGCCGGCTGGACATCAGCTCCGGCGCGGTGCAGCGGCGGCTGGCCATGGTCGGTCCGGCACTGATCGCCTTCGGATACGGCGTCTCGTGGCTGGTGCTCCGGCTGACCGGCGGCGACAAGGAGATCGCGGCCGCGATGTCCGGCATGAAGGACCTCGCGGCCCTGAAGGACTCCGGCATGGCGACGGGATCCTTCGACATGCCGGTCGGCAGGGGGCTGTGGGGCTCCGACGCATGGGGGCTGCTGGCGGCCGAGCCGCACAGCGGCTCCACGTTCGACCTCTTCGGCAGCATCGGGATCGCGATCACCGTGCTGCTGTGCCTGACGGTGGCGTTGGCCCGGCTGCCGTGGCTGAGCCGGCTGGCCACCCCGGTGATCGCCGTCGGCACCATGTCCCTGACCCTCTACGTGGGCCACATCCTGGTGATCCTCGCCCTGCCCGGAGAAGCGGCCACCCCGCCGCAGTCCGCCTCCGCCACGCTGCTGTTCTCGTTCATCCTCGGAGCCACCCTGTTCGCGGCGATCTGGTCCCGCTTCGCCCGCCGCGGACCGCTGGAGTACCTGCTCAACGGCAGCACGAAACTGGCGAACTTCGTCCGGTGACCCTCCGGGGTACCGGCGACTCTCAGTGGAGCGGGGCACGCCGACCGGACCCCTCCTCGGCCTCCGAGGAGCGCGACGGGCAGTAGTCCGTCTCCGGCCGATCGGCTCGGCGTCCCCCGCCGATCGGCGGGGGACGGTCCGGAAGCTCGGCAGAGGCGTCCGGGCGTCCGGACCGGCGACGTTGGGCGCATGACGCAGACAGAGATCGCGCAGGAACCCCGCAGCGCCGCAGCGCAGCGCCCGGGTGACGTAGTCCTCCTCGCCGAAGGTGGTCAGCATGACCACATGGGTCCGCGGTGCCGCCTTTCTCATCTCGGCGGCCGCGGCCAGCCCATCGACGCCAGGCATACGAATGTCCAGCAGCGCCACGTCGACGAGGTGGGTGCGGGCGAGCTCGACGGCGCCGGCACCGTTGTCCGCCTCGGCCACGATCTCGATGTCACCGGCGGCCTCGAGCACGAACCGGATTCCGGCGCGGATCAATGCCTCGTCATCGGCCAAGAGCACTCGGATCACCCTGCCACTCCACTCGGTCAGCCGCGACGTCCCTGACGGCCGACGCGCGAGTGCCGCAGGTGTTGGCACCCCATTATCAACGGACGGCACGGCAGCGCGGCCCGAGTGGTGGCCGAAGCGGCGGAATCGGCGGCCGATGCAGATGACGACAGAGGAACCCCCGGGCCTCTGACCAGGGGGTTCCATGGAGGGACGAACGCGGCCCCTTCGAAGGGCCGGCCGACCGGCTGCGTGCGCCTACTTGAGCGCCGTACCACCCGAGTTGCGGTACGCGATCGTCTTGTTGATCAGGTTTCCGCCGTCGGACTCGGCCGTGGTCTGCTCCTGCTGCCCCGGACCGAAGAGCAGGGCGGCGACATGCGCGTCCGCCACCTGGTCCATGTGCGAGAAGAGCCAGTCCACCTTGTCGTCCTTGTAATGGCCGAAGGTGTTGTTCTGCGCCATGTTGCCGAGGGGGATCTGCCACAGGACCACCGGCTTGCCCACCGACTCGGCCATCGTCTTGTACCACTTCAGCTCGGCCGCGGCCTTCTGGTCGGTCCAGAAGGTGTCACGGCCGCCGTTCTCCGGCTTCTGGTACCAGCCCGCGTCGCGGTCCACCACATCGGCCACCAGGAAGTCGGCGTTCTTCGCCCCGAGGTCCGTGTAGTCGTTGACGCACTTCTGCATGTCGCTCTGCCAGTCCCAGCAGGTCAGGTGGAACCCGGCGCCCGTGTTCGGCGCGTACTTGTGCGCCATCGCGATCAGGCAGCGGGACAGACCGGCGGCGCTGTTCTCCTGCGATCCGCAGTCCGTCGGGTTCGAGGCCGTGACCTGCGAGGCGACCTTGTGCGGGTTGCCGAGCGACCGGACGTAGCCCCAGAAGTCGGGCTCGATGTCGATCATGTCGTGCGAGTTGCCGATCTTCTGGAGGAAGAAGCGGTAGTCGTTCATGTAGCGGGTGAGCAGATCGGTCCTGTTGATGGCCTTGACCTCGCCCGGACCGTCGCCCTCGCCCGCGAGATCCCCGAGGTCGCGCAGCGAGTACCAGGTCCAGAAGTTCTTCTGCGGGCGCGGCTTGCCCTGGTACGTCGCCTTGGCCACATGGTCGTCGCCCCAGGTCACGTAGAAGCCGGGCGCCGTGGTTTCGCCGGACCAGCAGCCCCACCAGCTGGACCACTCGGCCTTGCAGCGCGATGCCGAGTAGTAGTCCGAGGAGGGCGCGGGCCGGCTGTGCACATAGGCGTATCGCACGTCGAACGGTGCGGCGGTCGCCGAGGCGTCGGACATCGAGCCACCGATGAGCACCTTGTCACTGCCCATGAAACCCGTCGTCGAGCTGCCGCCACCGGCGGCCGGAGGCGACGCGGGGGCCGAGGCCGGGGCCGACGGCGATCGGGTACCGCTCGGAGCCTGGCTCGCCGGAACGCTGCCGCCCGGCGTGGTGGGCTCGGCCGGTGCGGTGGGCGTGGGGGTGCCGCCGACGCTCCCGGCGGGGACGAGCTTCCACTGCTGGTTGGCGCCGCCCTTGTCGAGGTTCTGGGTGACGCGGCCCCCCTCGGTCTTGGAGCCCTTCTGGACCTCAACGGCCATGCCACTGAAGCGATTGATCAGACGCACGTAGCCGTTCGACGACTTCTTCAGACGGAACTGCTGGTTGGCGCCGTTCCGGTCGCGCCACTGCACCATGGCGGAGCCGGCCTTCTTCGACCAGCTGTAGTCGTCCAGCACCTTGCCGGAGTTCCGGTTCTGCAGCCGGAACTTCCCGTCACCCGAGTCGATGAACCGCCACTGCTGGTTGGCCCCGCCGTGACGGCCCCACTGCACCACCGCCGCACCGTCGTGGTCGGCGTAGGCGAGGCCGTCCAACACCTCGCCGCTGTCGCGGTTGACCAGCACGTACCAGGACTTCGTGTCCACGACTCCCGCCGAGGCCGTGTTGACCACGGCCACGGAGCCGCCCACGACAGCCAGGCCGACCGCAGCCCACAGACTCCGACGCTGGTACAACCGGCGGCCACGATGCCCCTGCCGCCGCCCCGGAACGGATGGGCGGAACGACAGACGACCACGGCGACGGCGGCCGGCGCGACCGCCGACGGGCGACGCCTCCGACGGCGTGGATGGGCGAAGGGACATTTCGGTGCTCTCTCTCGGCCGTTGCCTCCGACCGGACCGCCTGGCCCGGACGGCACAGAGTCGTCACAGCCTCCGGAAAGGTTGCCTGGCCTGCGAGATTTTTCGTGCACCGCGCACCGGGCTGCGATCACATCGCCGGGTGGGTGGCACGCACCACCTGATCACCACGCACACCAAAAAGGCCCGGGTCACTGACCTGGGCCTTCTCCATGGAGCGGGTGACGAGAATCGAACTCGCGCTCTCAGCTCGGGAAGCTGCGAGCATTTGGGGCTGGCTTGCGTGCTGACCTGGGCGAACGGTGGATGGTTGGTCCCGATGGGCTCTGATGGTTCACCGTGGTTCCCCGGTGTTCCCCGCCCCATCTGGTGCGCTTGTGGTGCAGAGCTGCGGCGTCCAGGAGATGATCAGTTATCCGCGCTCTCTTCCTGGATCCCTTCCTTCATCCGGGATACCCGACTGCTAGCGTCCGGCACCATGTGGGCTCAAGAGATCGTGGCCGACCGACCGGCCTGGCGGCACACCCCCTCCGGAGTGATCTTCCGGGCTGTTCCCGGTGGGACGTTCCGGATGGGCTTGTCCGATGCGGAACTGGACGCGGTTCGTGTCATCGAGCGGTCCGATGGCGCCGATGACAACCTCGAAGCGTTCTTCGCTGGCGCTGTCCAAGCCCGGCCTGTGCGAGAAGTACGGGTCGAGCCATTTCTGATCGCCCGGCATCCGCTCACGGTGGCGCAAGTACGGCACTGGCTGCCCGAGTACGAGGACAGCTTCGCCGACTCGGCTTCGAGCACGGCCCGGTTTGAGGACGACTTGGACGACCTGCTTGGGACGTTGCCATTCCGGCTGCCCAGCGAGGCGGAATGGGAGTATGCGGCCCGGGCAGGCACGACCACTCTGACCTTCCGCGGGGATGGGAGGCCGGACGAGGACCAGGTGCTCGACGACTTCGCCGACGAGGAGCGCACTGCTGCGGCTGAGAACGCCTTCGGGCTGGCGGCGATGGGGTCGGCCAACGAAATCTGTGCCGACGTGTGGATCCCGCATTTCACGGACGCGCCGGTGGACGCACGCCCCCGCACTGGGGACGGGCCACGGGTGGTGCGCGGAGGCGCCGGCGATCTCTATCCGTGGCAGGGCTGCGACGAGTGGCTGCTGTTGCTCTCCGCCACCCGCTACGAGCTCCAGGACTTCACCGCGGTTCGTCCGGTAGCACCTGTGCCAACCATTCAGGGAACATGATCTGCTCAGAAGGGGACGCGGTGCGTCCGCATGCCCCGGGAGACGACGGCCTTCCTGTCATAGGGGTCGGCTAGGTTGCGGGGATGACTGCCATGGATCCGCTTGTGCCAGCCCTTGCAGGGTTGGTTGTCGACGCCGTCTGGTTCCTCGAGAGCTGCGATGACGACGAAGTCGATCCCGACTCTGCAGTGAAGATGATGGAAGGTGTGGGCGGGGAACTGCTACGACTGCCTCTGGACCAGCGCGACCGTCTCTTGCAGGTGCTCACCGACCTGGCCGATGCAGAACAGGACCCCGCGCGACGGGAGTTCTTGGAGTCGTTCCCCTTCGCCTGTGGCCTGGTCGAGGAACAGGAAGACTGAGCCCAACGTCGGCTGAGAGAGCACCGCTTTAGGAGTTCGATCCGGGCCCACTTCGGCTACGGTCGGCGACTGGTGAGACGGCCGGACAGAGTCGCTGGTGTACGCCCCCGTCCGGGGGCGTTGATGTCAGCCGTGGATGTCAGAAGCCTTCTGATCCGTGTCTCTGGAGAGATCGGTCATTGGAGGTCATACAGGCTGCGGGGAGGGGCGTGGGAGCCGGTGTTGGGTGCTGGCGATCGCTGGGGTTGCAGTACTCCGCTGCTGTACCGCATCACAGATCCACTCGGGACTCCGTTTCCCGGCTCCCCTGCCGCAACACGACGTGGGCCGGCCTGAACGGCAGACCACGAAGGGTCGGCTCCATCACCTTGAAGAGCGCCGCCGCATCCGCCCCGTAGGCGTACAGCACGGCTTCACCTCCGCCGAACTCATTCCCGTCCACCTCACCGATTCCCGCCGCTTCGACAGCGGCCGTCATGGCCCGCTCAGCGGCAAAGATCGCCTCCCGCTCGGCGCGCGTACCGTACTGGTCGTCGCTCAGCCTGTAGCGAGCAATGACGGCTTCTTCTGGTGTCTCCGGTTCGGGAAGATCAAAGAGCGTGTCCATGCCAGCACGATCCCACCAGCCTCTGACATCGCGCCCACACCTTGCCTACTGGTGAGTGAAGCGTGCACGCTTTCCAACTGTGGTGGGGGCGGTGGGCTGTGTGCGGGGGCGTTCACCTGCGTTCATGGGCGGTCCGCTCGTGGGTTGCAGCGGACTCGTGGTCTCGCCTGAACGGTCGTGAACGGGGCTGACTGAGACGGAAACTGGACGGAACCCGCGCATAACTCGGGTGACGGTTGGCTGCGGTCGGCGCTAGCGTGCGGCGGTGATCAGCAATGAGGGAGTACGCCTGGGTGCGGAGGCCGCACATCGCCTGGCACAGACAGGCCTCTATGAGTTCGAGGCGGGGCTGACCGAGGCCGAGTTCACGCGCATCGAGCGCGAGTACGGCTTCGAATTCGCGGACGATCACCGATCATTCCTTGCGGCCGGGCTCCCGATCAACGTCCCTACCGAGGACGGGCAGACCTGGTCCAGGCCCTGGCCGGAGTGGCGCGGCGGCGACTTGGACAGCTTGCGTCGACAGCTCGACTGGCCGATCGAGGGTGTTCTACTCGAAGTTGAGCACAACGCGTTCTGGTACGAGGGTTGGGGTGAGCGTCCAGCCGACGGAACAGCGGCACTGGATACGGCGCGGCGTCATCTGGCGGAGGCGCCCGTGATGGTGCCCGTGTACGCCCACCGATACCTGCCTGCCGGCCGGGGGAGCTTCGGGCATCCGGTGCTCTCGATGTGGCAGACCGACATCATCTATTACGGTTTGGACCTGGCCGACTACATGCACCAGGAGTTCGACGAGGCGCGGGGCGAGGTCGACGACAGCTGGAACCCGCAAGCGACGGCCCCCTTCTGGCGGGACCTTCTCTGACTCTTCGAGGAACCCGGACAGGCGGCGGACGCTCTCAGCCTGGGAAGCTCGGGTTTCTTGGCGGCGGTTGTTGCGCCGACCTGTGGCGAAGTGATGTTGGAGCCCTGGTCGTACCTGGGACCAGTCCCCGCTGTTCCCCGTCGTTCCCCGCAGGAACTGGTACGCGAATGGCACGGTCCCTTCGCCTCAAAAGGTTCCGTGGCGGAGTCCCGGAGTGTCGGAGCCTCAGCCGACGAAAGTCAGCCACGACGGCGGGTGCGCCGACCGCCCACGCACGCGTGTGCCTCGCCGCACCCCCACCGGCCTCAGCCACGCTGCCATTCGATCACAGCAAGCTGTGCCGGCGGAAGCGTGGCGGTGAGGCCTTGGGTGAGGACCTCTTCGTCCCGAAGCAAATTGGGTAGGGGCGCTGCCTTGGGCTGGTGGGCCTCTCACCTGCGCTGACGGTCCGCTGACGTCCGCGGGCGTCCGCCGTTGTTCGTCGGCGTTGTCACGCAGTTACACACTCACCCCGCCGCTCCCCTTGGCTCGGTCGCTGTATCCGAGATCTGGCGCGCCAACTCCTCGACGACCTGGGGCACGACTCGTTGAGCGCCCTCGTCTCGCAGCGCTTCGGCGAGTGCCTGATGGACCGCCGCGAACGGCTGCCCCGCATATGAGGCACGGGTCCGGTCAACCGCTCGTTCGATCTTGGCGAGATGGGCGGCCACGATCGGCATTGCCTTGTCGTACTCGCTGGGGTCCGTAGCCATGGGGTGACTCGATCAGCGCCGAGCCATCGGGTCAAGGCCGGCGCGAAGCCATCAGCTTGGGAAGCTTGGGTCATCTGGGGGCGACTACCGCGCTGACCTGTGGTGAAGCTGAGTTGGAGCTCTGGGTGCGCCTGTTGTCAGTCCCCGCTGTTCCCCGTCGCTCCCCGCAGGATCTGGCACGCGAATGGCACGGGCGTCGCCTTGCGTCGGTGGGTCGGCGATGGCAGGACCCGACTCTATGGGAGCCGGCCCATCACCGATCTCCTCCGCTACCGTGGGCGCCCATGAAGGTCCTGATTATCGGTGGCAGTGGCTTTCTCGGAACCGAACTGGTCCGCCAAGCCATCGCGGCGGGGCACGAGGCGGCCGCGACGTTCGCCTCCCAACCGGGCATGTCCTCGGGCGTCGCCTGGCATCGGCTCGACGTCCGGGACCCCGTGCGTGTCGCCAGGTTGATTGCCGATGTTGCCCCCTCGGTCGTCATCAACGCGTCCAGTGGCCTGTCCGACTGGGCGGTCACCGCCGACGGCGCGGTCCGCGTGGCGCTGGCTGCCGCTGAGCAAGGCTGCCGCCTGGCTCACGTCTCCAGCGACGCGGTGTTCTCCGGCGTGCACGTCCGCTATGACGAGAGCAGCCTGCCCGATCCGGTCACCCCCTATGGCGCCGCAAAGGCCGCCGCTGAGACGGCGGTGCGACTGCTGGTGCCGGGTGCCGTCGTCGCTCGCACCTCGCTGATCCTCGGACACGGGCAGTCCGGGCACGAGCGTACGGTGCATGATCTGGCGGCCGGTACCCGCGCTGGGGTCCTGTTCACCGACGACATTCGTTGCCCCGTGCATGTCGAAGACCTGGCCGCTGCCTTGTGGGAGATCGCGCTGTCCGACGCGGCCGGGGTGTTCCACCTCGCCGGAGCGGATGCCCTGAGCCGTCACGACCTCGGCGTGCTCATCGCCCAGTATCAGGGACTTGACGGTGCGCAGCTTCCTACCGGGCGGCGAGCCGACACCAACCTGCTCGGGGCCCTCGACGTTCGCCTTGACAGCCGCGCAACGCAGCAGCGGTTGCGAACCAGGCTCCGCGGCGCCCATGAGTTCCTCCGCGAAGACGGCCGCGTCACTCAGGATCCGCTCCTGTTGCCCCGGCAACAGTAGTTACATACGGACCTCTTCGTCCCGAACTCTCGGCTGGGAGGTCATCGAGGTACCGGTGGGCTGGTCAGTCGGCCATCGACGGCTTCTGACGGTCGGCTGCGGTCGGGGTGGTTGCTGTACTCCGCTGCTGTACTGCAACAGCTCTGGAGTGATTGTGTCGATCAGTCCCAGACCTCCTTGGACTGCGACGAAGTAGGTGAGGCAGTAACGGCGGCACTCACTGTGTCGGAGGTGTGGCGGACCGCCCACCAAGCAGAGCGGCTGAACGGTGTGTCTGACACGCTCCGAAGGCCTCACGACGGCCCCCTCGGGGATTGTCTAGCCCGGCATTGGCCAAGCAGTTGAGCGGGCAAGCGGCAGGCCCCGCAGCTGGCTGCACTGGGCAGTTGGGCCGAACCCATCCCCAACTACCTGCGGTGTCCGTAAGATCCAATCTATGTCTGATGGTCTGACTCGACTGCTAAGCCACGAGAGATAGGGGGCTCTGAATTGCCTGCTCTTTCTACATGGACTGTCTCATAGCCGCGGGGCGTGAGATGACGCAACCATTGAGCCAATCTGACGGTGCGACGACGACCGATGCATTGATCGAGCATCGTCGTGAGATTGCGGATCTCGAAGAACGCATCAAAAATCGCCGCCTGCAGGTTATCGGGCTACACGGGACCCCGAT
This sequence comes from Streptomyces sp. NPDC005811, assembly GCF_040630405.1. NCBI lineage: Bacteria > Bacillati > Actinomycetota > Actinomycetes > Kitasatosporales > Streptomycetaceae > Streptomyces > Streptomyces sp. NPDC005811. The sequence continues at coordinate 133,991 of NZ_JBEXXK010000009.1, forward strand.
TGTCGTCATTGCCGCACTTCTATTGTGGGTAGTCCTGAAGATTTCCTTTTGGCTACACTCGAACACCCCGGGCGTGATTGACAACACCTGTTCCTTCGCTGCGTTCTTCTCGGGTGTTGCTGTCGTCGCCCAGTTGGCGGCGGAATTCAACAAATTTTGGATAGACGCACGAACTCCACTCAGGAAGCTCAAGCTTGACCTCTCTCTGGCTACAGAGAGGCATATCCTCGAAGCTTTACGGCACACTCCACCACCTATGGATCGGCAAGCATCATATAGAGAAAGACTGCCGGCGGAGATGAGCCGGTTGCGTAAGGAATCGCGACATTACAGGCGCATGCACTTGCTGATGCAGTGGATGCTATTCGTCACCTCAGCGGCGATTTCTGCAGTGACTGCTTGGTATGATCCGCCCCAGCCGGCTAAGGGTATCCTTATTGGTTTGGGCTTCACCGTTACGGTTATCACCGCTGCGGCTGGGTATTTCAAGCCCCGCGAGAGGGCCTTTAATCTCCAACAGACAGCCGACAGTATTGAACAGCATTCAACTGCCCTTGAATTGGGAATTGCTCCATATGGTGAAAGTGATCAATCGCGGAATCTTGAACTATTCGCTACCACCGTTGAGGGACTGCGTGCTGAGCAGCGCATGCGAGAGCAGCAACTTGACCAGCCGCAGCAGGGGCAGCAGCAAGTTATCTAAGGGAGGCGGCTCCACGGTGGGTTCCTTGCCCCTCCCGGGCTGCTGAGCAACCCACTTGGAAGACGCTGCGCGGGTTCGACGGGGGAGCCTGCTGCTTGCCTGAGATGGCTGTGCCATCAGGGCGTGGGTACCGGTGCTGCTCACGGGTGGCCCGTGCGCCTACTGTCGGTCTGAGCCATGGGGGTGAAAGTCCGTGTTGTATGCACACGAGGTGGTCCTGAACGAACTCGCGCAGGGGCTCAGACCGGCGGCCGAAGGCGTCGATTGGTTCGAGGGCCTCTCGGAGGATGACCAACGCAAAGTCCTTCACGCACTGGTGCTGTTCTGCGGTCAGGCTCGCGCCTGCAAGCAGGACGTGTCTGAGAGCATCGCGCGTTCCGGCATCGGCCCGACTCACACGCCGGCGGTGATGCTCACGAAGTGGCGCTTCGGAATGGATCGACTTCCGGCCTACGAACTCACCAGGTCCTTCCGCCTGCTTGCTGCCCTCTTCAGCATCGCGGACACCCGCAGGCGGACGCTGTACTGCGTCGGGGGATGTGGGCACGCGTGGCACAACCTGCCGGATCCGCCACGGGACGCGACCTGAGATGTCTTCTTGCCCTGAGTCTTGCCGGGGATCTTGGTGAGCTGGGTTTTTGCTGGTCAGGGGCGGTGGGATCTGCCGCTTGGTGGTCCTCGTAGGTCGTCATTGGCCACTGTCGGGCGTCCTCGGACGGCCCAAAGACGGCCCAGCTTTGCCGCGGTCGACTGACGGGCCGGCACCTTGATGCGCCCCCGTCTGAACCTCAGCCGACGAAAGTCAGCCATGACGGCGGATGCGCCGACCGACCACGCACGCGTGTGCCTCGCTGCACCCCCACCGGCCTCAGCCACGCTATTGGTGCGTCGACCAGAGCAAGCCGCGACGGTCGGCACGCGACGACGGTGCGTCGCGATGCCCTGTGATGCGTGTGCCATAGCCGGCGTCAATGGCTGCACCCGGTAGCGCTCAAGCTACGAGACCGGCGAAGAAGACGAACGCTCCACCTATCGCAGCGAGCAGGAAGGAGACCTGGACGAAGCGGTGCTTACGCCAGGCGATCTTGCTCGTGTTTATAAGCTGCCGTGAGAGCATCGGCAACATGTCCTGCCGCTGAAGCGCAGTTTCGAGATCTTCAGGCTTCCAGAACTGCAAGTGGCCGAAGTAGATGAAGCTCTGTGGGGCCTCGTGCTCGAGAGCCGAGCGAGAACGGAGCCGGGGCGTGACAACGAGGATGGCCAAGACAGCCCCAGCAAGGATCAACACGGATCCAGTCCACAGTAGGGCCCTGGCGCCCCAACCATAAAGGCTGCCAAACAGGCGGCCTTCGTCGGACAGTGCCACGATGCCGGCCAAGGCTGCGGACTCCAGTGTGAGCGCGAAGGACGCCTTCGCGTCCACGCGAGCCGTCCACTCACCGATAGCCGCGTGGATTCTCCAGGCGGTGTCGCGCGCTTCCGGCTCTGAGGTCACAGCCCCCACGTCCAACCCGACTTGTAGACCGTCAAGCTCTCGCCACCGACCTCACGGGCGTAGGGCCCTTCCCACATCAGCTTCCGGTTCTCGCCAGTGCCGCTGTACTTGGAGCTGTCCGCCATGCTTTTGAAGACAGCCTCTGTGATGTACGTGGGAGCTGAGGTGCGGATGTCGCTGAGCTTCGCAGCCACGTTAGGCGCGCGGCCAATGGACACCAGGTCGTTGCTGCCTCGGACACCACCACGGACGATCAACGCTGTGCCGGAGTCGATGCCGACACAGTGCTTCACGATGAAGCCCTGACTTTTGATGGATGGCAGGTTGGCCTCTACCTTGGGGCGCACGATCTTGGTCACCGCATGGTTGATCTGCAGTGCGCACTTAGCCGCGTCAGTGTTCTTGGTCGAACCCATGAAGATGGCCATGACGCGATCTCCGTCGAAGCTACGGATCTGGCCCCCCCTAGCCTTGATCACCCGACAGGTCGCATCGAGGTAAGCACGCATGACCTTCGCTGCGGTCTTGCGGCTGAAGTCGCGAGCGAGACCGGTGGAGTCGGCCAGGTCTGCGTACAGGTAGACGGCGTCGACCTCAACGGCGCCGTTCCTCAGTTTCACATCTTCCGTGGTGGGCACCACCGTGCCCTTACGAATATCCCAGTCCGAGCACACCACATCCGTGACAGCCTTGGTCACATCATCAGCAAGACCCATCAAGGACTCCTATCCGCGCAATGGGTTGAGGCGCGGACAAGCTAGCACCAACCACTGACAGTCTTCTTCGACTTGCTGCATCGTGCACGTACAGCTGCTATCACTCCCCCGGTGCTAGGTCGCCCAGACTTGCGGTCCGAGGCTGCTCCGGGGACTGTTGCGGACTGGCACGACAGCCGGGCAAGGGTGCTGATGTACGCTCCCGTCCGGCGCCGTTGATGTCAGCCGTGGATGTCATACACGCCGATCAGGCGGTGGAGATCTTCAGGGGCTACCAGCGGTGCCGCCGCCTGGGGGCGTCGATCGACGCATTTGAAACTCTGCGTACTTGGCGGTGAAGACGTAGATGTAGTCGAGCAGCGCTTCGGCGAGCTCCAAAGCATCTCTGGCGTCTTCCCGGCTTACTGCGTCCTTGCTGAAGTGGGCACCTTGATTGCCAAGGACACGTAGGGCCTGCGCCCATTCAAACAGGCGACCTTCGATCTTGTCCGCGTCGCGTAGCTCCCCCAGGGCATCAAAGAGTGCCTTCTTGCGCGTACCTTGATCGATGCACATGCCTTCGAGTGTTCGCCGGACCATCACGGCGGTAGCGGTGTAGAGCTTGGCGCCGAAGCAAGCCCGAGCCTCACGCATCTCTCGGGCTATCGCCATGGGGATGCTGGGGCTCAACGGACCCGAGGAGTCGCTGGGCCACTCGCAAATGGGGTCTGTCCAGCCCCAGACGTTTCCAGCCTCCATCTGCGCTGTCTGCACGAGGAGCTGAGGGGCGCGGCACTTGTCGCACGACACAAGTGTGTACAGCGTGGGCTCGAACTCATCGTCGCCCTCCGGGGCAAGCTCCCATGTCCCTCGCTGCGTGCTGAGAGTGTGCGTATCGCAGTAGGAACACTGGATCAGCATTGGTGGCGGGGTCGCGTTCCCCCACCCGTTGGTGGTCGCCATCCTGGGAGCGTAGCGGCGGGATTCAGCTACAGGGTCTCAATAACCAAGTCCGGACCTGTCTTCTTGCCTCGCGTCTTGCCGAGGATCTTGGTGAGCTGGGTTCTTTGCTGATCAAGAGCGGTGGGCTCGTGTGTCTGGTGGTCATCATTGGCCACTGCCGAGCGGCTTCGGACAGCCCAGCGCTGTCGTGCTCGACTGACGGTCGACACCCTCGCCGGGCCCGGCCTGAACCCCGGCCGACGACAGTCAGCCACGATGGCGAGGAAGCCGACCGACAACGCACGCGCATGTCTCGCTGCACCCCCGGCGGCCTCAGCCACGCTGCCAATGTCGTCGATCAGACAAGCCAAGACAGCCGGTCCCGTGAGGACAGTGCCTGAGCCTTCAGATTGGGAAGCTTGGGCCGCGGCGTTTGCTGCCACTGACCTGCGGGTGGAACGGTGCCGAAATCTGATGGCTACGTCCGGTTGATCAAGGCCCTGTCGACGCGTACCTGTAACTCGTTACCGCCACTTGCAACAGTCCCACCATTGCTCGCCGAGTAGGATTTCTACTTCTCCCTAAAATTTTCGATTTCATTAGTTGATTCTTGGATATTCGTCCGCAGGAGCACCTAGGGGATGCAATGTGCAGGGAGACGTAGCATCATGGAAAGAGGCCAGATGCCTTGCAGGGCAGCAGCGAATCTGGCTGCTCTGGGCCGGTAAACGGCGCATTGGCCGACGGTCGGAAGCATGCGACCTGAAAATTATCGGGGTGGAACACATGACCACAGAAGAGCGCGCCAAGCTCAGTCGACTCTTTTTCGGGAAGGATGACGCAGAGTCTGATTTCGCTGTGGGAGGGCTGCTGCGTCGAGGATTCCTTGAGACCGCAGCGTACGATGCCGCGGTAAATGCACGAAAAATGCTCGTCATCGGACGCAAAGGCTCGGGAAAGAGCGCCATTTGCGTAATGCTGCACTCGGCAATAGATCTACCCAAGAATACGCTCGTCATCACGCCAGATAAGATCTCGGCAGACGAACTGCTGAGGTTCGAACTTCCCGGCATTCGCTCACCCATGGCAAAAGAGCTAGTCTGGCGCTATGTACTGGCTGTCCAGGTGGCGAAGTCCATTGTGCGCCATGTGAACGAGGAACACAAGGCGTCTGGTTTTCCGTCATCCGTATCGACCCTGCGTAAATTCCTTTTGGATAATGAGGAACTCGAGGACCCTCGGCTGCATGAGAAATTTTGGACGGTCATCAAAAAGCTGAAGTCTCATATCTCATTGGAAGCCTTCGGCATCAAAGTAGGTGCCGATGCAGAGTACCCAAACGACGGCATCAGGGCCTCTAGCGAGCTAGACATTCTCGAAAAGAGAGTGGCACAGACGATTGGCGATCTCGACTGTGAAGAGCATCATAAGTCCACCCTAGTTCTGGTAGACAAGTTGGAGGATGTCTGGTCTAATGACCAAAATTCAGATGCGATGGTTGCTGGATTGTTGGATGCTGCCAAGCATGCCGCTTCGGTCTTCAGCAACGTGAATTGCGTAGTATTTCTCCGTACTGATATATATGACTTCCTGCAATCCGCCGAGCGGGACAAATTTCGCAGTGATGAAATGCATATTGATTGGACACCACAACGGCTTGTCGAGTTGGCCAGCGTACGTGCGTGCGCCTCGCTGGACGTTGAGGGATCGGATACAGCAATATGGCACTCGCTTTTCCCGACGCGGTTCGAGGGAAAGTCGATCGATGAATACCTGACCAGCCTCACCCTTATGCGACCCCGCGACATGATTCAGCTATGCAATGCGTGTCGCGACACCGCTGTGAAGAATGGGCACGATAGAGTGCTGCACTCTGACGTCAAAGAAGCGAGTGTCCAATTTTCGAATTGGAAGCAGGCTGACCTTGTCAGTGAATACAAGGTCAACTATCCCTTCCTCCTGGATCTGTTCGTCTTGTTCCAGAATTCTGGGTATCTCGTGACTAGAAGGGTGCTCGAAGGGCGAGTGGACGCGTTGAAGGAAACTCTAGTATCTCGGTACCCGGGAAGCTCTGAAGTCCTGACAGCAGCCGGGATTCTGGATGTTCTGTATAGCGTTGGGTTTCTTGGCGTGCGCCGCAACGGTAAGATTTCGTATGTCTACGACGATCCGAACCAGGTAGAACCGCATGAGGCCGAATTCCTGATACACCCTTGTTTCAGGTCGGCTCTCCAAGCCTCTTCTGCGGCAGACTTCCGCACTTATGAGCCTGTAGTCGCCAGGGAGCGTATATCAAGTCGCCGCGTCGAACGCAGGAAGGCGCCTGCTGTTCGAGGTACCCGAGCGGCTCGCTTCGTTCAGGAAATGAACTTGTGGGGGCAGCGTATACATATTTCGGTCAACCGGGCTGGCTTTCCCGAAGAGGTAGCTGACGAGATAGTCAGCAACTTGGAGCTATACGAAAGCGACGTTCATTTGATGCTGGATAACGAGATCCTAGATCAAGCTAGTGTAATGTCGCTAATGAACCGGTCTCGCGATTTTTTCCGGACCCTGGCTAATCGCCTGGAACGGAGTGACCTAGTTTCGGGAAAGAATGAGCGCGAACTGGTACAAATTCTTCGCGATGCAGCGGCGAGTATAGATGACCTCGGAGTTGACCTGTTGTACGCATAATTCGCGCGACTCGGAGCCACGTAAATCTTCCAGTGATTCGGGCAGTCCGTTGATTTGCCCGATCATGTCGTTATGTTGGGCCGTGCTCTTCAAGCTTCGCGCCATGGGGGATCCACAAAGCTGTAGAGCGGAGCGGCCCAGCCACGACGTAACCGCAGTACGGCAAGCGGCAAATCGCCGTGTGCGCGGCACGGGCGCCGGCCGGGCTGGAGCGGGGCGCAGACAGGAGCGCAGGCCCGGCCGGCGGCCGGGCCGCGCGCGGTGAGCGGAGCGAGCCGCCTTGAAACCCGTGAAGAAGGTTGTTACTCAGTCGGTGCTTGTGGCGGCTGTGATGCTGCGGGACTGGGCTGCTGCTCGTCGAAGAGCGTCCGCCACTTGTTCGGCAGCATCGGCGGACAAGAGGATCTCTTGGGTCCAGAGAATCGAGAGCCTGATGTCGCCGTTCAGCAGGTTGGTGGCGACGTCGACTTCCGTGCCGTTGCCGGTGACGTCGTACACGTTGAGGTCTGGATCGCTGCCGTAGGCGCTCATGGTGTCCGGCTTGTGCGGTCGTTGTCGATGGCCGTGAGGCTCCACAACGGTGCTGTGTATTGCTCAGGGCGGCTGTTGATGAGCAGTCGGCGAAGGTCATCGCGCTGTGAGCCGTCGAGGTTCAGGACCTCTGTGAGGTGGCGGAACGTCGTGTGAGTGACTCCGCGGCTTCGAGTCTCTGCTTCGAACTGGGTGAGTTGGGGGAGCACCGACTGGGCGTCGAGCTGCGCCGGCTGTTGTTCCTTGAGCCAGAGGGCTTTGTTGCGCTCGTAGTCGATCTCCGAGAAGCCACAGACCTCGCGGCTCAGTGCCTCTACCTGGTCCAGGGTGGTGGTGGACATGACGGCGCGGGCCAGCTCGTTGCGGATCAGGGCCTCGTCCAGGTCGACCTCATGGACGGTCGGGCTCTCGTCGGTGAGGGGGATGGGAAGGCCTGCGTCCCGGACCTCGCACGTGCCGCGTACTCCTCGGGCGGCTGCCGCGAGCATGCCGGTTGCTTCTGAGGGGTGCCACTCCAGGACTGCGCTGATCGGCTCCGCGTCCCTCGCCGTGAAGGTGTGGACGAGTGCGCCGAGCATGCCTTGCAGGTCCTCGTGCGACAGCTCGCCGTCCAGGCCGGGGCCCGCGATCAACAGGCGGATGGGCGCGTTCACTTGGCCGCACGCTGCCAGCGTCAGGGAGTCGGCCAGAGGGCTCTTCAAGGTCGGTTCGTCGCCTCGGGCCAACACGTCGCCGCCGACGTCCAAGAGATCGATTGAGGTCGGCTGGAGCTGAGTGACCAGGTCTTCGAGCTGGCTTGTGACGCTCTCTGCGCCGTGCCTCGGGTCGATCAGCGCGAAGGTGTACGGGAGCTCTGCCGCGAGGCGGGGGAGCGTGGAGCCGGCCGGGGCGATGGGGCGGGCCTCCGCCGGCACCTTCCATACGGTCGGGGTGAGCGGTTCGAGGCCGGTGAAGTCTTCGGGTCCTCGGGGGCCTGGTACGGGGTCGATCAGCAAGCGGTCCCACGAGTACGTGAGGATCACCGCCTGGTCCTCGTCGCCGTACAGGGCGGCGTGAAGCATTGCGGCGGCGACTGCGTCGCCCCCTCCTCCTGCTGCGACGATCAACCGCGTCATAGGCCCAAGACTACGGGGTTGCCCATTGACCACTCACCCTATAGTGGCCAGAGGCTATAGCCACTTGGACGAGGAGGGGACATGCCTCAGATCGAGGAGACGCAGCCGAAGTATCTCCAGATCGCTCACTTCATCCGTGATCAGATCCTGCGGGGTGATCTGCGACCGGGGGACGAGGTTCCATCGGAGCGGCAGTTGGCGGCTGACTGGAAGGTGTCCCGGCCTACGGCGGCGCGGTCGTTGGAGGCGCTGAGCAATCAGGGGCTCGTCGAGAAGCGGCAGGGATCCGGGACGTATGTCCGGAGCCTCGAAGTGAACCGTCGGGCTCGGGAGTTGTACGGGCGGGCTCGGCAGACCGGGAAGATCTACACGCCCGGTGAGTACGCGGTCATCACGTCCGCCGGGTGGCTGGATGCACCGGATCATGTCGCTGAGGCGTTGGGGCTGGTGAAGGATCGGCGGGCCGTGCATCGCCGGCGGGTGACCAATAATCAGGATGGGCCCATCACGCTGTCTACCTCGTGGTTCGCGCCGGAGATCGGGCAGCGGGCGCCCAAGCTCCTGGAGCCTGAGCGGATCCAGGAGGGCACCCTGATGTACGTCGAGAACATGACGGGGCGGCAGGGGAGTTACGCGGAAGACCGTATGTGTGCCCGGCAGGCCACCGAGGAGGAAGCGGCTGACCTCCAGCTTGAGGCCGGGACTGCTGTGCTGATCGTGCATCACGTCGTCTTCGACCTCCAGGACCGGCCGTTGGAGTTCGCCGAAGCCACCTACCCGCCGAACCGTTGGGCGTTCGAGCAGGGGTATCCGCTCACCTGATGGGTCCTCACTTCGGGGAACCGCTTGCGCATCGTGAGTGGCTAATGCCACTATCCAGTAAGTGGCTAAGGCCACTTGATCGGAAGGGGGGCCCGGAGTGACGAGTCGGCGGCAGGACCAGGGAGCGCACTTACCTTGCCGGAGTTGTCGGGGGCGCGGCTGGAAGCGCGTCAGCTCCCGTACGGCCCTCGCGCTTGCCGCTATCGCTGACCGCACCCGTGCCACATCGAAGCGGCGCTGCCTCGACTGCGACGGCAGCGGCAAGGAGTGAGCGCGCATGGTGGCTTACACGATCGACCGCTATCCCTCTGAGGACTCCCCGCGGCTCGGGGCCATGACCCTGCATCCAGCTCCGGAGTCGGTTCCCCGGGCCCGGCGCTGGTTCCGGAAGTTCATCGCCCCGTACAACCCGGCCTGTTCGGTCGAGGACTGTGCGCTGATGATCTCAGAGCTGGTGACCAACGCCATCCGCTACGGGCAGGCAGACGAACCGTGGCTGGTGCGGGTGGAGTGGTTTCGGGACGACACCTCGCTACGCATCGAGGTGCACAACCCCGGCTTCCCGGCCAATGTGCGGCTCCGGCGGCCTGACGCCAATGACGCACATGGGCGGGGGCTCCTGCTGGTCGACTCGATCGCCGAGTCCTGGCATTCCGGGCCCAGTCGCTTCGGCGGAACCGTGGTCGCCTTTGTCGTCGCCGATGCCTGGCCGTCGTGAGGGCAATACCCTCCGTTGGTTCTGCGCCGGCGGATTCGTCGCTAGTCTGGTTGACCAGTTGACTTGGCCAATCTCGACAGGCGGCGGCGTTCATGGCGTATGAAGTGGAGGCACCGAAGTACGTACGCCTCGCGCAGACCATTCAGCAGCGCATCGAGGATGGCACGTATCCACCCGGGACTCGCGTGCCCAGCGAGAATCAGCTCGTGCAGGCCTTCGGGATGTCCCGTCCGACCGTCGTCCGAGCGCTGGAGTTGCTGAAGCGTGACGGCTGGCTGGAATCGCGGCAGGGCTTCGGCACGATTGTGCGTGGGCGTCCGGCCGTGGTCGAGCACAAGGATCGCCGGGGGAGCGAAGCGCTCGCGCGTGATGAGACTCAGGCGCCGGGCCGCTTGGTCGAGGTAGGCCATGTTCCTGTTCCGGCGCGGGTCGCCTCCGTGCTTGGGCTGCCGAAGCGGGCCGAGGTTCTCGTCCGTCGGTTCCTTGTCGTGGAGGATGGCGAACCTGTTGAGCTGGTGTCGTCGTACTTCCCGGCCGACCTGGTCGACGGTACCGAGCTGGGGAGTGCCGAACCGCTGAGCGGCGGCACCCGTGCGCATCTGGAAGCGCGTAAGAAGGTTCGCTTCGATCATGTGACGGAGCGGGTCTCTGCTCGCCTGCCTGAGCCTGCTGAGGCCGAGCTGCTGGAGCTTCCCGACGGCGTCCCTGTGCTGAGCGTCCTGGTCGTGGCGGCTGATGCTGCTGGGCAGGCGCTGCAAGTGTCTGACGTGCTGCTTCCTGCTGATCGGCAAGAGCTGGAAGACACCTATCGCCTGAGCTGAGCGCCCTCTGTGCGGGGCTGTCTCGTTGCCAGTCGGTAGATCAGGTACGTGAGAGTCAGGATGAAGTCGGCTGCTACCCAGAACCCGACGATGAAGCCCACTCCGATGGTGGTTCCGAGATCGCCGGCGTCCTCGCACAGCTTCAGGCTGTCCCCGGTCAGTCCATCGCATGAGTCGGGGTTGTCGTCGTTGCTCGCGATGCCTGTGATCACCCAGATCAAGAACAAGATCTGGACGGCCAGGAAGACCCACAGAAAGACGCGACGGCGCTTCTTCGGCTGAGGACTCGGTCCGGCCTGGTGGTAGTCGGTCGGCGGGGGGCCGTGGGGTGGCGTCGGCCAGGTGTTCGGCGGTGGCGCGGCTTCGCGTGGCTTGCGAGGGTCCCATGGCTGCGGCTCTTGAGCGCGGTCCCGTCTGCCCATGTCGCGCCCTCCTCCGTGCTGGTCGCTTCATGGTGCGCTTGAGGCATCGGTCGTGCTCGTCGACGGCCCTCCAAGTCGCTTGACAAGTCAACCTGGCATCCCTAACTTCGAACTTGCTAAGTCAACTTGTCAGGTGGCGAGTTGATTAACTCAGAAGGAGAAATCTCTGTGCGTGTGATCCGCGTTGACGCCTCGACCGCCACGATCCTGCTCACCGAAGCGCCGGCGCCGAAGGTGCGTGACCGGCAGACCGGTGAGATCGCGAAGGACGCCGTGAGCGGTGAGGCGCTGATGACCATCGGCGTCGTCTACATCGACGAGGGTGAGTCGTCGCTGATCCAGGTCACCATCCCCGAGAGCGGAGTGACGGACGGTCTGACCGTCGGCGCCCCGGTCTCGCTGCCGGGGCTCGTTGCCCGGCCCTGGCAGAGCGTGTTCAACGGGCGTGAGCGGCACGGCATCGCCTACCGCGCCACGGCCGTCATGCCCGGCGCCTTCCAGATGGCTCAGGCGGGCTGATCGACGTGACCGACCTGGCGACGTTGGCCGAGCTGGGCGGACCGCTCGCCGTGATAGGCGGCGCGGCCTACGCCCGGCACGCCCATCCGGCGGCGTACTGGTCCACGGTCGGGCTGCCGCTCTCGGTGGCCCGGCTGCTGGCCTCGTACTCCTCGACCATGGACGCCTGCGGGCTGACCGTCGAGCCGTCCCGGTGGCGGGCCCTGGCGGTCCGGGCGACTACCCGGCGGGAGGTGCGGCCGGTTCCCCCGCGTCGCGGAGTGATCCGACCCAACGCGACCGGCCTGCGTGTACGGCTGCGACTCGCTCCCGGGCAGGAACCCGCGGACGTCGCTGCTTCGGCCGAACGGCTGCGGCACGCCTGGGGTGTTCACGCCGTGTACGTGCGGGACGTGAAGCCCGGCGTCGTCGAACTTCGGCTCGTCGGCTACGACGTCCTACGCAAGGTGCGCATGCCTCGTCGAGTCGACAGCGGGCTTCTGCGGGTGCCGGTGGCTCTGCGGGAGGACGCGACCGCTTTCGTCCGCGACTATCGCGCCGTACCCCATGAACTCGTTCTCGGCGCCACGCTGTCCGGCAAGTCCATGTACCTGCGACATCTCGTCTCCGGCCTGGCGACTCAGCCTGTCGCCCTCGTCGGCATCGACTGCAAGCGCGGCGTAGAGCTGGCACCCTTCGCCTCCCGGCTCTCCGCGCTGGCGACCGACCCGGACGAAGCGGCCGAGCTGCTGCCGGTCCTGGTCAAGGAAATGCAGGATCGATACGACCTGATCAGGGCCCGGCAGGGCATCGCCCCCGGCACCGCAGACGAGGAGATCACCTCGGACATCTGGGGCCTGCCCGAGAGCGAACGGCCCGTGCCTGTCGTCCTGTTCGTGGACGAGGTCGCGGAACTCTTCCTCGTCGCCACCCGCAAGGACGAGGAACGGCGCGACGAGATGGTCACTCAGCTCATCCGCCTCGCCCAGCTCGGCCGCGCGGCCAGCATCTACCTGGAAGTCTGCGGGCAGCGCTTCGGCGCCGAACTCGGCAAGGGCGCCACCATGCTCCGGGCCCAGTTGACCGGCCGCGTCTGCCACCGGGTCAACGATGAAGCCTCCGCCAAGATGGCGCTTGGCGACATCGCCCCGGAAGCGGTCTTCGCTGCTTGCTCCATCGCGCCTGAACTGCCCGGCCTGGCCGTCGTCGGTGACCGGTCCGGTGGCTGGTCCCGCATCCGTACGCCGTACCTGTCCCTCGCCGATGCTGCGACCACCTGCCGGGAGTCGGCGCACCTCGTTCCCGATGTTCCGGCCCTCGCGCCCTTCCGACCGTACGTCCCGCCCGTGCCCGTGGAGGCACCCGGGCCGGTGACCGCTCCCCGCCCGGTCGCCGAGTAGCCGCAACTGATCCAACGACCCGCGCGGCCGTCCCGCGCCCACTCCCTACCCCGCCATGCCTGGAACCGGAAGGAGTCGCGCTGTGTCTTTCCTGCCCGTCCGCCTCGACGCCGTACTCGTCCAAGCGCTGATCGCCGCCGCGCTGTCCTTTGCCCACCTGCACGACCTGGCCGCCGCTGCCGGACAAGACGGCTGGAAGGCGTGGGCCTATCCGGTCTCCGTCGACCTGCTGTTGGTGGCGGCCTGGCGGCGACTGCGCTCCGGTGGGTCGAAAGCGGCCGGGTGGTGCTGGTTCCTCGTCGCGCTCACCGCGTCGCTCGGTGCCAACGTCGCCACGGCTGGCCTGCTCAACCTCGACGCCGTACCCGCCTGGCTGCGCATCCTCGTCGCCGGATGGCCCGCGGTCGCCTTCCTCGGCGGCACGCTCCTCGCCCACAGCCCGACCGTAGAGCCCGAAGCGGACTCAGACCCGGCGCCCGAACCGCCCGCCGTAGAAGCGGCGCCCGAACTGGCTCCGCTGCCCGCCGCACCGGTCCCGCCTGCCCTCGTCGCCCACGCCCGCAAGGTCGCCGACGAACACCGCGCCCGGACCGGGACCCCCATCGACACCTCGATCCTCCGCGCGCGGCTCGGCGTCCCGCTGCCGCTCGCCGAAGCCATCGCGACCCAACTCACCTGAACCCAGGAGCACTTCAACACATGCGCCCGTCCACGCTCCGCGCGCTCAACCGTGCCGCCGAGCTGACCCGTCAGAACCGACTCACCGAAGCCATGCTCATCGCCGAACCCGTGATCCTCACCGCCGACCCGGTCGAGGGCGCGGAGATCCGGCGGTGGCTGATCGACCACGTCGCCGACTTCACCGGCGACAACCACGACGAACCGAAGGAGCTGCCCTGATGCCCGCCAACCCCCGCTTCCGCCGCCTCGTCCGCATCGGACCCGTCCAGGTCGGCACCTACTACGACGGCCGGGGCCGCGAGAAGCACGCGGCCGTCTGTACGGCTCCGCGCTGCGGCTTCTCCGCCGACTACGACAGCCGCACCGCCGCCGAGCTGGCCGCCCGCACCCACCGCTGCCGCGTCCGCTGAGGAGAGTCCATGACCGTCTCGCTCCCGCTCGTCTTCGTCCTGGGCGTCATTGCCTGGGCCGCGATCAAGTTCCTCGGCGTCCGCATCTGGGTCGCCATCGTCATCGCCCTCTTCGGCTTCTGGCTCTCGCACACCTTCCTCGCCCCCGCCATCGAAACCGGCACCCGTACCGGGGTCGGCGTCGTCAACGGCAACGACAAGTGACAAGGAGGTACGCCGTGTTGTTCCGCCCGCAACTGCCCGACACCCCGCACCTGCCGACGACCATCACCACTCACCACCAGGTGCAGACCCCTGCGCCCTCCGCCGGCCGCCCGCTCACCCCCTACGCGGGCGCGGTCGCCGCCGTAGGCGTCGTCGGCATCGTCCTCACCGCGCTCCTGGTGGCCGTCGCCGTGACGGCCATCTCGGTCGCCATCGCCGCCGTGGTCCTGCGCTCCCTCGTCACAGGCGCCAACAGGCACTGACCGGCCGCCGGGGCGGCAACAAGCCGCCAAGCATCCCGCCGCCCCGGGGCCGTCCCTCCCAACCACCGAAACAGCCGAAAGGGACTCCCATCCTTACCCACTCGACCCCGCCACCGCTGGCGGAGCTGAGCACCCTCGCCGCCCTCGGCACCATGCCCGCCCTCGCGCGACAGCTCGCGGGCCTGGGCGGCTGCACCCACCCCGTCCGCCTCGACGGCCACCGCACCGAATACGCCGTCGACACCCGCACGGGCGAGATCGGCAACATCCTTCACCGCCTCGACTCGGCTACCCTCCCCGCCGGTCACCTCCTGGTCCGCTGCAACAACCGGCGGGCAACGCGTTGTGCGGCCTGCGCAGAGGTCTACCGCCGTGACACCTACCAGCTGATCACCGCCGGACTCCGGGGCGGCAAGGGCACCCCCGACCAGGTCGCCACCCACCCGCGCGTCTTCGCCACCTTCACCGCCCCCGGCTTCGGCCCGGTTCACAACCGCCGCACGGACGGCCGTCCCTGCCGCTGCGGCGTCCACCACGACCAGGAGGACGCAGCCCTCGGCACCCCACTCGACCCCGACACCTACGACTACGAAGCGGCCGTTCTCTGGAACGCGCACGCTGGCGCCCTCTGGCGACGCTTCTCGATCTACCTCCGTCGTGAGGTCGCCAAGCGCGCCGGCCTCACCCAACGAACCTTCCGCGACCACGCCCGCGTCTCCTTCGCCAAGGTCGCCGAATACCAGAAGCGCGGCGCGGTCCACTTCCACGCGGTCATCCGCCTCGACGGCCCGGAAGGCGGCGACACCCCGCCCCCGCCCTGGGCCACGGCCGGACTGCTGACCGACGCCATTCGCGCTGCTGTGACCGCCTCCCGCGTCGAGGGCCTGGTGATCGACGGTCGGGCCCACGCCTTCACCTTCGGGCGTCAGCTCGACGTCCGCCCCATCCGCTCCGCCGACTTCGACGGTGGCCAGGAGCTGACCGAGCGGGCCGTAGCGGCGTACATCGCCAAGTACGCCACCAAAGGCGCCGAGACGACGACGGGCACCCTGGACCGCCCGATCCGCTTCCTGGCCGAACTCGCCCGCGCCCGGATCACCGACCACGCCCGCCGCATGATCCGTACCGCCTGGACCCTCGGCGCCCGCAAGGACCTGGAACACCTCCGCCTGCGCGCCTGGGCTCACATGCTCGGCTTCCGCGGCCACTTCTCCACCAAGTCCCGCCGCTACTCCACCACCCTCGGCGCCCTCCGCACCGCCCGTGCCAACTGGCGCCGGGCGCAGACGCCCCCACCTGTCCCGCAGGACGGCGAAACCACGCTCGTCCTCGCCCACTGGGTCTTCGCCGGTACGGGCCTCAGCGCCGCCGAGACCTGGCTTGCCGCAACCCTCGAACCCGCCCCCGGAACGGAAGGAGAACCGACCGCATGACGACCGACCGATACCTCTCCGTCGACCAGGTCGCCGAGCTGCTCGGCACGACCGCCCGTTTCCCTCGGCGGCTCGTCGAGGAGCGGCGCATCCGCTACGTGAAGGTCGGCCGGCATGTCCGCATCCCCGAAAGCGCGGTCGAGGAGTTCATCGCATCACGCACCGTCGAGCCGATCCGGCTCCGTCGCGCAGGACTTCGGAGGGCTGCCTGATGGCGAACAAGAAGGGCAGGCGTCGTCGCTTCGGCGCGGTGCGGCAGTACCGGTCGGGCCGCTGGACGGCCTCGTACATCGGACCCGACGGCGAGCGCATCCACGCGCCCGAGACCTTCGCGACCAAGAAGGAAGCGGAGATCTGGCTGTCCCAGGTCGAGGCGGATCTGACTCGTGGCGACTGGCGCGCTCCCGACGCGGGCGCGGTCAACTTCCGGATCTACGCGGAGAAGTGGGTCGAGGAGCGGGAGCTGGCTGTTCGTACCGTGGACTTGTACGAGCACCTATTCCGTCTCTACATCTTCCCGACCTTCGGAGCCCTCGACCTCGACGAGATCACCGCTCCACGCATCCGTGAATGGCGTGCTGAACGCCTTCGCACCACACAGGCGAAGACCATGGTCGCCAAGGCATACAGGCTCGTGAAGAGCATCATGGAAACCGCCGTCGACGACGAACTGATCAGCCGCAACCCCTGCCGTATCAAGGGCGCGGGCAAGGAGTCGGCCGCTGAGCGTCGTATCGCCACCGTCGCCCAGGTGGACACCCTCGCCGAAGCGATCGGTATCCGCTGGCGCCTCATGGTCTACCTCGGCGCGTACGGCCCGATGCGCCCCGAGGAGCTGGCCGGCCTGCGCCGCCGGGACGTCGACCCCGACAACCTGGTGATCCGCGTCCGCGTCGCCGAACCGGAGCGGACCAACGGCAAACGCGCTCCTGGCGAGACCAAGTCGGGCGCCGGTGTTCGGGCCGTCGTCCTCCCCGCCTTTCTCCACAAGGAGGTGAGGCAGCACCTCGCATGGTTCGCCGAGAAGGGGCCTGACGGCCTGGTCTTCGTCGGTGAGAAGGGGGCTCCCTTCCGGCGTACCTCCTTCGGTCGGAAGTGGCGGCGCGCTCGCACTGCCGCAGGCCTCCCGGACGGCTTCCGCTTCTACGACCTTCGTCACACCGGACACACGCTCTCGACCCGTTCGGGTGCCACGCTCAAGGACACGATGGTCCGCGCCGGCCAGTCCTCGGAGAGAGCCGCACTGATCTATCAGCACTCCGACGAGGAGCGGCAGCGGGAGGTGGCTTCCGGGCTGGATGACCTTGTCCGCGCCGAGCGGGAGAAGCACCACAAGGGCGCCCCCGCGCACCACAAGGACAAACGCACGGGCACCTAGCTCAGCCCTTGTGGTGCGGATGTGGTGCGCGCCCCGCCAACTGGTCTAGACAACAAAGAACCCCCGGGTCATCGACCTGGGGGTTTCGCGTGGAGCGGGTGACGAGAATCGAACTCGCGCTCTCAGCTTGGGAAGCTGATGTTCTACCATTAAACTACACCCGCGTAAGACGCCGGCCGAGCCGGTGTCCGATTGCCTCGTCACTCTACAACATCCCGGGCCCCCGGCGCTGAAGCCGAGGGGTTCGTGTGTGTTTCGCGGGGTGGGATCCGGCTGCGAGGGGCCGGAGTTGGGGCGTACGGTGGGGGTGCCGAAGAGGGGTCGGGCGGGGTCGGAGTGCCGCCTGGAGGGTCTTCCCGTTCGTCCCGTAATGTGGCTTTCGTTGTCCGGCGAGCAGCAGCCGGACGCGGTTCTTTGGGGAAGGGACTCTAGGACTTGATGGAGCGCACCGTCGTCCGTTGTGCCGATGGGCACGTGTTCAGCACCGCTTCGTTCCCGATGCAGCAGGCCGAGCGGCTCGGCCCCGGACGTCTCGTCCGGTGTCCCCGGTGTGCGCGGCTCCGCAGCGCCGTGCCGGTGACGCTCGAGAGGCGGTAGGGGCCGTACAGCGGTAGCAGCCGCGTCAGCGGGCAGACGCGCGGAGACGTCCTGATTACAGGGGCTCCGCGCGTCTTGCGTATCCTCGGGACGTGCTTCTCTCAGACAAGGACATCCGGGCCGAGATCGACGCCGGGCGGGTGCGGATCGATCCGTATGACGAATCCATGGTGCAGCCGTCGAGCATCGACGTGCGGCTGGACCGCTTCTTCCGGGTGTTCGAGAATCACCGGTACCCCCATATCGATCCGTCGGTCGAGCAGGCGGATCTGACCCGGCTGGTCGAGCCGGAGGGCGACGAGCCGTTCATCCTGCACCCCGGTGAGTTCGTGCTCGCGTCGACGTACGAGGTCATCACCCTGCCCGACGACCTCGCCTCCCGGCTGGAGGGGAAGAGCTCCCTCGGGCGGCTCGGGCTGGTCACGCACTCCACCGCCGGTTTCATCGACCCGGGCTTCAGCGGGCATGTCACCCTGGAGCTGTCCAACCTCGCCACGCTCCCCATCAAGCTCTGGCCCGGTATGAAGATCGGACAGCTCTGTATGTTCCGGCTCAGCTCGCCGGCCGAGCACCCGTACGGCAGCGAGCGCTACGGCTCCCGGTACCAGGGCCAGCGCGGGCCCACCGCCTCGCGGTCCTTCCTCAACTTCCATCGGACCCAGGTCTGAGGCGGGGAGAGGAGAGGGAAGGGGTGAGTGACGCAGTGGCGCGGGAGAATCTCAGTTACGAGCAGTTCGGACTCGCCGTTCGTGAACTCGCGCAGGCCGTCGCCGACGACGGGTACGTGCCCGATGTCGTCCTCAGCATCGCCCGCGGGGGTGTCTTCGTCGCCGGAGGGCTCGCCTACGCCCTCGGCTGCAAGAACCTTCACCTGGTGAACGTCGAGTTCTATACCGGAGTGGGCCAGACGCTCGACATGCCCGTCATGCTGGCGCCCGTCCCCAACGCGATCGACTTCACCGACAAGAAGGTGCTGATCGCCGACGACGTCGCCGACACCGGGAAGACGCTGAAGCTCGTCCATGACTTCTGCCTCGACCATGTCGCCGAGGTCCGCTCCGCCGTCATCTACGAGAAGTCGCAGTCCCTGGTGAAGTGCGAGTACGTCTGGAAGCGCACCGACGACTGGATCAACTTCCCGTGGAGTGTTTTGCCTGTAGTGCGTAAGTCGGGGGATCCGGTCACACCGTCCAGGGAAGCGCTCTGACCTGCGGTTTCTTGCCCGCGCACTTCTACGGGTGAGGCAGGGCTCCTGGGACCGCGCACATGCCGAGCGACGCGTCAGCTGCCCTCGGCCGGGGACGCCAGTTCGTCGCTGGCATCGTAGAGGTCGGCGCGAAGGCGCTGCTTTGCTGCTTCGAGCCGTGGCCCGTAGTCGGGCATGAAGATCTCGCTCAGTGCTTTGTCCAGCGTTCCTGAGATCGCGTAGATCGGAGACCAGACAGCCCGGTCGCGCACGATCCCCTCAAGATCGTCCGACTGGAACATCACCTGGTAAAGCCAGTCCGACAGCACGAACGCCTGATCGCGCGTGAGCCTGATACTGATCGCTTCATCGTCCACGCCTTCAACCTAGCCTCCTCGGCGTACGGCGTTCCGGGCTCAGCCACAGATCGGCAGCAACACGCTTTCCAACTGTGGTGATGGCTCGCGTGGCCACGTACAGCACCGTTCACCCGCGTTCATGGATGGCCGGTTGTTGGGGCGGCTACCGGCTTCGGTCCCGTCTGAACGGTCGTGAACGGCGCTGAATGAGACGAAAACTGAGACGGGCGGCGGGGCCGGGCTCGCTAGCACCGTCGCTGTTGAGGGGGGAGGCCGACGTACTTCCAGGGTCTGGCCTGGTCGCGGGTGCCAGGGCAGTGATCACGGGTGCCTGATCGGTCGTCGTTGGCCACTGACGAGCGGCCTCGGACCGCCCAGATCCAGTCCCACCCTGTATGGCTGCTGAATCTCGTATGCATGAGTACAGCCCGGGTGACAGGCTGTCTTCCATGCACCTCAGGAACGTGGGCGCCATCGATGCCGCCGAGCTGACGCTTCAGCAGTTGAAGAACGAGTGTGGAAACCTCAGAAATGCGACGGCTGTTGTCTCGGCTCGGGACAACTACCTGTCCTGGGTAGAGAAGGCCGATAGCCAATTCCGTAGCCTCTTCGACGACGAGAGCATGGCGGACGACCTGTACTCGTCGGCGTACTGGGAGATTCGCCGGATCACTCAGGCAACTCCGCGCCCCTACCCCCTGATCTACCGAGAGATCGAGAACCGGATCCGCGACATCGAGGCCGCGCTCGCGTCGCTGACCCGGAACCGCACATTCGCGAGCCACCCTGGAGCCATCGTCGTACCGGACACCTCGGCGTTCATCCAGGGCGAGATTTTCACCGACTTCGTGTGGCACGCAAAGATGGGTGTCAAGGGTTCCGTTCGGCTGGTCGTCCCCATCATCGTGGTCGAGCAGTTGGACAGGCTCAAGGATGGAGGCAACACGCGCGCTGGTGACCGCGCCAGGAAGGTCCTGAAGCGTCTCCGTGAGAAGCGTCGCACCACTGGTCCCGGTATCCCGGCGCAGGTCCGCGACAAGGTGACTGTCGAGATCTTTCTTGACGACGGGTGGCAGCAGCGGCACCCCATCGCTGACGACGAGATCATCCACCAAGCACTCAAGATCCAGAAGATGGTGCCTCACGAGATCACTCTCGCCTGTGTCGACGCCGGCATGGAGTTCCGAGCCTTGGAGAAGGGGCTGAAGGTGTTTGAAGTACCTCCTCCTCCACAGGCCGCCAAGGCCACCACCTGACCTTGGAGACCTCCGGTCCACTGATCTGGGGGTTCCATACTGAGATGGGTAAGTGGAGGGCCGAACTGTAACCCGTTTGTTCCGAAGACGATCAAGGCATCCGAGCCCTTGCTTTCGCTCGGTCGACACGTGCGTTCAGGCTCGGTGACTCCCACTGGGGTGTAGGGCACTCCCCCTCTCGACCAGAGTGGCCACCGCGGAGACACGCCACGGTTGTTCAAGAGGAGCTTAAAGTGTCCAATCGACTACACAAAGTGACTGCTGGAAATCCCGAAGCGCTTCGTTCGTGACCTCACGCGGACTAAACTGCGTGTGTGCCAGACGAGTTGAGGGTAGTTGTCCCAGGTAGCGATGCCTTGTTAGGGCCTACGAGAGATGCCCTGATAGATCACGCCACCGACTTCAGTCGAGGGCTGCTCCGCGAAGCCGAACGGCTTGAAGCCATGCACCGCAACGGCGCTGGCCCTGCGCAGGTGACTGCGACCGACGTTCGAGATGCCAATTACGCGGTACGGCGGAACCTAGCTCCACAAAAGAAGGACTGGATTGCTATAGTCCTTTGGATTGTAGCCACGATCGCCGGTATTGCGACGGGATGGTTTTCTAATCAAACGCAAGAGACTTGGGGAGTGATCGGATTTGTCATTTGTTCGGCCGTTGTGGTGACTACCGGGCTCTTGGGGGCGTTGCGGTGAGTGAGGAAATGTCTAACGCGACCCCGCCTTTGTCTGCTGCGGCTGAAAGTGCATTGGATGAGGCTGTCGGCGACATCAGGCGAGAAGTTGCATGGCGGGCTGGAGCCATTGCTAGCGGAGCTGGTGGGGATGAAGCCCGCGCCGGCGTTCGTGACGTCTACCAAGCGCTCGTTGAAGTGGGTGGTGGTGAATCGACCCTTAGGCGACGACTCAGGGTGGTAAGGATTGCCACGCTGACTTACTCGCTCCTGGGATTGATCGTCACGATTTTCATGTATATCTATCGGGATGACTTCTCTAATCCGTCCCCATTTTTGATCAGTGGCGCTCTGATTGGGAGTGCGATCGGGCCAATTCTAACCTGGGTAATCGATAGCAAGTCCCTCCCGAGGTCTGCCACTTCACCGAAAGATGCCGCCAGTCCGCGCGATGCCTTCCAGGTGGTGCGAGCCTGGATTGAACTGGAAGCTGCAATTCGCGTTCGCTATAGTGTGCTTTTTGGCGAATCCAGGGGTACGGCCTCAATCGGCAGGATGATTTCTGGCCTGGCTGAAGAGGGAATTCTTGATGAAGGTCGCGTTAAATTCGTGCGGCGACTACTGAACGCTCGAAATGCTATCGTTCACGGAAAAGAAATCGATCTGTCGATGCGTCACGTAAGAGCTTTGACGATTGAGGCGAGCCGATTGTCCGCAGAACTCAACTCGGCAACCTCGAACGGTTGATACATCCGAGGGTTGGGCTCGATAGTATCTCAGGCCCAATCGCCGACACACGGCCGTAGTCGGCTTCAGGCTTTAAGGTCGATCTTTATTCCTATCAGGTCGATCACGGCGGTTGGCATGTTGGTTGACCGACCGTATCTCTCGCCTGACCATCCGTCGCTGTTCGGGCTGTCGGTGTCAGCCGCCACGGGTGGACTTGGTGAGTTCGCCACCTGCGGCGCAATCGGCACCCAGTGCTGACCCGGAGCCCGCCCGTACCTCAGCCGACGACAGTCAGCCACGACGGCGGGCGCGCCAACCGACCACGCACGCGTGTGTCT
This sequence comes from Streptomyces sp. NPDC005811, assembly GCF_040630405.1. Taxonomy (NCBI): domain Bacteria; kingdom Bacillati; phylum Actinomycetota; class Actinomycetes; order Kitasatosporales; family Streptomycetaceae; genus Streptomyces; species Streptomyces sp. NPDC005811. Next base: position 156,336 of record NZ_JBEXXK010000009.1, read on the forward strand.
CGCTGCACCCCTACCGGCCTCAGCCACGCTATCGGGGTCTCGACCAGGGCCAACCCGCGACGTCCGACCGTTGATGATCATCCGCTCGCCCCGAGTCTGGAAAGCTGACTCCTAGCTCTTCGATCGCGATAACTGGGCGCGCTCGTAACTGGCACACGGTACCCTTTGTGGCATGTCGAATTGGGTTCCCCTGTCCGTCCGTCGCGGGGTACGCCCGCCGGCCGGGATGGCGGAAGGTGTACCGCAGCATCTAGTGCCATCTTTGGAGTTTTGGACTGAGGAAGTCTTCGGATATCGAGGCGCGCCGCAAACAAATGGACGACTCGTACACTCTGCGGCTCTTGCTGTGCGCGCCCCCCTCATTAACAAGAGGGCTGCTGACATGATGCGTGACCTCATTTCTCATTGTAAGCGTAATGAGGATACCTTCCTGGATCTGATCGATTATCTACTCAGCACGAGCGGTGGCAAATCTCGCTGTAACAGCCTTGAGCACGCCCTTTCTCTTGGAGGCTCGGCATGGATGGCAACCAAGGGGGAGGGGCTGCGACGGCGAGTTGATGCCGTGGCTCAAGAAAGCTTTGATGTCGCCGTAACTCCTGCCGATCTCGCCAGTGAGGAGCTGAAGCAGGCTTGGGATCGCGCTTTCTCTCGGGACTCCGATGCTTCGGATGCATGGGATCATGCGATCAAGGCCGTTGAGGCTGTACTGATTCCCATCGTTGTCCCCAAGCAGGATAAAGCGCAACTGGGACATGTTGTGGGCTCACTGAAGAGTCAGGGGCAGCGCTGGAGGTTTGTTCTTCCGGGGATGAAGATGGATCATTCAATCGACCCCGTTCTTGGCGTTTTGGAATCGCTATGGCCAAATCCTGATAGGCATGCAAATAGCGGCCAGAGGAAGCCGAGTTTGGAAGAGGCGCAAGCTGCTGTCCACCTGGCAGTCACGGTTGTCCAGTGGGCGCGGGCGAATGCGATCGTATTGCGCTGAACTTCAGCTCTGTGACGCGCCTCTTCTCCGGTATCAGGCGACTGATTGCCATAAGCGCGGCATGGGCGCCGGCCGGGCTGGAGCGGGGCGGAGACTGGAGCGCAGGCCCGGCCGGGGGCCGGGCCGCGCGCGGGGAGCGGAGCGAGCCGCCTTGAACCAGTAGAGAAAGTTTGAATCATGGGCTGGGTGGTTCATGATCATCTAGGTCTCGTGCCTGGTGTCGGCTGCCTCGTGGTGTAGAACCCTGGATATGGGGAGTGAGCGGCGGGAGCGGATGAAGGCGCTTGGTGCGCGTCTTCGTGCGCTGCGTGCGGATGCTGGTCTGACGGGTGCCGTGTTGGCGCAGCGGGCCGGTGTGGGGCAGCCGACCGTGTCCAAGGTCGAGAACGGCCGGATGATCCCCAGTGCTGACGTGTTGGGCCGTTTGTCACGCGCTCTCGGCCTCGACGACGTGACCTCGCGTGAGCTGCGTGACCTCCTGGCCGCTGTTGAAGTCGCTCCGGACACGGTCACGGACCTCGGTGACTTGGCCTCGGTCGGGGTGGTTCTCGATGACGTGGTGCGACCTGCGCGACTGATCCGCTCGTTCCAATGCGTCGTCCTGCCGGCCATGCTCCAGAGTGCCGAGTACGCCCGGCACGTCTTCGACAGTGCTCCGAACGCTTCCCCTGAGGCTGTCGGCCGTGCTGTCGCCGCCCGTGTGGAGCGGCAGAGTCTGTTGTACGAGCCGGGGCGGGAGTCGGTGTTCGTGCTGACGGAGGGTGTGTTGCGAACCTGGCCGGGGAGTCCTGCGCTGATGCTCGCCCAGGTTGACCGGCTGCTGGCTGTCGAGAGTCTGAGCACGGTGCAGCTCGGCGTCATTCCGTGGCGTCGGCCTGTGCCGGTCATGCCGCGCCATGGGTTCACCCTGTGCGATCACGGGGCGGTCGTCGTCGAGAGCTTCCGGGGTGAGCGGGTCGTGGACGACTCCGCCGAAGTTGCCGCGTACGCGGAGACGTTCGGGCGCTTCGAGAGTGCCGCGGTCTTCGGGGCTGAGGTGCGGGAACTGCTGCTCCACGTGATGGCGGACTTCCGGGACCTGGACGCTCCAGCCACTCGATAGAGGAATAATTCCTCAAGATGCCTGGCTCATTGATTGCGTGCCGGAATACTCTGCTCACTGCAACGTAGCCCCCTAGACGCAGAGGAGTGTTCCCATGCCCAAAGACTGGGCCCGCATGTTTCCCGGCCAGGCCTGGCAGGTGGCCGAAGCGCGCCACTTCGTTGCCTCTCTGCTGGAGGATGAAGCCTCCGGCCTCGTGGATGACGCCGTCCTGGTCGTCGGCGAGCTGGCGGCCAATGCCGTCCGGCATACCCGTAGCGGCTGGTACCGGGGATGGTTCCTCGTGGTCATCGGCTTCACCGACGACTTCATCCGCGTTCAGGTTGTCGACCAGGGCGGCGACGACGAACCGTTGGTGCGGAGCGTGAATAGTCCGGTGGACCAGGGCGGCCGCGGGCTGATGATGGTCTCGGCCTGCGCCAAAGACTGGGGCGTGAAGGACCGACCTGCCGGCGGGCGCTGCGTATGGGCGGACCTCGCGCGGGTGAGCGGGTGATGGTCTGGCTCACGATGATGGCCTGCACCTGCCTCGCGGGTAGCCGAGGGTGAGCCCCAAAGGTGTGCCTCGGCGCAGAGCTGCGTTCTACGTGATGGGGGTTCATTCTGGACGCCGTCTCGCGCCTGTTCTGTCTAGGGCCCTAGACTCCTGGTTACTTCTAGGAGGTGTGGTCATGTCGGACGAGTTGCAACGGATCATGGCGATCGATGATCCGTACCTGCTCCTGCGTGAGGTCACGGCCCGTTTGGCCGACGCGCAGCAGGAGGTGACCGAACTCGCCCGGCTCCGCCGCCGCGTCGTTCAGGACCTGCATGCGCAAGGGCTCTCGTACGCGCAGATCGCGGAAAAGGCCGGCCTGAGCCGCGGCCGGATTCACCAGATCCGGCACACCGGGCCGGCACCTGAGGGCGCTTTCCTCGGCGCGGGAGCAGTCACGATCGTCACCCCCTTGCGGTGGGACGGCGAGAAGAAGCGGCCAGTGGTCGCCATGGCTGACATGAACTCCGGGAAGCGGCTCGAAGAGCTGGCCAAGTCGTATGGGCTCGACGTCAGCTCCGGTCACGTGCAGGTGAGCGGTGAGGTCGACCTCAACCGTGACGGCCTGGTCGTCGTGTGTGGGCCCGGTATGTCTCAGGCCATGAGCGATCTGTACGCCCAGGATCCTGTGCTCGGCTGGGAGCACCCGGACGGCGAGCCGTGGGCCCTGGTAGACCGTCGCACTGGCTCCTCTTACGGCGCGGGGGCGGACACCGAGCCATACCGTCCGCACGATGTCGGATACCTCGGCCGGCTGCCCCGCCCCGACGGGAACGGATCGGTGCTCGCCATCGCGGGCATCCACACAGCGGGGTCCCTTGGCGTCGTTCACCTGCTCGCCTCGGATCTCAACGCGCTCTGGGGCCAAGTGGGCGAACGTCATTTCTCGACGCTGGTGAGCGTCGAATACGACCCCGAGACCGACGAACCGCAATCCGTCGAGCTGCTCACCCCGCTCTACCTGCACGACGAGGAGACGACAGCGTGAACGTCGTCCTCGACTCACAGCCCGCCGGACCGGGACGGGAGAACGAGGACTTCGCCGCCGCCGCTCCCGGTGCGGCCGTCCTCCTCGACGGTGCCGGCGTGGCCGGAGCCGAGACCGGATGCGTGCACGGCATCGCATGGTTCTCCTCGACGCTGGGCGGGTTGCTGCTGGGCATCATCAGCGCGCAGCCCGCCCGGGCGCTCGCCGCCTGCCTGGCCGACTCGATCGAGGCTGTTCGCTCCCTGCATGAGGACACCTGCGACCTGGCCTATCGGGCCAGTCCGACGAGTACCGTCCTGGCCGTACGCGCCACCGCGGGAGCTCTGGAATACCTCGTCCTCGGCGACTCAACGATGCTGCTCGCCGACACGGACGGGAAGGCGACCGCGATCACGGATCAGCGCCTGGACGACGTCGGCAAACGGCTACGCGGGCCGGTCGACGCGCTTCCCACGGGCTCACCCCAACATGCCGCCGCCCTGGCCGAGTACCGCGATGCGCTGACAGGGCTCCGTAACCGGCCTGGTGGCTTCTGGATCGCCGGGCCGGATCCGCACGCCGCCGAACACGCTCTCACAGGGGCGGTGCCGCTGGTGTCGCTGGCGTCCGTGTCCCTGCTGAGCGACGGTGCGACGAGACTTGTCGACTCCTTCGAACTCTGCACCTGGCCAGAGACGTTGGCTCTCCTCAGTGCGGCCGGGCCTGCCGAGTTGATCCGTCGCGTACGGGAGATCGAAGCCGGCGACTCCGAGGGGCGACGCTGGCCACGGGGTAAAGCGCACGACGACGCCACAGCCTTGCACTGGGTTCTGCCGTAGCGGCCGCACGTCTTCCGAGACACGCACGTATACCCCCCTAGACAGTTTCCGGCTGGCGGTCTACTGTTGTCGTCAACCCCCCTAGACAGTTAGGGCGGGTGACCTCCCTTGCTGTCTAGGGGGGTATCCAGATCGGATCGGCGCTCATCAGGGCGTCGCCAACCAGTGAGGTTCAAGAAATGCGTGTCATCCCCGTGGACGCCTCGGCCGCAACGCTGCTCGTCACGAAGCTGCCCGAGGTCAAGGTGAGGGACCGGCAGACCGGTGAGATCGCCGTGGACCCGGTGACCAACCAGCGGCTCATGGTGCTGGAGGTCGTATTCATCGCGCAGGGCGGTTCGGACATGATCAAGGTGACCGTTCCGGAGCAGGGCATCGGTGAGGGCCTGGTGATGGGAGCTCCGGTCATCCTGTCCGGCCTCGTCGCCCGGCCGTGGGAGAGCGAGTTCGGCGGCCGGATGCGACACGGCATCGCCTACCGGGCGGACGCCGTCATGGTCAACGCGCCGGCGCCGGTGCGGGGCTGATCGCCATGACCGACACCGTGTGGATGCTCGTCCTGGGCTTGGTCAGCCTGGTCGCGCTGCTGGTGCTACGTCGTCAGGTGCCGGTCGCGTTCTGGTGGCTCGTCGGGTATCCGTTCGTCGCGGTTCGGGTGCTGGTGACGTACCGGGCCACGATGGACGCCTGCGGTCTGACCGTCCCGGCCTCGGCCATGCGTCGGGCCACTGCCCGGATGCTCGGGCGGGAAGCGGCTCCGGTACCGCCTCGCCGATCGTTCCCGGTGCCGACCGGTTCCGGTCTCGTGATGCGGCTGCGCATGGCGACCGGGCAGGCTCCGGAGGACTTCATCGCTTCCGCCGACCGGTTGCGGCATGCCTGGGCCGCGCATGCCGTGCACATCCGCCCGACCAAGCCGGGGTGGCTCGAACTGCGGCTGATCGGCTGGGACGTGCTCGCGGACGTACGACCCTCGCGGCGTCGGCGACACAGTGGCGGACTGCTCTCCCTGCCGCTGGCGCTGCGGGATGACGGGCGGTGGCACGTGCGGGAGTTCCGTGCCGTGCCGCATGAACTCATCCTCGGTGCAACGCAGTCCGGCAAGTCCGTCTACCTGCGGAACCTGGTGTGCGGGCTTGCCCGGCAACCGGTCGTGCTCGTCGGTATCGACTGCAAGTGGGGTGTGGAGCTGGCTCCGTTCGCGCCCCGCTTGTCGGCCCTTGCCGACACCCCAGACCGGGCGAACGAACTCCTTGACGTCCTGCTGGAAGAGATGGAGGCACGATTCCGGCTGATCGGCCTCAGCTCTACGATCGGGCCGGACACCGTCCTCACCTCGGACGTGTGGGGCCTGCCGGAGAAGGTGCGGCCGGTGCCGGTCGTGGTCGTCGTCGACGAGGTGGCGGAACTCTTCCTCGCCGCGAGCCGCGACGACGAGAAGCGACGCGACGCCATGGTCACCAAGCTGATCCGCATCGCCCAGCTCGGCCGCGCGGCCGGCATCTACCTGGAGGTGTGTGGGCAGCGCTTCGGCTCCGAACTCGGCAAGGGCGCCACCATGCTCCGCGCCCAGCTCACCGGCCGTATCTGCCACCGCGTCAACGACGAGTCGTCGGCGAACATGGCGCTCGCCGACATCTCCCCGGAAGCGGCCCTGGCCGCCACCGCCATCCCCGCCGAACGTCCCGGCGTCGCCATCGTCGGCGACTCCTCCGGAGGTTGGTCCCGCGCCCGCTCCCCGCACCTCACCCTCGAAGAAGCGGCGGCCGTCTGCCGCGCCACCACCGCACTCGTGCCCGAGCTGGCCCGCCTCGACGCCTTCCGCCCCGCCGTCACCGTCGAACCGCCCGCGGCCGCCTCGCCCGCCGCTGCTGCCGTGCCCACGGCCCGCCCGGTGACCGAGTAGCCGCACCCCTCTCCCCACGGCTGGCGTGACTGCCTCGCGCCACGTCCCTACCCCTCCCATGCCTGAATCCCGGAAGGAGAACGACCCGATGCGTGCCCACCTCGCCCGCGTGGACCCCGTGATCGTCCAAGCCGTCATTGCGGGCGCCCTGTCCTTCTCCCACCTTCACGACCTGGCGGAGGCGGCCGGACAGGGCGGCTGGAAGGCGTGGGCCTACCCGGTCAGCGTTGACCTGCTGCTGGTCGCTGCCTGGCGCCGGATGCGCGAACAGCAACGCGCCGGACGCCCGGCCGGGAGCTCCCGGCTGTGGTTCCTGGTCGCCCTAGCTGCCTCCCTCGGAGCCAACATCGCCACCGCCGGCCTCCTCGACCTGGACCACGTTCCCGCGTGGCTCCGCGTCGTGGTGGCGGGCTGGCCCGCTGTCGCCTTCTTCGGCGGAACCCTGCTGGCCCACGGGCCTCGCACCTCTGAGCAACCGGCGGCCTCCGTGACGCCGGAGACAGATCCCGCACCGCCTTCGGCCCCGGTCGCGGTCGACTCGCCCCGCCGTGACGAACTCCCCGCCCCCGCCCCTGCTCCGGTGGCCGAGGAACCCCCGACCGGCCTCGTGACCGCTGCACCGGCGCCCGTTCCCGCTGTCGCCCTACCTCCCGCCCTCGTCGACCGCGTACGGGCCCTCGCCGCAGAACACCGCACTGCCACAGGCCAACCGGCCGATCCCGATGCCGTACGCGCCCGGCTCGGCCTGCCCCCGTCCATGACGGCATCCGTCGCCGCCCACCTCTGAGAAAGGACCGCCCAGTGACCCCGCGCTTCCGCAACGTCCGCCGCATCGGTCCCGTACAGGTCGCCTCGTACCTGGCCCGTGGACGCAACCGCCACCTTGCCACCTGCACCGCGCCCCGCTGCGACTTCTCCGCCGAGTACGACAGCCGCGCCGCCGCTGAACTCGCCGCCCGCACCCACCGCTGCAAGGCCTGAGAAGGAGATCACCGTCATGGACGTCCCGCTCTGGTTCGCCGTGCTCGTCGTCGCCGTCCTCGGCATCCAGCTTGCCCGCCCGCCGTGGTGGCTGGTCGCCCTGCTCCTCCTCGGCGGCTACCTCGTCGCCAACAGCGTCCTCGCTCCCGCTGTCGCCTCCCTCCTCGACTGACCATGAAGGGACCAGCCGTGTTCACGCCCAAGTACCCGCCGCAGGACACCGCTCCGGCGCCGATCGCCCCGGCCCCGACCGCCTACAGCCCGTCGCCTTACGTCCCAGTCTCCGCCCCGGTCCCGTCTGCCCCTGCCTCCAACCGGCCCACGGTCCAGCTCACCCCCGGCAGCACGCTCACCCTCGCCGCCGGTGGTGGCGCCCTGGTCCTCGTCGTCGGCGCGGTCCTGGTCTCCATGCTCCTCGCCGTCGCGATCACCGCCGCCTCCGTGGCCGTTTGCGCGGTCACCGTCCGCTCGATCCTCAAGAGCGACTGCCGCTGACCCTCGTCTGCTCTGCAGCTCGGCTTGCCCACACTGTCTAGCCCCCTGGACAAGTCGGGCTGCTGCCCAAGCTCCCACCTTCAAGGAGGAACCCGCACATGCGCCCCGAGGCTCCGACCGGAGCCATCCGCCAACTGGCGGCCCTCGCCCTGCACGGCGACCTGAGCACCTACGCACACCAGATCCAGCGACTCGGCGGCTGCGAGCGGCCGGTACGGATGGAGGGCCACCGCCTCGACGTCCACGCCGCGACGGGGGAGATCGTCCGTGAGGTCGTCGACCGCGACCTTCCCGCCGGACAGCTCCTCATCCGCTGCAACAACCGCCGCGCCACCAGGTGCGCCGCCTGCGCCGAGGTCTACCGCAAAGACACGTACCACCTCGTCACCGCCGGCCTGAGCGGCGGCAAGGGCATCGGCCCGGCCGTCGCCGCACACCCCCGCGTCTTCGCCACCTTCACCGCCCCCTCCTTCGGCCCCGTCCACAACCGCCCTGGCGGCGGTCGCTGCCGCTGCGGACACCTCCACCCGGACGGTGATCCCGCCCTCGGCACGCCACTCAACCCCGACCGCTACGACTACCGCTCCGCCGTCCTCTGGAACGCGCACGCCGGCGCCCTGTGGGCCCGCTTCACCACCTATCTCCGCCAACAGCTTGCCTCCCGCGCGGGCATCGGCCGCTCGGAGCTCCGCGACTGCCTCAAGGTGTCGTACGCCAAGGTCGCCGAGTACCAGCGGCGCGGCGCCGTCCACTTCCACGCAGTGATCCGACTCGACGGACCGGACGGAGCCGAGGACATCCCACCCACCTGGGCCACCACCGAACTCCTCACCGACGCCATCCGCTCAGCCGCCCGCCTCGCCGAAACCCCCGGCCCCGCCCTCGACGGCGACGCCCGCACCTTCCGCTTCGGCAACCAGCTCGACATCCGCCCCATCCGCTCGGCCGACTTCACCGGCGCCACAGACCTGACCAGCCGCGCCGTCGCCGCCTACATCGCCAAGTACGCCACCAAGGGCGCCGAAAGTGCGACCGGCACCCTGGACCGCCCCATCCGCAACCCCATCACCGACCTGATCGGCGCCGAAGTCACCGATCACGCACGTCAGTTGATCCTCACGTGCTGGCACCTCGGCGCCCTTCCCGAGCTCGAAGACCTGCGCCTGCGCAAGTGGGCTCACATGCTCGGCTTCCGCGGCCACTTCTCGACGAAATCCCGTGCGTACTCCGTCACCCTCGGCGCCCTCCGTCAGGAACGCGCCGACCACAACGAAGCACTCACCCGCGAACGCGCGGTTCTGGCTGGCCACCCCCTCCCCGATCCGGACTCCGTCCTCGTCCTCTCGCACTGGCGCTTCGCCGGTGCCGGCCTGACTGCCGCCGAATCCTGGCTCGCTACCTCACGACGACCCATCCCCAGCACGGAAGGAGAACTGTCCGCATGAAGGGCCGGACCAGGAACAAGGGCAAGCAGGAAGCCTGCGAGAGCGTCATGACGAAAGACGAGTGGATCGCGAAGCACCTGCGCAGGGCACCGGCCAGGGACGACGAATGGGTGAACCGCCTTCTTGTCCTCCGGGGGCGGTCCCAGTGAAGGCGTACAGGGTTGCTGTCTACACGCGCATGTCCAGGGACGACGAGCGGGACGGGCTGGGTGTGGCGCGTCAGCGAGAGGACTGCGAGCGTCTGGCGGATCTCCGTGGCTGGGACGTCGCGAAGGTGTACGAGGACAACGACGTCTCAGCGTTCAAGCGCAACGTGCGGCGGCCCGAGTTCGAGCTGATGTTGAGTGACCTGGCGGCCGGCCTCATCGATGGCGTCGTGGCGTACGACCTCGACCGACTTGCCCGCCAGCCGAAAGACCTTGAACGGCTCATCGATCTGTACGACGCGCACGCTCGGCGGCTGTTCGCCACAGTCACCAACGATGTGAACCTCGCAACGCCGGACGGCCGAACCATGGCCCGGGTCATGGTGGCCTTTGCCAACAAGTCCTCGCACGATGCCTCGCGTCGGATCCAGCGCAAGCACCTTGAGCTGGCGAGACAGGGCAAGTCGAGCGGGGGGCCGGCACCCTTCGGATGGCTGAAGGGTGGGCTCAAGCTCGACCCCGAAGCTGTCGAGCACATCCGCGCGGCACAGAAGCAGCTACTGGCAGGCGTTCGCATCGGGACCATCCGTTCGGACTGGCAACGGCGGGGGGTGGCACACCCCAGGCGGGGGACCACCCGCCTGCCGCACCACCTTGTCGAGCAGATGCTGACCAATCCTCGGCTCTGCGGCTACCGCACCTACAAGGGTGAAGTCCTCTTCGAGGAGGACGGCCAGCCGGTCATCGGCGAATGGGAGGTGATCAACACCGTTGAAGAGTGGGAAGCGGTCTGCGCGGTGGTCGCGGAACGCAAGCGGAAGTACCCGGGCCGGTCGCTCGCGCGGAAGTATCTGCTGTCCGGCATCGCCCGCTGCGGGTTGTGCCATTCCAAGATCCGAGGTCACGTCAACAGCCGGCGGAAACCTGGATCCGACTCCGCCGCTTTCAAGTACCAGTGCTCATCTACGAACGGTGGATGCGGGAAGGTGGCCCGTGTGGGCGAACCCGTGGACGAATTCGTCATCAGTCTCGTCCTCGCTGAGCAGCGGCAGCGGGCTGCCGTCAGTGCCGTAGCCCCGGCTGACCAATGGCCGGGGGCGGACGAACTTGTCGGCGTTGAAGCCGACATCGTGGAGCTGACGCAGGCCGCGAAGGCGAAGGAGATCACCGTCTCGACCCTTCTCCAGCTTCTCCCGGATCTGGAGCGGCGGCGCGACGAACTGAAGCTGGAGCGCGGACGCTTCAATAAGCAGCGGCATCAGGCCGAGTCCCTGAGCGCCGACATCGACGAGGACTTCCGGAGCCTTCCCATCGAGCGCCAGCAAGCGCTGATCCTGCACAGCCTGTCGGCCGTGCTGATCCACCCGGTCGGGCGGGGGCGGCGCAAGTTCGACCCGAGCCTGATCGAACCGGTTTGGCGCTGACCTGCGGCGACATCGACAGTTGGTAGGCAAGGACCCGGCCTTCGTGCCGGGTCTTTCCGTTGCTCGGACGACGCGACGACCGAGTAACCCCATTGAGTCAACAAAGCCTGGAGCGTGCTGCCGCCGGTGCGGGCGGCCGGGGAGCCTGTTCCGCCGTCCACCGAAGCGCTCTGAGTCGTCTCCTTCTCAGTTGCCGGCCGCTGTTCGACACGGGATGGTCGGAGCGGGTGTAGACGACCAGGTTGCCGTCCGTTCAGGGGTTCCGGGGCGGTCTCGGGGCCGCCTGCTGGGTTTCCCGAGTGGGGGTGGGGCGGTGCGGTGATCGCCGTCGGCCAGGAGGAGGGGGCCGAGGAGGGGTGGAACACCGGCACATCTAACAGGACCAGGCCATCTGGTCCGCCGACACCAGCCACTGACCCGGCAGCCGGTCCGCCCGCCACGCGGCGAGCACCGCGGCCCGCGTCTCCTCGACCGACTCGGCCTCGACACCGACGCTCACGTCCGTGCCCACGCCGGCCCCGACGCCGTACTCCCCCTCGGTTTCCTTCTCCTCCGTCATGCTCCGCTCCGTTCCGTTCGACCCGTCACGATCACTCCGGGCGGCCGTCCCACCGGCCCCCCGGCCCAGCCGGTCCCGGCCCTGGGCAGCCGCGCCAGCTCGTCCACCGTGCTCTCGTCCAGCCACGAACAGGTATCCGCGCCGCCGCCACTTCATGCCGGTTCCTGCGGGAACAACTCCCGCATCAGGACCAGCGGACCGCGGCCCCCATCCGTCACCCGCACACACCAGGAACACCGGCACCCCCCTCCACCCCCCTGCACCCACCCCCGACACCGCCGTCCCCGCCCAGACCCCCCGCTCGGTGACGACCCGCCGCCCCCGGTACCAGCCCGCCCCCCGGCCGCCGCCGAGGACGTCTCCCGGCCCCCGCCAGGCCCGCAGCCCCGACGCCACGCACCGCGCGAACGGCAGATGCTCCCCCGCCTCGCCCCAGGGCAGCGTCTTGTTGAACCGGGCCATCCGGCCGACCACGGACGCGGCGTTCCGGAACCGCTCCCCGTACCGGGCCCCCACCCGCAGCCGGTCCCGGGCGATGCCGATCCCGCCCGTCGGCACGATCCGCGCCGCCGCCTCCGTCACCGGCTGTGCCCGTTACGCCGTAACGCCGTAACGCCATACGGACACGTACCGCGGACTGCTGCCCGGTCAAGGTCATGCCCCAACCCCAGGAACGCCCCGCCCCGACCAGGCCCCGCGCCCACCGACCGGGCCGCTCTCGACGCCCCGTTGCCGGCCATCCGCCCCGGAAGTGCCGCGCCGCCGCGGCCGTTTCCTGGCCTGCCGCGAGGACGCCGAGGAGGCCGCGCAGGACGTGCTGCTCCAAGTGGCGCGCCGGATCGGCATGTTCGAGGGCTGCAGCCCGTTCAGCACAAGGCGGTCGCCGACTGCACCCGGGAGAAGTACCGCGCGCTGACCCCGACCGTCCCGCCGGTCTACCGGGACATCTGCCAGCTGGCGTACGCCGAGACAGCCGAGCGCACCGGCCTGCCCCCCCCGGCACCGTCAAGTCCCGTCTGTACTCGGCCCGCCGGTACATACGGCAATGGCTGGCCCTCACGCCCTGAACGGACGCGGGAGGACCAGCCACGGATGCCGGAGAGCTAGAACGTGCCCAGCTTCACGATCGACAGCAGCGCGATCAGCTGGATCGCGGACGCGCCCAGCGCCTTCGGCCACGGCAGGTCGTGCGACCTGCTCACCATCATGGTCAGCAGCGCGCCCGCCGCGACCCAGGTCACCCACCCCAGGACCTGCACGAACGTCGCGTCGCCGCCCGCGAACATCGCGACGAGCAGCCGTGGCGCGTCGGTCAGCGACATGATCAGCATCGACAGCCCGACCGTCGGCTGCCACGCGCCGTTCCCGCCCAGCTGACGGGCCAGGGTGTGCGTGACCGCGCCCAGCACGAAGGAGCTGATCACCAGCGCGACGGCCGTCGTCAGGACGATCGGGATCGCGTTGGAGATGGTGGCCTTTATGGCGTCGTCACGGGTGTCGTCGAACCCGAAGACCGCGAGCAGGCCGTACAGGAAGGTCACGACGAGGGCGGGGCCCCACATCGTGTAGTCGCGCATCCGCAGGAAGGTCTGGTCGGGGGAGAGGACGATCCCGCGCAGCAGCTCCTTCCAGTGCAGCCGGGGCCCGACCGGCCCGGCGGGCGCGGCCGCACCCGCGTGGTACGTGTCGCCCTGGCTGTACTGCTGGTGGTCGTCGACCGAGAACGCCTGGGTGTGCCCCGGGTTGTTCGCCGCGTACGGGTCGTGCGGGGCGCCGCCGCCGAAGTACTCCGGCTCGTCGCTGCCGCCGCCGTTGCCCTGCGACGGCCACTGACCGCTGCCGCCACCGCCGTACGGCGGCTGCTGTCCGCCGCGGAACTGCGGCGGGTACGGCTGCTGCGCCGGCGGCGCGTAGCCGTGCGACGGCCCCGCGGGGCCCTGTTGGCCCTGCGGCGCCTGCTGCCCGTACGGAGGGTGTTGCGGTCGCGCTTGGGGGGCACGGTTGTCCCGGCCGCCACGTCCGATCCTGAATCCAGCCACGTCGTCGAACGTACCTGGTCCGACCGACGGACGTGCCGGAGCCGGCCTCGGGGACCCCCCTTTGCGGCCGAGCTGTGACATCCCCTAAGGGATGTCATGGTGCTGTGTCAGTGGTTCGTCAGGGGCCGCCGCGCAACCCCGGGTGGGGTACGGGAGTCCGGGCGGGAACGCGGGCGCCGGGTCAGTCGATGAGGTTCGAGCCGAAGTCCGGGAGCACGGTCGCGCCGGTCGCCGTCGGGACCGTGTTCGTGCCGGGCAGGAGTACGCCGCCCTCGTACGAGCCGATCGCCAGGTCCGCCCTGCCGTCCCGGTTCAGGTCGCGCAGCCGGACGGCGTAGCCGAAGGAGGCGAGGGCGGCGGCGGGGCCCTGGACGGTCTGCGGGATCCAGGAGGAGCGGGCGCCCGAGAGGCCGCCGGGGCCGCCGCGGAAGAGGGTCACCCCGCCCTGGTCGTTCCGCCCGCCGGCGCCGTTCTCGCCGGGGACGCCTACCGCGAGGTCGGCGTAGCCGTCGCCGTTGGCGTCCGCCGCCGACAGGCTCTGGCCGAAGACGTCGCCGGTCGCGGCGGTGCCGGGGACGCCGGTGGTGTTCTGGGTGTACGTCGCCGAGCCGCTCGGTCCGGCGGAGGTGCCGCGCCACACCGTGACCGCGCCCTTGTCGCCGTTCAGGCCCGGCAGGCCGATGGCGATGTCGCCGTAGCCGTTCTTGTCGAAGTCGCCGATGACGGCCTCCGGGTCGAGGCCGTTGTTCGCGTCGCCGAGGGTCTTGGCGGGGCCCGAGGAGAGACCGGAGGCGGTGCCCTTGAGGAACCAGGCACGCTCCTTGATCCTGCTGCCGTAGAACTGCACGCCGAGGACCACCAGGTCGGTCCTGCCGTCCCCGTCGACCTTGCCCGCGGTGAGCGCGGCGGAGTTCCAGTCGGGCTTGTCGATCTTGCTGAAGGTGCCGGTGCGGCCGGCCTTGGTGAACGGGCCGCGGTACAGCCAGGCCTCGTTGCCGCCGATGACGGCGAGGTCGGGCGAGCCGTCGCCGGTGAAGTCGCCGACGGCCAGGTCGGAGCCGAAGTACTGGCCGGCGCCGCTCCTCGGCGCGAGGTCGGTGCCGCCGGACAGGCCGGTGCGCGAGCCCCAGACGACGGTGACCGTGCCGCGGTAGGAGCTGCTGCCGCCCACCTGCTCGAAGGGGTTGCCGACGACGAGATCGGCGTACCCGTCCTTGTTGAGGTCACCGCTGGCCAGCGAGGCGCCCCACTGGTCGTCGTCCTCGCCCGTGCCCGGCACCCCGGCGCTGTCCTGGTGGACCAGCCGGCTGTGGGAGGTGTCCAGGCCGTGTGCGGTGCCGTACACGACCCTGACGGCGCCGCCCCAGTAGTCCTCGCCCTCCCCGCGGGAGCCCGAGTACGCGTTGGCGTACGCCAGATCCCGGTATCCGTCGCCGTTGAAGTCGTCGTAGTGCTTGGCGACGGCCGCCGAGGCGGGCGCGCTGAGCGCCAGCGGGGCGAGGCCGGCCGCGAGCAGGACGGTGGTGAGGGCGGCCGGGGTGCTTCTGCGCAACGGGTTCTCCTGGGGGCGACGGTGGTCGACGAACAGGAGACCCGTTGCAACAGGTAAGGGTTGTACGGGAGTTCGGTCAGTTCACTTCATGGTGCGCGGTCGGCTACTTCACCGGCTCGGGCTCCGGCTCGCTCTCCGTCTCCGCCGGGTCCTCCGGGTCGACCGGCGTCCTGACCGACTCCAGGAGGAGCTGGGCGACGTCCACGACCTGGATGGACTCCTTGGCCTTGCCGTCGTTCTTCTTGCCGTTCACGGAGTCCGTGAGCATGACGAGGCAGAAGGGGCAGGCGGTGGAGACGATGTCGGGGTTCAACGAAAGGGCTTCGTCGACGCGCTCGTTGTTGATGCGCTTGCCGATCCGCTCCTCCATCCACATCCGGGCGCCGCCGGCGCCGCAGCAGAAGCCGCGTTCCTTGTGGCGGTGCATCTCCTGCTGGCGCAGGCCGGGGACGGCGGTCATGATCTCGCGCGGGGGCGTGTAGATCTTGTTGTGGCGGCCCAGGTAGCAGGGGTCGTGGTAGGTGATGATGCCCTCGACCGGGGTCACCGGGATCAGCTTGCCCTCGTCGACGAGGTGCTGGAGCAGCTGGGTGTGGTGGATGACCTCGTAGTCGCCGCCGAGCTGGGGGTACTCGTTGCCGATCGTGTTGAGGCAGTGCGGGCAGGTGGCGACGATCTTCTTGGCCGACTTCGGCTTCGCGGACTCGGCGGTCACCTTGCCGTCGTCGTCCATCTCCTCGCCGAACGCCATGTTCAGCGCCATGACGTTCTCCATGCCGAGCTCCTGGAAGAGGGGCTCGTTGCCGAGGCGGCGGGCGGAGTCACCGGTGCACTTCTCGTCGCCGCCCATGATCGCGAACTTGACGCCCGCGATGTGCAGCAGCTCGGCGAAGGCCTTGGTGGTCTTCTTGGCGCGGTCCTCCAGGGCGCCGGCGCAGCCGACCCAGTAGAGGTACTCGACCTCGGAGAGGTCCTCGATGTCCTGGCCGACGACCGGGATCTCGAAGTCGACCTCCTTCGTCCACTCCAGGCGCTGCTTCTTGGCCAGGCCCCAGGGGTTGCCCTTCTTCTCCAGGTTCTTGAGCATCGTGCCCGCCTCGGACGGGAACGAGGACTCGATCATGACCTGGTAGCGGCGCATGTCGACGATGTGGTCGACGTGCTCGATGTCCACCGGGCACTGCTCGACGCACGCGCCGCAGGTGGTGCAGGACCACAGGACGTCCGGGTCGATGACGCCGTTCTCCACGGCGGTGCCGATCAGCGGGCGCTCGGCCTCCGCGAGGGCCGCCGCGGGGACGTCCTTGAGCTGCTCCTCGGACGCCTTCTCCTCGCCCTCCGCGGTCTTGCCGCCGCCCGCGAGCAGGTAGGGCGCCTTGGCGTGGGCGTGGTCCCGCAGGGACATGATCAGCAGCTTGGGGGAGAGGGGCTTGCCGGTGTTCCAGGCGGGGCACTGGGACTGGCAGCGGCCGCACTCGGTGCAGGTGGAGAAGTCGAGCAGGCCCTTCCAGGAGAACTGCTCGACCTGGGAGACGCCGAAGACGTCGTCGTCACCGGGGTCGGTGAAGTCGATCGGCTTGCCGCCGGAGGTCATCGGCTGGAGGCCGCCGAGGGCCGTCTCGCCGGTGGCGTTGCGCTTGAACCAGATGTTCGGGAACGCCAGGAAGCGGTGCCAGGCCACGCCCATGTTGGTGTTGAGCGAGACGACGATCATCCACACGAAGGACGTGCCGATCTTGATCGTCGCGACGAGGTAGACCAGGTTCTGGAGGGTGGGGACGCTCAGGCCCTTGAAGGCCAGGACCAGGGGGTACGAGGCGAAGTACGCGGCCTCGTAGTGCTCCACGTGGTGGATCGCGCCCTCGAGGCCGCGCAGGGTGTAGATCGCGAGGCCGATGGTGAGGATGACGTACTCGACGAAGTACGCCTGGCCGGCCTTGGAGCCCGCGAAGCGGGACTTGCGGCCCGGGCGCGAGGGCAGGCTCAGCAGCCGGATCACGATCAGGACGGCGATGCCGAGGACCGTCATCACACCGATGAACTCGATGTAGAGCTCGAACGGCAGGAACCCGCCGATCACCGGCAGCGTCCAGTCGGCCTGGAAGAGCTGGCCGAAGGCCTGCGCCAGGGTCGGCGGCAGCGTCAGGAAGCCGATCGCCACGAACCAGTGGGCGAAGCCCACGATGCCCCAGCGGTTCATCCGCGTGTGGCCGAGGAACTCCTTCACGAGCGTCACACTGCGCGCGTAGGGGTTGTCGGTACGGGACCCGGCCGGAACCGGCTGGCCCAGTTTGAAGTACCGGACGAACTGACCGATGGCGCGTGCGAGCAGCGCGACGCCGACCACGGTCAGGACCAGCGACACGATGATCGCGGCGAGTTGCATGAGGGGGCTCCTCGGGCCTGCGAGGGATCAAATTACTAAGCGGTAACTTATGCAGTCCGTCTGAGGCTACCCCCATCCTGCGCTGCACTGTAGCGGGCGGTGGGGTGATCTGGATCGCTGAGGGTCACCTCAGAGTCTGACCGTGTTATTCGTACCAAATTGGTACATTTGTTACTAACTTATATCCGTGCTCTACGGGATCGCCGCCGCCACCACCGCCCTCCTGCTCTCCGCCGTGCTCGCCGGACTGCTGCGCGTGCCCGCCCTGCGTCTCGGGCTGGTCGAGCGGCGGCAGCGACAGCGGCGGGTGCCGCTGTCCGGGGGCCTCGCCGTCGTCCTCACCACCTGCCTCGTCGCCCTCGCCGGGGACCGCTGGGGGTACGCCCCGCTCGGCGACGGCGTCGGGGCGCTGCTCCCGGCCGCGGGCGCCCTGGCCGGCCTGGGGCTGATCGCGGACGTGTGGCGGCTCAAGGCCCGCCTCCTCGTGCTCGGGACGGCGGTGGCGGCCGCCTTCGTCGTGCCCTACGGCGACACCGGCCCCTGGGCGGGGGCGCTCGCCGTCGTCTGGATCACGTGCGCGGCGCTCGCCTTTCGGTCCCTCGACCACGCGGACGGGGTGGCCGGCACGGTCGGGGTCGTGACCGCGTTCGGCGCGGCCGCGTGCGCCGCGCTGGAGGTGCTGGACGGGGTGGCCGTCCTGCTGAGCGTCCTCGCCGCCGCGCTCACCGGCTTCCTGATGCACAACTGGCCCCCCGCGCGCGTGGCGCTCGGCGCCTGCGGCTCGCTGTTCGCCGGCTTCCTGCTCGCCGCGGGCGCGGTCACCGTGCGCGCGGGCGGCGGGCCGGGCGAGGGGGCGGGGGTGCTGTTCGCCCTCACCGCGGTCGCCACCGCCGACGCCGTCCTGGTCGCCGTGGCCCGGCGGCTGGCCGGGCGGCCCCTGCTGCGCGGCGGCCCCGACCATCTCGCGCACCGGTTGCGCCGGCTCGGGCTGACCCCGCAGGGGGCGGTCGTGGTGCTCGGTACGGCGGCGTTCGCGGGGGTGCTCGTCGGGACGCTCGTGCACACCGGCTGGGCGGGGCCGCGGGCGGTGTGGTGGGTGGCGGGCGGCGCCCTGGCCGTCGTCCTCGGACTGCTGCGGGTCCCGGTGTACGGGCCGCCCCGCGCGCGGGGGAGCGCCCATGACGCCTCCCGCAGCCATGACGCCTCCCGCGCCCATGACGCCTCCCGCGCCCATGACGCCTCACGCGCGCGTGGCGCACGGCGTGATCCCCGGATGTCCCGGATGTACGGCCCCCGGCGTCAATCCGAGTCCCTTCCCGTACGCCCCGGATCGGGTGATCGCCGAGCCGGTCGGGATGCGTCCGCAGGTCAACGGCATCTTGCGTGTAAGGAACGGATAAGAGTTGAGTGGGTGTGACTCAGGTCTGTTGACCGAGCGGTGAGGGTCGTGCACACTTGAGTCCGTTCCACTCAAGTCAGCTGGAGGAAGATCACCATGGCACGTGCGGTCGGCATCGACCTGGGCACGACTAACTCCGTCGTCAGCGTTCTTGAAGGCGGCGAGCCCACCGTCATCACCAACGCCGAGGGTGCCCGGACCACGCCGTCCGTCGTCGCCTTCGCGAAGAACGGCGAGGTCCTCGTCGGCGAGGTCGCCAAGCGTCAGGCGGTCACGAACGTGGACCGCACCATCCGCTCGGTCAAGCGCCACATGGGCACCGACTGGAAGATCGAGCTGGACGGCAAGCCGTTCAACCCGCAGCAGATCTCCGCGTTCATCCTGCAGAAGCTGAAGCGCGACGCCGAGGCCTACCTGGGCGAGAAGGTGACCGACGCGGTCATCACCGTCCCGGCGTACTTCAACGACTCCGAGCGCCAGGCCACCAAGGAGGCCGGTGAGATCGCGGGCCTCAACGTCCTGCGCATCGTCAACGAGCCCACCGCGGCCGCGCTCGCCTACGGCCTCGACAAGGACGAGCAGATCATCCTCGTCTTCGACCTCGGTGGCGGCACCTTCGACGTGTCCCTCCTGGAGATCGGCGACGGCGTCGTCGAGGTGAAGGCCACCAACGGTGACAACCACCTCGGTGGTGACGACTGGGACCAGCGCGTCGTCGACTACCTGGTCAAGCAGTTCGCGGCCGGCCACGGCGTGGACCTCGGCAAGGACAAGATGGCGCTCCAGCGTCTGCGCGAGGCCGCCGAGAAGGCGAAGATCGAGCTGTCCTCCTCCACCGAGACCTCGATCAACCTGCCGTACATCACGGCGTCCGCCGAGGGCCCGCTGCACCTGGACGAGAAGCTCACCCGCGCCCAGTTCCAGCAGCTCACCGCGGACCTGCTCGAGCGCTGCAAGACCCCGTTCCACAACGTCATCAAGGACGCCGGGATCAATCTCTCCGAGATCGACCACGTCGTTCTCGTGGGTGGCTCGACCCGTATGCCCGCCGTCGCCGAGCTGGTCAAGGAGCTGACCGGCGGTCAGGACGCCAACAAGGGCGTGAACCCGGACGAGGTCGTCGCCATCGGCGCCGCACTCCAGGCCGGTGTCCTCAAGGGCGAGGTCAAGGACGTCCTGCTGCTCGACGTCACCCCGCTGTCCCTCGGCATCGAGACCAAGGGAGGGATCATGACCAAGCTCATCGAGCGCAACACCACGATCCCGACCAAGCGGTCCGAGATCTTCACCACGGCCGAGGACAACCAGCCGTCCGTGCAGATCCAGGTCTACCAGGGCGAGCGCGAGATCGCGGCGTACAACAAGAAGCTCGGCATGTTCGAGCTGACCGGTCTGCCGCCGGCCCCGCGCGGTGTCCCGCAGATCGAGGTCGCCTTCGACATCGACGCCAACGGCATCATGCACGTGACCGCCAAGGACCTGGGCACGGGCAAGGAGCAGAAGATGACCGTCACCGGCGGCTCCTCGCTGCCGAAGGACGAGGTCGACCGCATGCGCCAGGAGGCCGAGCAGTACGCGGACGAGGACCACCGCCGCCGCGAGGCCGCCGAGGCCCGCAACCAGGGCGAGCAGCTCGTCTACCAGACCGAGAAGTTCCTCAAGGACAACGAGGACAAGGTCCCCGGCGAGATCAAGGCCGAGGTCGAGGAGGCCCTCGTCGAGCTGAAGGAGAAGCTCAAGGGCGAGGACACCGCCGAGATCCGCACCGCCACCGAGAAGGTCGCGGCCGTCTCGCAGAAGCTCGGCCAGGCCATGTACGCCGACGCCCAGGGCGCCCAGGCCACCGCCGGCGGTGCCGGTGAGGCCAAGGCCGACGACGACGTCGTGGACGCCGAGATCGTGGACGACGAGCGCAAGGACGGTGCCGCGTGACGGAGGAGACCCCGGGCTTCGAGGAGAAGCCCGACGTCCCCTCCGGCGCCACCTCCGACGACGCCGAGCCGAAGGCCGCCTCCGAGGAGGGGGCGGCCCCGGCCGGGGACGCGAACCAGACCGCAGGCCTCGTGGCCCAGCTGGACCAGGTGCGTACCGCGCTCGGCGAGCGCACCGCGGACCTCCAGCGGCTCCAGGCCGAGTACCAGAACTACCGCCGCCGGGTCGAGCGCGACCGGATCGCGGTCAAGGAGATCGCCATCGCGAACCTCCTGACCGAGCTCCTGCCCGTCCTCGACGACATCGGCCGCGCGCGGGAACACGGCGAGTTCGTCGGCGGCTTCAAGTCGGTCGGCGAGTCGCTGGAGACCGTCGCGGCGAAGATGGGCCTCCAGCAGTTCGGCAAGGAGGGCGAGCCCTTCGACCCGACGATCCACGAGGCCCTGATGCACTCGTACGCGCCGGATGTCACCGAGACGACGTGCGTGGCGATTCTGCAGCCCGGGTATCGGATCGGCGAGCGCACCATCCGCCCCGCGCGGGTGGCCGTCGCCGAGCCCCAGCCCGGCGCCCAGGCGGCCAAGGCCGAGTCCTCGGACCCGGCCACCGCCGAGGCGGCGGACGAGAAGGACAACGGCCCTGAGGAGGGCTGACGTAGACAGCCAGCGGATCACCGGAGAGGGGGCGCGTCGAGGATGAGCACCAAGGACTTCATCGAGAAGGACTTCTACAAGGTCCTCGGCGTCCCCAAGGACGCCACCGAGGCCGAGATCAAGAAGGCGTACCGGAAGCTCGCCCGCGAGTTCCACCCGGACGCCAACAAGGGCAACGCCAAGGCGGAGGAGCGCTTCAAGGAGATCTCCGAGGCGAACGACGTCCTCGGGGACCCCAAGAAGCGCAAGGAGTACGACGAGGCGCGCGCCCTGTTCGGCAACGGGGGCTTCCGTCCCGGGCCGGGCGCCGGCGGCAACTTCAACTTCGACCTGGGCGACCTCTTCGGAGGCGGCGCCCAGGCCGGGGGCTCCGGCGGCTTCGGCGGCGGCATCGGGGACGTCTTCGGGGGCCTGTTCAACCGGGGCGGGGGCGGTACGACCCGCACCCAGCCCCGGCGCGGCCAGGACATCGACACCGAGGTCACCCTGACCTTCACGGAGGCCATCGAGGGCGCGACGGTTCCGCTGCGCATGTCCTCGCAGTCCCCGTGCAAGGCATGCTCCGGCACCGGCGACAAGAACGGCACACCGCGCGTGTGCCCGACCTGCGTCGGCACCGGTCAGGTGGCGCGGGGCTCCGGCGGCGGGTTCTCCCTCACCGACCCCTGCCCGGACTGCAAGGGGCGCGGTCTGATCGCGGAGCACCCCTGCCTGGACTGCAAGGGCAGCGGTCGTGCCAAGTCGTCCAGGACCATGCAGGTCCGCATCCCGGCCGGGGTCACGGACAACCAGCGGATCCGGCTGCGGGGCAAGGGCGCGCCGGGCGAGCGGGGCGGTCCGGCCGGCGACCTCTACGTCGTCGTCCATGTCGGTACCCACCCGGTGTTCGGCCGCAAGGACGACAACCTGACGGTGACGGTGCCGGTGACGTTCACCGAGGCGGCCCTGGGCGGGGAGATCAAGGTGCCCACCCTCGGCGGCCCGTCCCTGACCCTGAAGCTGCCGCCCGGCACCCCCAACGGCCGCACCATGCGGGCGCGGGGCAAGGGCGCGGTCCGCAAGGACGGCACCCGCGGTGATCTGCTGGTCACCGTCGAGGTGAGTGTGCCCAAGGACCTGCCGGGGAAGGCTCGTGAGGCGCTCGAGGCGTATCGCGAGGCGACCGCGGACGAGGATCCGCGGGCGGAGCTGTTCGAGGCCGCGAAGGGAGCCTGACAGAGATGGACGGCCGTCGGCGCAGTGACAATTTTCGTGGGCCGTATGAACTGACCGAGGAGACCCCGGTCTACGTCATCTCGGTGGCGGCCCAGCTCTCCGGCCTGCACCCGCAGACACTGCGTCAGTACGACCGGCTGGGCCTGGTCTCCCCCGACCGCACCGCCGGCCGGGGCCGGCGCTACTCGGCCCGCGACATCGAACTGCTGCGCACCGTCCAGCAGTTGTCGCAGGACGAGGGCATCAACCTGGCCGGCATCAAGCGGATCATCGAGCTGGAGAACCAGGTCGCCGCCCTCCAGTCCCGGGTCGCGGAACTCCAGGACGCCCTGGAGGGCGCGGCGACGGCCATGCAACAGCGCGAGGCAGCGGTCCACGCTTCCTACCGCCGGGACCTGGTCCCGTACCAGGAGGTCCAGCAGACCAGCGCGCTGGTGGTCTGGCGCCCGAAGAAACCCAAGGACTGACCACGCGCCCGAAGGGGCCCGGAGCCTGGCTCCGGGCCCCTTCGCCGTGCCGTGGGCCCTACGGCGCGGTGACCGTCCAGTCCGCCGCCGGGGCCGACTGGGTGCCGTCCGTCGTGAGGGCCGTGACCCAGTAGAAGGACGTCGTGCCGCGGGGGGCGCCGGTGTCGGTGTAGGACAGGGTGCCGCTGGGGAGGGCGGCGATCGGCTCGTAGGCGGAGGTCTGCGGGTTCCAGCGCAGGACGCGGTAGCCGCCCGCCTGGAGGGGATCGGAGTCCTCGAGGCCCTCCCAGGTCAGCAGGTTGCCCTCGTCGCCTTCCGCGGCCTCGGCGGTGAGGGACAGCGGCGACCCCTCGGGTGTCTCGACGCCCGGCGTCACATCGAGCTCGGTCGCCGTCACGAGGTCGGCCTCGCCGGTCCACTTCCAGGTGGACAGCCAGTTGTCGTCGACCGCGTCCACGAAGAGGCAGGCCTCCTCGCCGTCCGGGAGGGTGGCGTAGTCGTACGACGTGGTGTCGGCGAACAGCCACTTCACCTCGTGGGCGACGCAGACCCGTTCCTCCTCGTCACCGTGGAACTCGCCCCGGTAGACGACATAGCGCGCCAGGTCGGGGGTCGGGTTGGCGTCCCAGGCGAGATGGAAGCCGTACCCGGTCGGCGTGACGGTCAGACCGGTCACCGGATCGGGGGCGGTGCTGTCCCATTTCTTCTCGGAGACGGCGGCGGAGCGCGCGGACTCGTTGCCGGCCGCGTCCAGGGCGGTCACCCGGTAGAAGTACGTGCTGCCCTCGACGGTGTCGGTGTCCGGGTACGAGGGCGTGGTCACCGTGCCGACGGTGGTGTACGTGCCGGTCGCGCCCGTCGCCCGGTGGACGCGGTACGACGAGGCGCCCGCGACCGCGCTCCAGCTGACGTTCAGGCCCGCGAACCCGTTGCTGACGTCGAGGTCCTGGGGCACGGCGGGGGCCGTCCGGTCCGCCGTGGTGACCGTCCTCGGGGCCGTGGCCGCCGACTCGTTGCCCGCCGTGTCGTAGGCCCGCAGTGCGTAGACGTAGGCCGCGCCGGTCACCGGGAGCGTGGTGTCGGTGTACGTCGTGGAGGTGGTCGAGGTCAGTCGGGTCCAGGTGGAGCCGTCGGCGGGGCGCCGGTAGACGCGGTGGCCGGCGAGGTCCATCTCCTTGTTCTTCGTCCAGCTCAGGTTCGCCCGGCCGGTCGCGGGGTCGTAGGCGACCGCGAGGCCCGTCGGGGTGAGCGGGGCGACCTTGTCGACGGTCGCCGACGTGCGGGGCGTGTAGGCGAACTTGACGTTCGCGCCGCCGGTCCAGTTCACGTAGTCCACGCGGACGGTGTGCCTGCCCTGCGGGACGGTGAGGTTCACGTTCTTCGTCACCGTGGTGGAGACGTTCTTCCAGACGTCGACCTTGCGGGCGCCGTCGAGATAGACGCGGACGCCGTCCTGGGCCGACACCGAGAAGGTGAAGGGGCCGCCGGAGCCGAAGTCGCGGGTCACCGTCCAGCGCACGCCGAAGTTGTTCGTGGGAAGGCCGGTGGCGGGGGCCCTCGTGCCCCAGTTCTCGCCGACCGCCGTGTCGCAGTCCGTCTTCTTCGGAGTGCCCGAAAAGGTGGTGTTCGCGAAGAATTGACGCTTGTACACCGGGGAGGTGCAGCTCGTCGCGGCCGAAGCGGGCGTCGTGGCGAGGGTGGTGAGGAGACCGCCGGTCGTGGTGAGCACCACGGCCGTCGCGAGTCTGGCTGGCTTCATTCGATCCTCTGGTCGGGAAGGGCAGGCGGGTACGGGAACCGCCTGTCGTGATCACGACTCGCGAGAACTGGCCTTGGTTGTACGGCTCTTTGCCGGCGCATGGAGCCGGCTTGGGGAGAGAGCGTAAAGGGAGGTCCGTACCCTCTTCGCTCCGTCTCCATGCGTCTTCACCCGCTAAGCGGAGGGTGATGTTGTTACTTCGTTAAGTAGTTCGGCTTGACTCCGGTGGCAGCCGCCGCGTTGGCTTTTGAGACAACTGGGTCAACATGTCGCACCCAGGTACCGGAACGCACCTGAAGTGAGCCCCTCCATGCGTCGTATCGCCATAGCTGTGGTCGCCTCCACGATGTCCCTCTCGCTCGCGGGATGCGGGATGCTGGGGGCCTCGGAGGACAGCAGCTCAGCGACACCGACCCGCACGAACGACATCACCGTCGGCGTGCTGATGCCGGAGACGACGAACACCCGGTACGCGGAGTTCGACTACCCGATCATCAAGCAGAAGATCGCCTCCCTCACCAGCAACAAGGGCAAGACCCAGTACGCCAACGCGGGATCCAGCGTCAGCAAGCAGAACGCCCAGATGCAGAAGATGATCGACGAGAAGGTCGACTGCATCCTGCTCGACGCCGTCGACTCCAAGAAGATCGCTCCCATGGTGAAGAAGGCCAAGGAGGCGAACATCCCGGTCATCGCCTACGACCGGCTCGCCGAGGGCCCCATCGACGCGTACGTCTCCTTCGACAACGAACTCGTCGGCGAGGTGCAGGGCCGCGCCATCACCGAGGCGCTCGGCTCGGCCGACACCTCCGACCAGATCGTCATGATCAACGGCTCGCCCACCGACCCGAACGCCGCCCAGTTCAAGAACGGGGCGATGGACGAGCTCAACGGCCGGGTGACCATCGCCGCGACCTACGACACCGCCGGCTGGAAGCCGGAGATCGCCCAGGCCAGCATGACCAAGGCGATCGAGAAGATCGGCAAGAACAACATCGCGGCCGTCTACTCCGCCAACGACGCCATGGCCGGCGGCATCATCAAGGCCCTGGAGGCCGCGGGCGTCAGCGGCAGCAACCTGCCCCCGATCACCGGCCAGGACGCCGAGCTGCCGGCCGTCCAGCGGATCGTCAGCGGCGAGCAGTACATGACCGTCTACAAGCCGTACGCCGGTGAGGCCGAGGCCGCGGCCGAGGCGGCCGTCGCCAAGGTCCAGGGCCGTGAGCTCCAGTTCGAGGCGCTCACCCGCGACAAGGTCGACAGCCCCACCAACAAGGCCATCCCGGCCAAGCTGGTCACCGTGGTCGCGCTCACCAAGAGCAACATCAAGTCGACCGTCATCGCGGACGGCATCTACAAGGTCTCCGACATCTGCACCGCGCAGTACAAGGCGGCCTGCGCCGCCATCAACCTGAAGTAGCCGCGGGGGCTCGCGCCCCCGCGGGCCGTCACCCCACCCGGGTGAACTCCACCGTCACCTCCGGCGGGCCGCCGGCCACCCCCCGGTAGACCCCCTTGTGCGGGGTGACGTCGTCGTAGTCGCGGCCCCGGCCGACCACCACGTGGGACTCGTCCGCGCGGGTCCGGTTGGTCGGGTCGTAGCCGTACCAGTCGCCCGCCCAGTACTCGATCCAGGCATGGCTCTGCCCGGCCACCGGACGGTGCAGCTCCGCCTCCCGCTCGGGGTGGAGATAGCCCGAGACGTACCGGGCGGGCAGTCCGAGGCCGCGCAGCAGCGCGATCGACACATGCGCGATGTCCTGGCAGACGCCCGCGCCCTGCTCCCAGGCCTCCGCCGCCGAGGTGTTCACCCCCGTGGTGCCGGGGAGGTACGCGACCCGGTCGGCCACCAGGGCGGAGACCGTCACCGCGGTCGCGTGCGGGTCCAGGCCCGCCGCGGCCCTGCGGGCCTTCTTCACCAGCTTCGGCGGGACCGTCGTACGGACCGTCGGGGCGGCGAACTCCAGCAGCCGGGAACCGGCCACCCGGCCGGCGATCTCCGGCCAGCCGGGCGCCGGGGGCAGCTCCTCCGGCGGGGCCGTCTCGACCAGGCTGGAGGCCGTGATCGTGAGATCGGCGTGCGGGTCCATCAGCTCGAAGGCGGTGACCTGCGTGCCCCAGTAGTCCCAGTACGACCAGGTGGAGGCCGCCGGACGGATGGTCACCCGGGAATCCAGCGTGGTCTGCCCGGGCAGCGTCAGGGGGGTCATCCGGACCTCGTTGTGCGAGGAGACCGCGGCCTGCGCGTAGGAGACGCGGGTCGTGTGCTCGATGCGGAGCCTGCGGGCCATGCTCACACTCCTTCCTGGGCCCATACGACGGGCCCCTGGTACGGGAAGAACCGCTCGGCGACCGCCTCCGCCGAGGCCATGCAGGCGGTCTGGAGATCCCGCAGGAGCAGCGGCAGCTGCTCCTCCAGGCCCTCGGTGTCGAGGTACTCCAGGCGGGTGCGCAGCCCGCCGATGGGCCGGCGTGCCGGATCCTGGCGGGGCCGGCCGAGGGCGGACAGACACTCCTCCGCCGTGGTCAGCGCGTGCAGCGCCGAGCGCGGGAAGTCCCGGTCGAGCAGCAGGAACTCGGCCACGCGCGCGGTGTCCCCGAAGCCGCCGCGGACCCGTGCGAACGCCTCGTCGGCGCCGGACGCGCTCAGCAGCGTCGGCCAGTCCGGCGCGTGCGCGGCGTCCAGGACGCGCACCGACAGCAGCCGTACGGTCATGTCCACCCGCTCCAGGCTCCGGCCCAGGACGACGAACCGCCAGGAGTCGTCCCGGCTCATCGTGGAGTCGGCCAGGCCGAAGAAGAGCGCGGCGCGGCTGCGGACGAGTTCCAGATAGCCGTACGGGCCCGTGCGGCGGGCGGCGCGCCGCTGGTCGGCGAGGGCGTGCCAGGTGGCGTTCAGGCACTCCCACATGGCCGAGGAGACGGCCTCACGGGCGCTGCGGGCGTTGAGCCGGGCGGCGCCCAGGGCGCCCTCGATCGAGCCGGTCGAGCGGGCGTCGAACGCCAGCTGGTCGAGGACCTGCTGCATGTCGACCGGTGCGTGGCCCGCGTCCATGCCGAGGATCGCGTACAGCGACCGGCAGGCCAGGTCCTCGTCGCGCCAGGGGTCCTCCAGCATGCGGTGGAGGTAGGCGTCGAGGATCCGCGCGGTGGCGTCGGCCCGTTCGACATAGCGGCCGGTCCAGGTCAGTGCCTCCGCGATGCGGGAGAGGATCACGTCGTTCACTGCTGCTGCGCCCCTTCCGGTACGAGGGTGGGGGTCCCGTCGGGGCCGAGCTGGCGGGGGACGACGGACGGGAGCGTGCCGTCCCCGGCGCCGGGCGAGGGGCCGTCTACGGGCCCTTCGGCGAGCACCCAGGTGTCCTTGGAGCCGCCGCCCTGGCTGGAGTTGACGATCAGGTTGCCCTCCTGGAGGGCGACCCGGGTCAGCCCGCCGGGCAGCACCCAGACCTCGTCGCCGTCGTTGACCGCGAACGGGCGCAGGTCG
This sequence comes from Streptomyces sp. NPDC005811, assembly GCF_040630405.1. Lineage (NCBI taxonomy): Bacteria > Bacillati > Actinomycetota > Actinomycetes > Kitasatosporales > Streptomycetaceae > Streptomyces > Streptomyces sp. NPDC005811. The sequence continues at coordinate 184,615 of NZ_JBEXXK010000009.1, forward strand.
ATGTGGCGGGGGGCCATGCGTTCGCCCGCGAGGGTGGGGGAGGTGGACAGGGCGACGGGCCGCTGGGCGATGAACCCGCGCGGGTCGGCGGCGACCGCCCTGCGGGTCCGCTCCAGGGTCTTCGCGTCGGCCTTCGGGCCGATGACGATGCCCTGCCCGCCCGCGCCGTCGACCGGTTTGACGACGAGCCGGTCGATCTGGTCGAGGACGGCCTCCAGCTGGCCCGGTTCGTCGGGCCGGTACGACTCGACGTTGGGGAGGATCGGTTCCTCGCCGAGGTAGTACCGGATCAGGTCCGGGACGTACGTGTAGAGCAGCTTGTCGTCGGCGACGCCGTTGCCGACCGCGTTGGCGAGGGTGACGTTCCCGGCGGTGGCCGCGCTCAGGATGCCCGGGCAGCCGATCACCGAGTCGGGGCGGAAGTGGAGCGGGTCGAGGAAGTCGTCGTCGAGCCGCCGGTAGACCACGTGGACGGGCACCTCGCCCCGGGTGGTGCGCATCCACACCCGGTTGTTGCGGCAGACCAGGTCGTGTCCCTCCACCAGCTGCACGCCCATCAGCCGCGCCAGCAGCGCGTGCTCGAAGTACGCGGCGTTGCTGGGGCCCGGGGTGAGGACCACGACCCGGGGGTCGGTGGTCCGGTCGGGCGCGGCGGCCCGCAGCGCGGCCAGCAGCCGCGCCGGGTAGCCGTCGACGGGCACGACGTGCTGTCCGTCGAAGAGCGAGGGGAACACCCGGGTCATCGCCCGCCGGTTCTCGATGACGTACGACACCCCGCTGGGCACCCGCACATTGTCCTCGAGGACCCGGAAGTCGCCGGCCTCGTCGCGCACCAGGTCGATGCCCGCGACATGGATGCGGACCCCGTTGGGGGGCTCCACGCCGTGGGCCGCGCGGTGGAAGTGCGGGGAGGTCAGCAGCAGACGCCAGGGGACGACACCGTCCTCGAAGGCCCGGCAGGGCCCGTAGGCGTCGGCGAGGTAGGCCTCCAGGGCCCTGACCCGCTGCCCGACCCCGCGTTGTATGAAATCCCACTCGAGTGCGTCGAGGATCCTCGGCACGAGGTCCAGCGGCCAGGGCCGCTCCTCGCCCGCGAAGGCGTAGGTCACGCCGCGATCGGTGAACGCACGGGCCATCTGGTCCGCCCGGAAGCGCAGTTCACCTGGTTCGATCGGCTGGAGCGCCGCCAGTACCGGCTCGTAGGCGGTCCTGACCTCACCCGGCCGTTCGAACATCTCGTCCCACGCGTCGGCCAACGCGTACGCGTCAAATATGTCCGCCATGGCCCGACGTTAAGTGCGGGACGTAACAGGGCGATCACCCGGTCGTTTCCGGGAACGCACGCCTCCGCAAAGGGGTTCCCCGGGTCCGGCCGGGCTCCCCCGTCGTCCGGCCGGACCGACCCGGGTGGGAAGCACCCGGGGGGAAGTGGATTCAACGATGCCCGCCTCCTGCGGCCCGCGCCACCATCAGCTTGTTGCAGTGCGAGGGGCGGAGGCCGGGAGAAACCCGGGTATATGAGGGGTTTTCCGCTGCCGTGGCCGGGGGAGCCGTGTTGCGGAGCGGGTCCGCGCCGCGCATAGTGGCGTCCCGGAAGGCGCGTCAGAGAGGTGTCAGGCGGGGGTGGGATGGGCGATGGCCGGGCACGGGACGGAGGAGCATCCTCACGGTGCTGACCGACTGTGCGAGGCCGGGGATCGCGTGTATTCCCGGGCCGTACGGCGCGGACGCGTGCAGCGCTGCGACGCCGAGCAGGTTCCGTGTCTGCTGGAGCTGGCCCTGCTGCACCCCGATCCCGACGACATGGAGTGGCTGGTGCCGACCTCCCCGCAGGAGGTCATGACCCGGCTGTTGCGCGGGCTGCACGACGAGGTGAGCGCCAGTGAGCGGCGGATGGGCTCGGCCGTCGCCGCCTTCGAGTGGTACTCCGGTCTCGGCGGCCCCACGCCGGGCGCGCGGGCCCAGGAGGGCGCGGCGATCCGGGTCCTGGACGGCCCCTCGCGCATCCAGGCGGCGCTGGACCAGGCGACCGAGGCGTGCACGACCGAGGTGCTGACGGTGCAGCCGGGCGGGATCCGGCGCGAGCACGAACTGTCGGAGGGTCTGCACCGGGCGCTGGAGCTGCGCGGCCGGGGCGTGCGGATGCGCGACCTGTACAACCATGTGGCCCGGCACGGCCAGGGCCTGCTGAACTACCTGGAGCTGATGGGTGACGCGGTGGAGGCCCGGACCCTGGACGAGGTCGTCGACCGGCTGATCCTGTTCGACCGCAAGGTGGCCTTCATCCCGGCGAACGCCGACCGCACGATGGCGCTGGAGCTGCGCCATCCGGCGCTGGTGGCCTATCTGGTGACGGTCTTCGAGCGGCTGTGGCGGCTGGCGATCCCGCTGGGCGCGCAGCTTCCGGAGACCCGGGTGGAGGGCGTCTCGCACCGCGAGCAGTCGATCGCCGCGCTGCTGGCGGAGGGGCACCAGGACGCGGTGATCGCCGAGCGGCTCGGGATCAGCGTCCGTACCTGCCGGGCCCATATCGCCCGGCTCTCGGAGACGCTGGGCGCGGCGAGCCGGACCCAGTTGGGGGTGCGGATCGCGCAGGTGGGACTGGACGGGCCGGTGGAGCCGAGCGGGCCCCTCGCCCCGGTGGAGAGCGGGGTGCCGGGTGCGGTGCCGGGTGCCGTGCCGGGGCAGGTCTCCGGGCCGGGGCCCGGGGCCGGGGCCGGGGTCACCGGGGCGCTTCCGGATGCCCTTCCTGGTCGAGGATCCCCGACCGCCCGATGAGGTAGCCGAGCTGGGCGCGGCTCTCGCTGCCGAGGCCGGCGGCGAGTTTGGCGATGTGGACGCGGGCGGTGCGGATGTTCATGCCGAGGCGGGCGGCGATCACGGAGTCGGTGTGGCCCTCGACGAGGAGGGTGGCGATGGCCCGCTGACGGGGGGTCACCCCGTTGAGCGAGGGGCGCTGCACGGCCTGGGGGTACATCGGGGTGGCCAGCCGCCAGAGGCGGTCGAACGCCGTGGCCAGGAAGGCGATCAGGGCGGGCTGGCGGATCTCCAGGGCGAGGGTGCCGTCCTCGTTGGCGGGGAGGAACGCCGCGGTGCGGTCGACGACGAGCAGGCGGTCGGTGACCTCGTCGAGGCCGCGCGCCTCGGCGTCGCCGCTCAGCAGCTCGTAGTGGCCGATGATGACGTGGATGTGCCGGGTGGTGTGCTGGTAGAGGGTGCGGATCCGGCAGCCGCGGTCGAGCACGGCCTGGTCGCGGCGGCGGGCGATCTCCATGGCGGCGGCGGCCCGTTCGGTGTCGAGGCCGGTCCGCGGCTGGATGCAGAGCAGTTCCTCGCGCATCTCGTCCATGGCCTCGCTGATGGCCTCGTTGATCTGCTCGTTGCCGCTGAGGATGCGCAGGGAGGCGGACTCCGCGGGGGCGGTGTGGCTGCCGGCGAGCCGCATGAGGGGTTCGAAGAGCGTGACCAGCCGCTCCTCGTGGCGCCGTTCCTCGGCGATCCGGGCCGCGGAGGCGTTCAGCCTGCGGTGCAGGGCGACGGCGGGGGCGACGGGTTCCAGCCGGCGCAGATCGTCGACGGCCGGATGGAGGAGACCCAGGTCGAGCAGACAGGGGGCGGTCTCGGCGTCGCCGGTGGTGAGGTGGCCCTCGCGCAGGGCCCGTTCGTAGAGGCGGCTGCCCTGGGCACAGAGTTCTGCCACGCCGTGGGGGGAATGCGGCGGCGCGTTCACGTCGGGTCTCTTTCCTGGTCGAGGATTCCTGAGCGTGCGATGAGGTAGCCGAGCTGGGCGCGGCTCTCGCTGCCGAGGCCGGCGGCGAGTTTGGCGATGTGGACGCGGGCGGTGCGGACGTTCATGCCGAGGCGGTCGGCGATCACGGTGTCGGTGTGGCCCTCGACGAGGAGGGTGGCGATGGCGCGCTGCCGGGGGGTGACACCGTCGGGGGTGGGCCGCTGGACGGTGCCCAGGGGTTTCAGGGGCACGGCCAGCCGCCACAGCTGTTCGAAGGTGGTGGCCAGGTAGGCGATCAGCGCGGGGTGGCGGATCTCCAGGGCGAGGGTGCGGTCCTTGCTGGCGGGGACGAAGGCGACCGTGCGGTCGAGCAGGATGAGCCGGTCGGTGACCTCGTCCAGGGTGCGGGCCTCGACGTCGCCCCTCAGCTTCTCGTAGCGGGCCACGACGGTCGGCGCGTAGCGCAGCGTGTGCTGGTAGAGGGTGCGCATCCGTCCGCCGCGGTCGAGGAACGCCTGGTCGCGGGCCATCGGCACGATGTGTTCCGTCGGGGGCTTGCCGACGTGGGTGTCGTAGGGCTGGATGCACAGGATCTGCTGGTGCGTGTCGGTCATGGCGGAGGTGATGGCGTCGTTGATGGCGGCCATGCCGCTCAGGACGCCGACGGACGGCGGCCTCGGGTCGGCCGAGCCGTCCCGGCGGAGCCGCAGGAACGGCTCGAAGGTCTCGGCCAGCCGGGCGCCGAGCCGGCGTTCGTCCGCGACGCGTTCCGCCAGGGCGCGCAGCCTCCGGTGCAGGGCGACGGCCGGGGCGACCGGTTCCAGCAGGTCCGGAGCGTCGGCGACCGGCCGCAGCAGGCCGCCGACCAGCAGACAGGGCAGGTCCTCGGTCTCGGTGTGCGGGACCCGGCCCTCCCGCAGGGCACGCGCGTAGAACGTGAGCCCGGCCTCGCACAGTTCTTCCGCGTCATGGCGGTGCACTTTGCTCGTCACCCGTTTCCCCTCGGCCGCCGTCAGCTCACTGGTCCCGGTCCAGGATCCCGGACTGCGCGATGAGGTAGCCGAGTTGAGCCCGGCTGCCGCTGCCCAGGGCGGTGGCGAGCTTGGCGATGTGGGCGCGGCAGGTGCGGACGTTCATCCCCAGCCGGCGGGCGATGGCCTCGTCGACGTGACCCTCGACGAGGAGTTTGGCGATGGAGTGCTGGATGTCGGTGAGGCCGTCGGCGGCGGTCTCGTAGGGCGCGCCGGCGCTGAGCGGCACGGCCCGGTTCCACATGAACTCGAACACTTTGATCAGGTAGGCGACCAGGCCCGGGTGGCGGAGTTCCAGGGCGACCTGACGGTCGTCCCGGATGGGGATGAACGCCACGGTCTCGTCGCAGACGATGAGCCGCTCCACCAGTTCGTCGATGGTGCGGTACTCCACCTTCCCGTTGGTGAACTGGTCCACGTAGGCCAGCCGGTCGGGGCTGTACCGGGCCGTGTGCTGGTACAGGGTGCGGATGCGGACCCCGCGCTCGATGAGCGGCTTGTCGCGTTCGAGGGCCTCCATGAGGCGGTTCTCGGGGCTGCGGCGGCCGCCGGGCTGGACGGTGCGCATCTCGGTCTGGCACTGGACGGTCGCGAGGTCCAGCGCGGCGTTGATGCGGTCGAGGCCCTCCAGCACGGTGATCGAGTGGGTGGGCGCGGTCTCCTGGGCGCTGAGGGCCATGAAGGGTTCGAAGACCTCGGTGAGCGCGATGGACAGGCGGCGGTTCTCGGTGATCTCCCGCTCGATGGGGTGCAGCCGCTGGGCCAGGGCGATGGAGGGTGCAACCGGACGCAGCCAGCTCGCGTCGTCAGGGTCGGGGTGGAGCAGGGCGAACTCCATCAGGCAGGGAGCGGGCTCGACATCCGCCCGCAGGATGCGACCGGTGCGCAGGGCGTTCGCGTAGAGGCGGTTTCCCTCCTCACACAGTTCGGTCACCGCATGGGGATGTGTCGCGTTAGTCCCATTTGTTACCAAATCTCCACCCCCCAGGGTCCTGAACGTGCAGGAACATGATGCACCGATCGTGTGGCCATGACGTGCCCGAATGAGCCATCGTCTTACTCGACGGGGGAATGTGGGGACCTTCAAGTGAGGACGAAGCCGACTATGAGTAAGAGATTGCTTCGCTCGGTGCTTGTCGCCGCCTTCTCCGTCGCCGTGGCTGCCGGAACCCTGGTCGGCCTCTCCGATGCGAAGAGTGACACGCACAAGACGGGTGGTGCCCAGGCCGTGGTCTCCGCGGCCGAGGTGGACGACACGTCGGTCGGCCCGCTTGACAGCCGGTGGGACTGATCGAGATGACCACACCACCCGACGACCGCTCCTTCCGCCGCGAGATGGCCACCGCCTACCGCTCCGGCTGGCACTTCATCGACCTGGTCACCGCCATCCCCCACAGTGGTGACTCGTTGATGGTGACCGTGTTCGGAGAACCGGTGGTCGTCACGCGTGACGAGGAGGACGACGTCCGGGCCTATCGGTGCCTGCGGCGGCCCCGGGGGGCGCCGCAGCCCGTACGGTGCGCGATCCGGTACGGAATGATTTTCGTGAACCTGGATCGGCGTGACCACCAGTTGTCGGAACCGGCTCCCCAGGCCGCTCCGCACACCATCTCAGCCACCCCCCGCAGTGCCTGACGCGATTCCCCCGTCGTAACAGATCGCCTCAGGTGCTTCCCCCCGCAGCGGCGTCACCGTGACCTGAACACGGTGACGCCGCTGCAGTTTTGTGGGGACATTTCCCCGTATCGACGTGTTCCGGAGCCCTTGTGCCGTGGCCGGAAAACGCCGCACGGTGCGGATGCCGGGTTTGGATCAGCCCCGGCCGGTCGTTCCGCCGTTTCCTGCCGTCGCCGCACGCGGGCGAAGCCCTGCCCCGACCTTGAGCGGAATAGACTCAACTTTGTGTACGCTGGAGCAGTCAGACAAGGGAGACGGCTGACGCAAGGAGGAGACTGCGAACGTGGACGCCGAGCTGACCAACCGGAGCCGGGACGCGATCAACGCGGCCAGTAACCGTGCCGTGTCGGGGGGACACCCCGACCTCACCCCTGCCCACCTGCTGCTTGCGCTGCTCCAGGGGCAGGACAACGAGAACATCGTCGATCTTCTCGCCGCCGTCGGCGCCGACCAGGCCGCCGTCCGCGCGGGCGCCGAGCATGTGCTCGCCGGTCTGCCCAGCGTGACCGGCTCCACCGTGGCGCCCCCGCAGCCCAACCGTGAGCTGCTCGCCGTGATCGCCGACGCCCAGGCGCGGGCGAAGGAGCTGGGCGACGAGTTCCTCTCCACCGAGCACCTGCTGATCGGCACCGCCGCGAAGGGCGGCCAGGCCGCCGACGTGCTCGGCCGGCACGGCGCGGGACCGGACCGGCTCCAGGACGCCTTCCGCAAGGCCCGCGGCGGCCGCCGGGTCACCACCGCCGACCCCGAGGGCCAGTACAAGGCCCTGGAGAAGTTCGGCACCGACTTCACCGCCGCCGCCCGCGACGGCAAGCTCGACCCGGTCATCGGCCGGGACCAGGAGATCCGCCGCGTCGTACAGGTCCTCTCCCGCCGCACCAAGAACAACCCCGTCCTCATCGGCGAGCCCGGCGTCGGCAAGACCGCCGTCGTCGAGGGCCTCGCCCAGCGCATCGTCAAGGGCGACGTACCGGAGTCGCTGAAGGACAAGCGGCTCGTCTCCCTCGACCTCGGCGCCATGGTCGCCGGCGCCAAGTACCGGGGTGAGTTCGAGGAGCGCCTGAAGACCGTCCTCGCCGAGATCAAGGAGAGCGACGGCCAGATCATCACCTTCATCGACGAGCTGCACACCGTCGTCGGCGCGGGCGCCGGCGGCGACTCCGCGATGGACGCCGGCAACATGCTCAAGCCGATGCTGGCCCGCGGTGAGCTGCGCATGGTCGGCGCGACCACGCTCGACGAGTACCGCGAGCGGATCGAGAAGGACCCCGCCCTGGAGCGCCGCTTCCAGCAGGTCCTGGTCGCGGAGCCCACGGTCGAGGACACCATCGCCATCCTGCGCGGTCTGAAGGGCCGCTACGAGGCCCACCACAAGGTCCAGATCGCCGACAGCGCCCTCGTCGCGGCCGCGACCCTCTCCGACCGGTACATCACCTCCCGCTTCCTGCCCGACAAGGCCATCGACCTCGTCGACGAGGCCGCCTCCCGCCTCCGGATGGAGATCGACTCCTCGCCCGTCGAGATCGACGAGCTCCAGCGGTCCGTGGACCGGCTCAAGATGGAGGAGCTGGCCATCGGCAAGGAGACCGACGCCGCCTCCCGCGAACGCCTGGAGAAACTGCGCCGCGACCTCGCCGACAAGGAGGAGGAGCTGCGCGGCCTGACCGCCCGCTGGGAGAAGGAGAAGCAGTCCCTCAACCGGGTCGGCGAGCTGAAGGAGAAGCTCGACGAACTGCGTGGCCAGGCCGAGCGCGCCCAGCGCGAGGCCGACTTCGACACCGCCGGCAAGCTGCTGTACGGGGAGATCCCGGCCCTGGAGCGCGACCTGGAGGCCGCCACCGAGGCCGAGGAGGTGGCCGCCAAGGGCACCATGGTCAAGGAGGAGGTCGGCTCCGACGACATCGCCGACGTCGTCGCCGCCTGGACCGGCATCCCGGCGGGCCGCCTCCTGGAGGGCGAGACGCAGAAGCTGCTCCGCATGGAGGCCGAGCTGGGCCGCCGGCTGATCGGCCAGTCGGAGGCCGTCCAGGCCGTCTCGGACGCCGTACGGCGCTCCCGCGCGGGCATCGCCGACCCCGACCGCCCGACCGGCTCCTTCCTCTTCCTCGGCCCCACCGGCGTCGGCAAGACCGAGCTGGCCAAGGCGCTCGCCGACTTCCTCTTCGACGACGAGCGGGCCATGATCCGCATCGACATGTCGGAGTACGGCGAGAAGCACAGCGTCGCCCGGCTCGTCGGCGCGCCCCCCGGCTACGTCGGCTACGAGGAGGGCGGCCAGCTCACCGAGGCGGTCCGCCGCCGCCCGTACAGCGTGGTCCTCCTGGACGAGGTGGAGAAGGCCCACCCCGAGGTCTTCGACGTCCTGCTCCAGGTCCTCGACGACGGCCGCCTCACCGACGGCCAGGGCCGCACCGTCGACTTCCGCAACGCGATCCTCGTGCTGACCTCGAACCTGGGCAGCCAGTACCTGGTCGACCCGGTCTCCACGGAGGCGGAGAAGAAGCAGCAGGTCCTGGAGGTGGTCCGGGCGTCCTTCAAGCCGGAGTTCCTCAACCGCCTCGACGACCTGGTCGTCTTCTCGGCCCTGTCCAAGGACGAGCTGGGCCGGATCGCCCGCCTCCAGATCGACCGCCTCGCCCGCCGCCTCGCCGAGCGCCGCCTCACCCTGGAGGTCACCGACGCGGCCCTCGCCTGGCTCGCCGACGAGGGCAACGACCCGGCCTACGGCGCCCGCCCGCTGCGCCGCCTGGTCCAGACGGCCATCGGCGACCGCCTCGCCCGGGAGATCCTCTCCGGCGAGGTCAAGGACGGTGACACGGTGCGCGTGGACACCTTCGGCGAGGGCCTGATCGTCGGCCCGAAGCCGGGGCCGTCGACGGGCAAGACGCTGTAGTGCCCCGGCGGGGCGAACGCTCTCAGCGGAATTGCGCCAAGCGGAGGTGAACCCTGGGGGGCGGGGCTTGCCACCCCCCTCCCCGGATGGGGGAGGATGGCGGGATCCGTACGAAGGGAAATTTCGGTGAGCATCGACCCGTCCTCGATTCCGAACTTCGGGGGCCAGCAGCCCGAGCCGCAGCCCCAGGGACCGGCGGGCCCCGTAGTCCCGGATCAGGACCTCGTGAAGCAGCTCCTCGACCAGATGGAGCTGAAGTACGTCGTCGACGACGAGGGTGACCTCGCGGCGCCGTGGGAGGAGTTCCGTACGTACTTCATGTTCCGCGGCGAGGGTGACCAGGCGGTCTACTCGGTGCGGACGTTCTACGACCGGCCCCACCAGATCGACGACAAGCAGCCGCTGCTGGAGGCGATCGACGACTGGAACCGGCGCACCCTGTGGCCCAAGGTCTACACGCACACCCACGACGACGGCACCGTCCGCCTCATCGGCGAGGCGCAGCTGCTGATCGGCGCCGGGGTGAACATCGAGCTGTTCGTCTCCTCCACGGTGAGCTGGGTGCGCGCCGCCATCGAGTTCGACAAGTGGCTGGTGGAGCAGCTGGGCCTGGAGAAGGACGTCGACGGCACGGACGGCGAGCCCGAGGAGGGCGACGACGCGTAGGTCCCCCGACCGGCCCGTCCGTCATGGCGGGGCCCCGTCCACAGGCTGTGGACGCGGCCCCGTCTGCCGTTTTCAGCCCGCGAGCCCCTTCAGCCGGGTCACCGCCTCCTCCAGCACCCCCACCTGCTTGCAGAACGCGAACCGCACGAACGGGGCGCCCGCCTCGCGGTGGTCGTAGAAGACGGCGTTGGGGATGGCGACCACGCCCGCCCGCTCCGGCAGGGCGCGGCAGAAGGCGAAGCCGTCGCTCTCGCCGAGGGGGCGGATGTCGGTGGTGACGAAGTAGGTGCCGGCCGGGCGGAACACCGAGAAGCCCGCCTCCGCCAGCCCCGTCGCCAGCAGGTCGCGCTTGGCCAGCATGTCCGCGCGGAAGCCGTCGAAGTAGCTGTCCGGGAGGGCCAGGGCCTCGGCGACCGCGTACTGGAACGGTCCCGACGACACGTACGTCAGGAACTGCTTCGCCGAGCGCACCGCCGTGACCAGGCCGGGGGCCGCGGTGACCCAGCCGACCTTCCAGCCCGTGAACGAGAACGTCTTGCCGGCCGAGCCGATCGTCACCGTGCGCTCGCGCATCCCGGGCAGGCCGGCCAGCGGGATGTGCTCCGCCCCGTCGAACACCAGGTGCTCGTACACCTCGTCCGTGACGACCAGCAGGTCCCGCTCCACCGCCAGCTCGGCGATCGCGGTCAGCTCCTCGCGGGTGAGGACCGTGCCGGTCGGGTTGTGCGGGGTGTTGATCAGCAGCAGCCGGGTGCGGTCCGTGACCGCGTCGCGCAGCTCGTCCAGGTCCAGGCGGAACCGGGCCCGCTCGGGGTCCGGGCGCAGCGTGACCGGTACGCGCGAGGCGCCCGCCATGGCGATGCAGGCGGCGTAGGAGTCGTAGTACGGCTCCAGGGCCACCACCTCGTCGCCCGGCTCCAGCAGGGCCAGCAGGGTGGCCGCGATGGCCTCCGTGGCGCCCGCGGTGACCAGGACCTCGGTGTCGGGGTCGTAGGACAGCCCGTAGCGGCGTGCCTGGTGCAGGGCGATCGCCGTGCGCAGCTCGGGGACGCCCGGGCCCGGCGGGTACTGGTTGCCGCGCCCGTCCCGCAGCGCCCGCACCGCCGCCTCACGGACCTCCTCGGGGCCGTCCTGGTCGGGGAAGCCCTGCCCGAGGTTGATGGACCCGGTCGCCACCGCCAGGGCGGACATCTCGGCGAAGATCGTCGTCCCGAACTCGGCGAGACGGCGGTTGAGGAAGGGGCGTGAGCTGGAGGTCATGCCGGTCATCCTGCGCCGAAGCTCTGGACTTCCTCAAGTGTGCTTTGGCAGGTGAGACGGGCGGGCATCCCCCGTTCACGCAAGCGCTCGGGCGCTGCGCGAGGCGCCCACGGGGGGCCGCTTCGGGGGATTCGGAAGGAGGGTGACGCCATGATCGTGGGCATCATCCTGGCGGTGATCGCCGTGCTCTTCGTGACGGTGCTCGTCGTCAGCGCGCGCCGCAGGAGCCTCAGGCACACCTACGGCCGTCCGGTGCCGTCGTACCGCGGCTCGGCGGGCCGCGGCCACCACGGCGGCAGGTCAGGCAGCGGCTCGGGCAGCGGCGCCGACACGGCCGCCGCGAGCTGGTGGGTGTTCGGCAGCGACAGCGGCTCGTCGTCCGGCGGCCACTCGGGCCACCACGGCCACTCGGGTGACTCCGGCGGCCACTCGGGCCACTCCTGCGGTGGCGGTTCGTCGTGCGGCGGCGGGTCGTCCTGCGGCGGGGGCGGCGGCGGGTGCGGCGGAGGAGGCGGCGGATGCGGTGGAGGCAGCTGACACGGGGCAGCTGAGCTCCCCGAGGGGGAGCCGCATCCGGACCGCGGGGCCTGCCCCTGACCAGGGCGCCCCGCGGTCGCACCATGTTTTCCGGGTTTTCGGGCCCGTTGTGGTTGAACAATTGAGCTGTGGAGCCCCCTGAGGGATGGAAACCCCACGAAGTTGGGTAAAAACGCTGTGGCGTCGCCACCGTTCATGATTCCCTCTAAATCACCAACGCAGCCCCTCGGACCCCTACGGACGTCCCGTGCGGACGTCCCCCCGTGGACGTCCTTCCCGGACCTGGCCGGCCGGGGCCGATCTCTCCCTCCTCGCGTCTTCGCGGAGCCGATCCATGCTCACGACCCTGAACACCTCCTACACCGACACGCGCGCGGCCGATCTCGCCTGGGCCCTGGGGCGTGAACCGCTGCCCGCCCTCGCCACGCTCGACCTCGAACTGTCCGGCGCCAAGCTCCAGTTGAGACTGCTGGGCGCATCGCACCAGGTGCTGCTGGAGGAGGAGCAGGGCTGTTGTTCGGAGACGGTGGCCTGCCTCCCCGGCAGCAGCACCCCGCTCCCCCTCGGAGTGGCCAAACGCGTGGGCGACTGGGAGTACGAATTCGCCGCCCGCGTCGAGGTGCTGACGCCAGGTCAGTTCGCCGGCCGCGCCCAGGAACTCCTCGCCCTGGTCGCCGACCACCCCCACGGCCTGGCCGGTGTCTTCCCGGGCAGCCCGCACGCCTTCACCGCCCTCCTCGCCCAGCGCCACGAGGGCCACGTCCACTGGCGCACCTGGCACGCGTACCCGCAGGACGGGCAGTTGGTGGCGACGCGGACCCGGGTCGGGGTGCGGGCGGGCGCCGACCGGGACAGCCCTTCGGGGAGCCTGAGGAGCCCGGCCGGGACGTGAGGTTTGAGGCACGACTTCCACACGTGTGGGTGACGTTGCGTCTCCGGCCCGTGACGTAACGTCGCACCGTGATCGAACCGCACGCACCGGCCCCGCCCGGCGCCCCACCGCCCTGGCGCGGCCCCGCGCGGCTGCCCGTCCGGCCGGACGTCGGGCGGTTCCTGGTCCTCGCGTGCGTGTTCGTCTGCGCGGCCTGCGGTCTCGTGTACGAGCTGGAACTGGTCGCCCTCGCCTCCTACCTGATGGGCGACTCGGTCACCCAGGCCTCCGTGGTGCTGTCCGTGATGGTCTTCGCGATGGGCATCGGCTCCCTCGCGGCCAAACGGCTGCGCCGGTTCGCCGCGGCCGGCTTCGGCGCCCTGGAGGTGGCCCTCGCGCTGGTCGGCGGATGCAGCGCGATGGTCCTGTACGCGGTGTTCGCCTGGACGGGCGACTGGGGCGGTCTGTGGGCCGACGGCCCGCGCATCCTGCTGGTCGCCTTCTCCCTCGCCATCGGGCTGCTCATCGGCGCCGAGGTGCCCCTCCTCATGGAGCTCATCCAGCGCGTCCGCCGCCAGGACGCGGGCGGCGCCGTCGCCGACCTGTTCGCCGCGGACTACGTCGGCGGGCTCGTCGGCGGCCTCGCCTTCCCCTTCCTGCTGCTGCCGTTCTGCGGCCAGCTGACCAGCTCCCTGCTGACCGGCGCGGTCAACGTCATCGCCGGGGGCGCCCTGGTGCTCGGCCTGTTCCGCCGCGACCTCGGCCGCCGCGCCCGCTGGCTGCTGCCGGTCGCCGGCGTCACCGTGATCGTCGTCCTCGGCTCCGCCGCCGTCCTCGCCGACGACTTCGAGCGGGCCGCGCGCCAGGCGGTCTACGGCGGTGACGTACGGGTCGCCCTGCGGACCGGCGTCCAGGAGGTCGTCCTCACCGGCGGCCGCCACGGCCGCCCCCTCGACCTCTACCTCGACGGCCGGCTCCGGGTCGGCGGCGACGAGCGCCGCTATCACGAGGCCCTCGTCCACCCCGCGATGCACGGCCGCCACGCGCGCGTGCTCGTCCTCGGCGGCGGGGACGGCCTCGCCGCCCGCGAGGCCCTCACCCACCCCGGCGTGCGCCGCGTCGACGTCGTCGAACTCGACGCCGGCCTGGTCCGCCTCGCCCGCACCGACCCCGGCCTCTCCCGCCTCAACGCCCACGTCTACGACGACCCCCGCGTCCATGTCGTCACCGCGGACGCCTTCCACTGGCTGCGCGGGGCGCCCAAGGCGGTGTACGACGTCGTGCTCACGGACCTGCCCGACCCCGATGTCACCGCGAGCAGCAAGCTGTACTCCCAGGAGTTCTACGGCCTCGCCCTGCGTGCGCTCGCCCCCGGCGGGCGGCTCGCCGTGCACGCCGGTCCGGTCACCGGGCGGCACCAGGCGTTCTGGACCGTCGAGGCGACCCTGCGGGCGGCCGGACTGCACACCGTCGCCTACCGCGTCGACGTCCGCGCCCCCGGCCGCCATGAGCGCGCCCCCGCCGACTGGGGCTTCGTCCTGGCCGCCCCCGGCCGCCGCCCGTCCCTGCGCCTCGACCCCGGCGAGCGGCTCCGCACCCTCACCCAGGCGGGCCTCCTGGCGGACGCGAGGGCGGCGTGGCGGACGCGGGTGGGTGGCGTGCCGCCGTCGACGCTGGTGCACCCGAGGTACTGACGGTACTGACGGTCCGACGGCCAATCGCTGTTTCACCGGGTGCGCACCGGCGGCCGCTGGGTAGGCTCCGGCCCTATGGAGCAAGAGGTGTTCGTTCCCGTTCCCGCCGAGCGGCTGAGGGCGGCCCTCGCCGACCCCGCCCAGGTGGCCCGCGCGGTGCCCGGCCTCCAGCAGGACGCAGGCACCGCGCCCGTCGCCGGCCGGCTGAAGGTCCGGATCGGCGGCCACACCATCACCTACCGGGGGGCCGTACGACTCTCCGCGCGCGCGGACGGGACGTACGCCGTGGAGGGCGACGCCACCGAGGCCCGCGGCGGCGGCACGGTGAAACTCACGCTCCTGCTCCGCCTCCAGGAGACCCCCGCCGGCACGACCCTCCACATCGAGGGCACGGCGACAGCGACCGGCCGAGCCACGGAACTGCCCGAGGACCAGGTACAGGGTGCGCTGTCCCGCCTGCTGAACCGCTTCGCGGAGAACTTGGGGACGGGGGCTGCGGGGGCCGCTGAGGCTGCGGGGGCCGCTGGAGCAAGGGCGGCCGAGGGAGCGGTCGGGGACAAGCGGGAGGGGAAGGCCGTAGGGGAGGGGCCGGGGGAGAACGCCGTATCGGAGGGGCTGGAGAAGCCGGAGGGGCCGGCAGAGCAGGAGGGGCCGGAGGGGCTGGAGAAGCCCGAGCAGCCGGCAGAAGCCGAGCAGCCCGAAGAGCCCACCGGGCCCACGGTGTCTGCCGAGGGGTCGGCGACGACCGTGTTCGAGAGCGGGGACCCCGACGGGCCGGACGAGTCCGCCGAAGCCTCCGAAGCCTCCGAGTCCGCCGAGGCCGCTGAGTCCGCCGAGCCCTCCGACTTCGGTGAGCGCGCCGAGTCCGCGGAGTCCGCTGAGCGCGCCGAACCCGCCGAGTCCGCCGAACGCTCCGAGCCCTCCGAGTCCGCCGAAGCCGCCGAACCCTCCGAAGCCGCCGAACCCTCCGAGCCCGCCAAGTCCGCTGAGTCCGCCGACTCCCCCGACTCCCTCGACTCTGCCGAGCCTTCCGAGTCCGCTGAGCCGCTCGACCCCGCCCAGCCCGCCCAGCCCGCCCAGCCCGCCCAACCCGACGAGTTCCTCGACCCCGGCCAGGTCGGTGAAGGTGTTGATGGTCTTGGAGCCGGTCAGCCTCCCGCCGAGGCCGCTCATGCGCGGCGGACCATGATCGGGCGTAGTGCCGAGGAGGTCGATCACGCGCCGCCGCGGGGGCGGTACGCGCCCGTGCCCGCGCCGCAGACGGTCGCCCCGAACAGCACCCTGCGCTGGGCGGCCCCCGCCGCCGCGCTGGTCGTGGCGTCGGCGATCGTCGTGGGGCGGGCACTGCGCCGCCGCCGGTAGCCGGGACCGCCCTCTTGATCGGCCCAGTAGGGTCGTCCCGTGAGTGACGAAGAGATCACGCTGACCGCGGGCGACGCGGAGGTGACCGTGCAGCCGGGCAACGGCGGCCGGGTCGGTGGACTGCGCGTCGACGGGCGTCAGCTGCTGCGGCAGGGCGAGCGTTTCGGGTGTTTCCCGATGGTTCCCTGGTGCGGGCGGATCCGCGACGGCCGGTTCCTCGACGGCGCGACCGTCCGCCAGATGCCGCTGAACGCCGCGCCGCACGCCATCCACGGCACCGCCCGCGACGGCGCCTGGAAGGTCGCGCGGGTCTCGGCCGACGAGACCGTCCTGACGTACGACCTGGTGGAGCCCTGGCCCCATCCCGGCCGGATCACCCAGATCGTCCGGCTGGCCGAGGACTCCCTGACGCTCACCATGGGCGTGGAGACGCACGGCTCGTCCTTCCCGGCGCAGATCGGCTGGCACCCCTGGTTCAACCGCACCCTGGGCGGCCCGGACGTCGAGGTCGCCTTCGAGCCCGCCTGGCAGGAGGAGCGCGGCGAGGACCACCTGCCGACCGGCAACCGCGTCGAGCCGAGGCCCGGCCCCTGGGACGACTGCTTCGGGATGCCCGGCGGGGTCGACGTCACCCTGACCTGGCCCGGACAGCTCGCGGTGCGGGTGACCAGCCCGGAGAAGTGGGTCGTCGTCTACGACGAGCAGGACGCGGCCGTGTGCGTGGAGCCCCAGACCGGCCCGCCGAACGGGCTGAACACCCTCCCCCGGCTGGTCACGCCCCTGGAGCCGCTGGAGGCCACGACCACCTGGTCCTGGACCCGCCTCTAAGCTGTTCGGCATGACGGACGTGGATGTACGCGGCGCGCTGCTGCAGCAGATCAAGGACAAGGCCGTGGTGCACGGCAAGGTGACCCTGTCGTCGGGTCTGGAGGCGGACTACTACGTCGACCTCCGCCGAGTAACCCTGGACGGCGAGGCCGCCCCGCTGGTCGGGCAGGTGCTGCTCGACCTCACCGACGGCCTGGAGTTCGACGCGGTCGGCGGGCTCACCATGGGCGCCGACCCGGTCGCCGCGAGCATGCTGCACGCGGCCGCCGCGCGCGGCCGCCGGCTGGACGCCTTCGTCGTCCGGAAGGCGGCGAAGGCGCACGGCCTCCAGCGGCGAGTCGAGGGCCCCGAGATCAAGGGCCGCCGGGTCCTGGTCGTCGAGGACACCTCCACCACCGGCGGCTCCCCGCTGGCCGCCGTCGAGGCCGTGCGCGAGGCCGGCGCCGAGGTCGTCGCCGTCGCCACCATCGTGGACCGCGCGACCGGCGCCGACGAGAAGATCCGCGAGGGCGCGGGCGTGCCCTATCTGTTCGCCTTCTCGAAGGACGAGCTGGGTCTGGACTGACCAGCGCGTGGACCAGGCATGGACCATCCGCGCATCTCTGGAAAGATGGGGACGACGATGACGTCGCACCCAAGGTCTAGGTCAGGGCCGTAGCACTACGCGTACGCGTGTACGCACATCGCCAACCCGCAGATACCAAGGAGCGGACAGATGCCCATCGCAACCCCCGAGGTCTACAACGAGATGCTCGACCGGGCGAAGGCAGGCAAGTTCGCCTACCCGGCCATCAACGTCACCTCGACCCAGACCCTGCACGCGGCGCTGCGCGGTTTCGCCGAGGCGGAGAGCGACGGCATCGTCCAGATCTCCACGGGTGGCGCCGAGTTCCTGGGCGGCCAGTACAGCAAAGAGATGGTCACGGGTTCCGTGGCCCTCGCCGAGTTCGCGCACATCGTCGCCGAGAAGTACCCGGTCACCGTGGCCCTGCACACCGACCACTGCCCGAAGGACAAGCTCGACGGGTACGTCCGTCCGCTGCTCGCGGTCTCCGAGGAGCGCGTGAAGGCCGGCCGCAACCCGCTGTTCCAGTCGCACATGTGGGACGGCTCCGCCGAGACCCTCGCCGACAACCTCGCGATCGCGCAGGAGCTGCTGGCCCGCGCCGCCGCCGCGAAGATCATCCTCGAGGTGGAGATCACCCCGACCGGCGGCGAGGAGGACGGCGTCTCCCACGAGATCAACGACTCGCTGTACACCACGGTCGAGGACGCGATCCGTACGGTCGAGGCGCTGGGCCTGGGCGAGAAGGGCCGCTACCTGCTGGCCGCGTCCTTCGGCAACGTCCACGGTGTGTACAAGCCGGGCAACGTCGTCCTCCGCCCCGAGCTGCTGAAGGAGCTGAACGACGGCGTCGCCGCCAAGTTCGGCAAGCAGTCCCCGTTCGACTTCGTCTTCCACGGCGGCTCCGGCTCCAGCGAGCAGGAGATCGCGACCGCGCTGGAGAACGGCGTCGTCAAGATGAACATCGACACCGACACCCAGTACGCCTTCACGCGTCCGGTGGCCGCCCACATGTTCAAGAACTACGACGGCGTCCTCAAGGTCGACGGCGAGGTCGGCTCCAAGTCGACCTACGACCCGCGCACCTGGGGCAAGCTGGCCGAGGCGAGCATGGCCGCGCGCGTCGTCGAGGCCACGCAGAACCTGCGCTCGGCGGGTCAGAAGATCAAGTAAGCCCGCCTTCGCGGTCGAGCCCGGTGCTTCGGCGCCGGGCTCGCTGTATACCTGGGGGCATGCCCGATGTCCGGATGGCCTCCCCCCAGGGCAAGTGGATCGTCTTCACCACGGTCCTCGGCTCCAGCATGGCCCTGCTGGACTCGACCGTCGTCAACGTGGCCCTGCCCCGGATCGGGGAGGACCTGGACGCCGACCTCGCCGCGCTCCAGTGGACCGTCAACGCGTACATGCTGACCCTGGCCGGTCTGATCCTGCTGGGCGGCTCCCTGGGGGACCGCTACGGACGCCGGAAGGTCTTCGTCGTCGGGGTGGTGTGGTTCGCCACCGCCTCGCTGCTGTGCGGGCTCGCGCCGAGCGCGGGGGTGCTGGTCGCGGCCCGCGCCCTGCAAGGGGTCGGCGGCGCGCTGCTGACACCCGGCTCGCTGGCCCTGATCCAGGCCTCCTTCCACAAGGACGACCGGGGGCGGGCCGTCGGCCTGTGGTCCGGTTTCGGGGGCATCGGGGCGGCCGTGGGGCCCTTCGTGGGCGGCTGGCTGGTGGACGGTCCGGGCTGGCGGTGGGTGTTCCTGCTGAACGTGCCGCTGGCGGTGGTGTGCGTCCCGGTGGCGCTGCGGCACGTACCCGAGTCCAGGGACGACCAGGCGCACGGCCGGTTCGACGTGCTCGGGGCGGTGCTGGGCGCGCTGGCCCTGGGGCTGGTGACGTACGCGCTGATCGCGGCGAACGAGGGCTCGCTGCTGGTGGGCCTGGCGGCCGCCGCGGGGATCGCGGCCGCGGTGGCGTTCGTGGTGGTGGAGCGGCGCCGGCCCGATCCGATGATGCCGCCGGACATCTTCGCCTCCCGCCAGTTCACCGCCGTCAACCTGGTCACCCTGTGCGTGTACGCGGCGCTCGGCGGCTTCTTCTTCCTCTCGGTGGTCCAGCTCCAGGTCGTCGCCGGGTACTCCGCGCTCGGCGCCGGTACGGCCCTGCTGCCGACCACCCTGCTGATGCTGCTGTTCTCCTCCCGCTCCGGCGAGCTGGCGGAGCGGATCGGGCCGCGCATCCCGCTCACCGTGGGGCCGCTGCTGTGCGCGGCGGGGATGCTGCTGATGCTGCGGGTCGGCCAGGACGCCTCGTACGCCGCCGATGTGCTGCCCGCCGTCCTGGTGCTCGGCGTCGGCCTGGTCACCCTGGTCGCCCCGCTGACCGCGACCGTGCTGGCCTCGGTGGAGGTCACCCGGGCCGGGCTGGCCAGCGGCATCAACAACGCGGCGGCGCGGGCGGCGGGCCTGATCGCGATCGCCGCCCTGCCCCTGCTGACCGGCATGGGCGCGGAGTCGTACCGCTCGGCGGACGCCTTCGAGGGACCGTTCCGGCGCTCGATGCTGTGGTGCGCGGCCGTCCTCGTCGTGGGCTCGGCCCTCGCCTTCACCACGGTCCGCCGGCCGCCGCCGGACTGCGACCACCCGGAGTGCCGGACGCACTGCTGTGTGACGGCGCCGCCGCTGGAGGGGGAGAGGCGGGCGCCCCGCGAGCTGGGGTGAGCGAGACTGCTCGGGTGAGCGAGACTGGGGGCATGTCCCTTCACGAAAACCTTCTCGGGGGCCCGCCCCCGACCCATCTCCCCGACGAGCCGGAGCCCCGCGACCTCCTGGCGAACGGCACGGCGCCCGCCGACGTCGCCGCGAAGTACCCGACGTCCTCGCTGGCCTGGGCCCGCCTCGCGGACGACGCCTTCGAGCGGGGCTCGGTGGTGGAGTCGTACGCGTACGCCCGTACGGGGTACCACCGCGGTCTGGACGCCCTGCGCCGCAGCGGCTGGAAGGGCCACGGCCCGGTCCCCTGGGAGCACGAGCCGAACCGCGGCTTCCTGCGCGCCCTGCACGCCCTCGCCCGCGCCGCCCAGGCGATCGGCGAGCAGGAGGAGTACGAGCGCTGCTCGCAGTTCCTGAAGGACTCCTCCCCGACGGCGGCCCAGACCCTGGGCTAGCCCCTGCCGCGTCCCCTGGTGCACGGGCCCGTCCGTGATGCGGGCGGGCCTTGCGGGATCGGCTCCCGATGCGGAAGATGCGGGTGGGGACCGGGGCCCCCGTGTCGGCATCGGCAGGGGCGGACCGCTACCCGGAGTACAGCAGGAGACAGCGATGTCCCATGAGGCTCACGAAACTCAGGAGCCCGAGACTCCGCATCTCGACTTCGACGGCACCACCCCGTACGAGGACTACGTCAGGGCAGACGTTCTCACCCACCTCCAGCACACCCTCTCCGACGATCCCGGAGAGATGGTCTTCCTGGTCACGACCCAGGTCATGGAGCTGTGGTTCACGGTCATCGTCCACGAGTGGGAGACGGCGGCCGGCGCACTGCGCGCGGACGACGTGCAGGTCGCGATCGACGCGCTGAAGCGTTCCGTACGGGAGCTGGAGGCGCTGAACGCCTCCTGGCGGCCGCTCGCCCAGCTCACCCCCGCCCAGTTCAACTCCTACCGGGGTGCCCTCGGCGAGGGCTCCGGTTTCCAGTCGGCGATGTACCGGCGGATGGAGTTCCTCCTCGCCGAGAAGTCCGCGTCCATGCTGGTCCCCCACCGCGGCGCGCCCCGCGTCCACGCCGAGCTGGAGAAGGCGCTGCACGAGCCGTCCCTCTACGACGAGGTGCTGCGGCTGCTGGCCCGCCGGGGCCACCCCGTCCCGGACGCCGTCCTGACGCGGGACGTCTCGCAGCGCTACGAGCCCTCCGCCGAGGTCGAGGCCGTGTGGACCGCCCTGTACGCCGGTGACGGCTCCGACGAACTCGCCCGTCTCGGCGAGGCGTTGACCGATGTCGCCGAGCTGGTGTGGCGCTGGCGCAACGACCATCTGGTCGCCACCCGGCGCGCGATGGGCGCCAAGGCGGGCACCGGCGGCTCGGCCGGTGTGGCCTGGCTGGAGAAGCGCGCCCAGAAGAACGTCTTCCCGGAGCTGTGGACGGCGAGGTCGTATGTCTGACCTCGCCCTCAAGGCACGGGAGCTGGACTCCGGTGACCAACTGGCCGACAAGCGGGACGAGTTCGTCCTCGACGACGCCGTCTACCTCGACGGCAACTCGCTCGGCGCGCTGCCCGCCGCCGTCCCCGGACGCGTCGCGGACGTGGTCCGCCGGCAGTGGGGCGAGCTGCGCATCCGCTCCTGGGACGAGAGCGGCTGGTGGACCGCGCCCGAGCGGATCGGCGACCGGATCGCCCCGCTGGTGGGCGCGGCCGCCGGGCAGATCGTCGTGGGCGACTCGACCAGTGTCAACGTCTTCAAGGCACTGGTGGCCGCCGTGCGGATCGCGGGGGAGGGGCGCGACGAGATCCTCGTCGACGCGACCACCTTCCCCACGGACGGCTACCTCGCCGAGTCGGCGGCCCGGATGACCGGCCGCACGCTGCGTCCGGTCCTCCCCGCGCAGGTGCCGGACGCGCTGTCGGACCGTACGGCGGCCGTCCTGCTCAACCACGTCGACTACCGCACCGGCCGGCTGCACGACCTGCCCTCGCTCACCGCCGCCGTGCGCGCGGCGGGCGCGGTCTCCGTCTGGGACCTGTGCCACAGCGCGGGCGCCCTGCCCGTCGGACTGGACGAGCACGGCGTGGACCTCGCGGTCGGCTGCACCTACAAGTACCTGAACGGCGGCCCCGGTTCACCGGCGTACCTGTATGTGCGCGGCGGGCTCCAGGACCGCTTCGACTCCCCGCTGCCCGGCTGGAACTCGCACGCCGAGCCGTTCGGGATGCGCGGCGACTACGAACCGGCGGACGGCGCGGTGCGCGGCCGGGTCGGCACCCCGGACATCCTGTCCATGCTCGCCCTGGAGGCGGCACTCGACGTCTGGGAGGGCGTCTCGATCGAGACGGTCCGGGCCAAGTCCCTTTCCCTGACCGACTTCTTCCTGGAGTGCGTCGGGGAGTACGTCCCCGAGGGGCGCGTCGAGTCGCTGACTCCGGCGCGTCACGAGGAGCGCGGAAGCCAGGTGGCGCTGCGCTGCCCGGACGCCGGCGAGGTCATGCGGCAGCTGGTCGAGCGCGGGGTCGTCGGTGACTTCCGCCGCCCTGACGTGCTGCGATTCGGTTTCACCCCGCTGTACGTCGGCTTCGCGGACGTCGAGCGGGCGGCCCGTGTGCTGGGGGAGATCCTGGGCTGACGGACCTCGAACCCCTGTGCCGACCACCGGTGTGCTGAGTGAAGCCGGTGGTCGGCTGCGTATGGGGGTGGGGTGTGCGGCGGGTACGGAGACGGGGGCGAGGCGGTGCGTACAGAACCGTTTTCCCTCACCGAGCGTGACATCCGCGTGTCCGCGCACGTCACGGGCCTGATACCGTCCCCGCCAACGGCCGAAATTCTCACCTGGTCCGCCACCCCGTACCGTCCAAAACCGTTTCGTCGCTGAGAGGTTGGAGCATGCCGGACGACGTCGTCGCTGCCCGGGCCGTTGCCGAGGAGAAGTCGGCCTTCTCGCACCCGCCCGTCGACCCCGACGCCACCGCCGCGTACGGCGACCACCCCGACCAGGTGATCGACTTCTACGCCCCCAAGGTCCAGGTCGGTCCGGGCGGCCCCGTGCCCCTGGTCGTGGTGCTGCACGGGGGCGCGTGGCGGGCGCCGTACGACCGGCGGCACATCACGCCGTTCGCCGACTATCTGGCGCACCGCGGGTTCGCCGTGGCCAACGTGGAGTACCGGCGGGGCGCGGAGGGGGCGGCCGGGCAGGGCACACCCCCGGTCGCGGGGCGCTGGCCCGACACCTTCGACGACGTCGCCGCGGCCCTCGACGCGCTCCCCGCGCTCGCCCGGCAGGCGCTGCCCCAGGCCGACGCCCGCCGGACCGTGCTCACCGGCCACTCCGCGGGCGGCCACCTCGCGCTGTGGGCCGCGGCCCGGCACGTCCTGCCCGCCGACTCCGCCTGGCGCACCGCCGGATCCACCGCGCTGCGCGGGGTCGTCGCGCTCGCCCCGATCGCGGACTTCACGGTCGCGGAGAAGCTGGACGTGTGCGGGGGTGCGGCCCGGCAACTCCTGGGCGGCGAGGAGCTGTTCACCGAACGCCGGCCGTACGCCGACCCGGCCCTCCTGCTGCCGACCGGCATCGCGACGACCCTCGTCCAGGGCCGTACGGACCTGGTCGTGCCCCAGCCCGTCGCCGAGGCGTACGCGGACGCCGCGGCCAAGGCGGGCGAGGTGGTGGGGCTGACCCTGCTGGAGGACGTGGGCCACTTCCCGCTGATCGATCCGGTGGCGGACGCGTGTGCCGTGGTGGCGGAGGAGATCGCGCAACTGGCGTGGTGAGCGTGGTGCGCCACCCGGAGAGGGCGCGCCTGTCGTACCCGTAGTACCTGAGAGCTACGGCGGAGGACGGCTCCGCAGCGGGACGCGGACGACGCGCGCGCATCCGTAACTTCCAAGTCCGGCAGGCCCGATGACGGGCCGACGGGCACGGAGGGGTGGGCATCGGGTATGCGCGGGTGGGGGCGACGGAGTGCGGAGCGTGCACAGCCGCGTGAGCGGGCAGTGGGGCGCGGGCGGCGTCGGCTGCGGGTGCTGTCGGCCGCTCTGGTCACCGCCGCCGTGGTCGTCCCGCTCACCGCGGCGGCCCGGTCCGCCGTCCCCGCGCCCGCTCCGGCGCTCCTCGCCCCGCCGACGGCGGCGACCCTCGACGAGACCTACGCCGCGAACCGGGCCAACGCGGCCCTCGCGTCCCGGATGGCCGCGGCCCACGGCGACAGCCACCGCGCGGCGGCCGACCAGGACATGGCCGCCCCCTCGCGCACGTTCCTCGCCTTCGACGGCCGCGGCGAGGGCCGGGCCACGGAGGTGTTCGGGGACCTCGCCCACGCCGGCCGGGTCGCCGTCCTGATCCCGGGCTCCGACACCACCCTGGACACCTACGGCCGCTTCCGCGCGGGCGCCTCGGCACTGTACGAGCGGCTCTCCCACGAACACGGCGGCAGCCGCACGGCGGTGGTGGCCTGGCTCGGCTACACCACCCCGGCCACGGTCAGCACGACCGTCCTCACCCCGACCCGCGCCGAGGAAGCCGCCCCCCGGCTGCGGGAGTTCCTGCGCGAGCTGCGCGCCGTCACCGGCCCGGCCGCCCACGTCTCCCTCCTGTGCCACTCGTACGGCTCGGTCGTGTGCGGCCGTTCGGCCGCCCGCCTGGACGTGGACGACCTCGTCCTGCTCGGCAGCCCCGGCACCGGCGCGGACACGGCGGCCGGGCTGCACACCCGGGCGCGGGTCTGGGCGGCCCGGGGCGCCGACGACTGGGTGGCGCATGTGCCGCACGTCAGCGCCGACCTGTTCGGCACGACGGTCGGCTTCGGCACCGACCCGGTCTCCCCGGCCTTCGGCGCCCGCGTCTTCCGCGCAGGCGACGGCGGCCACAGCGACTACTTCTCCCCGGGCTCGGCCTCTCTGGCCAACCTCGCCCGGATCGTGCTCGGCGAGACGACGGAGGTGACCCGTGTCTGACATCCGCGCGACCTCGGGCGTACGGCGTGCCGCTGCCCGGATCCACGACGCCACACCCCCGCACCGCGACCGTGCCGTGGACGCCCTGCGGGCCCTGGCCATCCTCGGGGTGGTCCTCGGCCACTGGCTGGTGACCGCCCTCGTCGCCGACGGCGACACCCTGCGCGCGGCGAGCCCGCTCGGCACCATGCCCTGGCTGGCCCCCGTCTCCTGGGCGTTCCAGACGCTCGCGGTGTTCTTCATGGTGGGCGGCCATGTCGCGACCCGGGGCCTCGCCTCGGCCCGCGCCCGCGGCACGGCCTACGGCACCTGGCTGCGGGCCCGGCTGTCCCGGCTGTTCCTGCCGGTCACGGCGGTCCTGGCGGTGTGGGCGGTGACCACGGCGGGCCTGCTGCTCGGCGGCGCCTCCTTCGTCACCGTGCACACCGTGGTGAAGCTCGCGCTGTCCCCGCTGTGGTTCCTGCTGGTGTTCGCCGCGCTCACGGCCGCGACCCCGCTGCTGACCCGGCTCAGCCCGCTGTGGCCGCTGGCGGTCGTCCTCCACGTGGACCTGGTGCGGTTCGGCCTGGGCGGCCCGTCCTGGCTCGGCTGGGTGAACCTGGCCGCCGGCTGGCTGGTGCCGTACACCCTGGGCGCGGCCTGGTCCCGGGGCGAGCTGGAGCGCCCGCGCGCGGGCTGGACCCTGCTCCTCGGGGGCGCCGCGGCGACGGTGTTCCTGGTGGCCTTCGCCGGCTACCCGGCGTCGATGGTGGGCGTGCCCGGCGCGGCGGTCTCCAACCTAGACCCGCCGACCCTGGCCGCCGTCACCTTCGGCCTCGCCCAGTGCGGACTGGCCCTGCTGCTGCGCGGCCGGCTGCGCCGCGCGATGCGGCGGCCGGTGGCCTGGGCCGCGGTGGCGCTGGTCAACCTCTCCGCGATGACGGTGTTCCTGTGGCACCAGACGGCGATGATGGCGACCACCGCGACAGGCCTCCTGGCCGGCCGCCTCCCCGGTCTGCACACGCGGCCCGACGGCCTGGAGTGGGTCGCGGCCCGGCTGCTGTGGCTGCCGGTGTTCGCCCTGGTGCTGGGGGTGTGCCGGGCGGCGTTCCACGGCTTCGAGTCGGCGTCCGGGAGACCCGCCGCCGGACGGCGCGGGCGGACGCGTGTGGTGCGGGCCGGTGGGCCGCCGGAGCCTTCGGCCCTGCGCGAAGCGCACCGTGTCTAGGGTGGTGCGGACGAACGGGGTGGAGAAGGTGCTGACCAGGGTGCAGAACCGGGGGATCCGCGCACTGCGGACGCTGCGCGAGGACCTGTGGACGGCTGGGGCGGACCCGCTCCCGCCCTCCGTCTGGCTGCGCTGGCTGCCGCACGGGCTGGTCTGGCTGGTCGCGTTCGGCACCACGGTCGCCAACTTCGACCAGATGATCGACCGTTACCGGCTCGGTGTGCCGTACGGCACGGTGTGCGCGCTGGTGCAGGGAGTGGCGGTGGCGCTGGCGCTGTGGCGGCCGGTACCGGCGTGGTGGCTGTCCCTGACGGTCACGGTGGTGGCCGCGGTGGGCGCCCGCAGCGTGATGCTCGCCGACCTCGACTTCGATGCCCGGCAGTGGCCGTTGGGCACGCCCCGACCGGAAACGGCCACACACCTCCCCGGCTGGCCCTGGGGCCCGCCCGGGCTGATCGCGCACTGCCTGGTGCTGCTGCTGCTCGCGCTGCGGCTGCCCACCCGGGTCGCCGTCGAGGTGCTGGCCCTGACGGCACTCGCCACCTACCTGGTCCAAGGGGTCCTGGGCGGCGCGAGCTACACCCCGACCGGAGTGCTCGCGGTGATCCTGTTCGCCGCCGTCGTCCTCGTCGGCACCGCCCTGCGCGGCCGCCGCGTGGCCCGCACCCAGCTCGTCGAGCAGGCCGGCATCACCGCCGAGGAACGCGCCCGACGCACCCTCCTGGAGGAGCGCAACCGCATCGCGCGCGAGCTGCACGACGTGGTCGCCCACCACATGTCGGTCATCTCCATCCAGGCCCAGGTCGCCCCGCACCTGGTGGAGAACCCGTCCGAGGAACTCAAGGAGAACCTCGCCGGCATCCGGCAGAACGCGCTGGAGGCGCTCACCGAACTGCGCCGGGTGCTCGGCGTGCTGCGCTCGGAGAACCCCGAGGACCCCTACGGCCTCGGCGCGGCCGGCACCGGCAGCGCCCCGGACACCCCGCAGCCCACGCTCGACCGCCTCGACGCCCTCCTGGAGAACACCCGGGCGGCAGGGCTGGACGTCGCCGCCACCGTCGAGGGCGAGCCGCCCGCCTACTCACCGGGCGTGCAGCTGTCGGCGTACCGGATAGTCCAGGAGGCGCTGAGCAACGCCCTGCGGCACGCGCCGGGTTCCCAGGTCCGGGTCCAGGTCGTCCACCAGGCCCGGGGCCTGTCCCTGGAGGTCACCAACGGCCGCCCGGACGGCCCCGTCCGGCCCTCGCCCGGCGCGGGGCACGGCCTGCTCGGCATGCGGGAGCGGGCGGCGATGCTCGGCGGCCATGTCGTGGCCCATCCGACCCTGCAAGGCGGGTTCTCGGTCCTGGCGTTCCTCCCGAGGGACGGCGTCGCCGTCCCCGACCCGGACCCCGGGACCCTTGAGGACCTGGAACTCGTCTTCCCGGACGACCCGCCCCCGACGGGAGAATCCCCCGCAGGCGGTTCCCCGGCAGAAAAAGGTGAACGATGACGAGCGGTGGCACCATCCGCGTACTGATCGCCGACGACCAGCAGATGGTCCGGCAGGGCTTCACCGTGCTGCTCAACGCCCACCCCGGCATCGAGGTGATCGGGCAGGCGGTGAACGGTCTGGACGCCATCGCCCGGGTCGCCGAACTCGTCCCGGACGTCGTCCTGATGGACATCCGGATGCCCGAGCTCGGCGGGGTCGAGGCCACCCGCCACATCACCCTCGCGCACCCCGCCGTCAAGGTGCTGGTGCTCACCACCTTCGACCTCGACGAGTACGTGTACGAGGCGCTGTCCGCCGGGGCGTCCGGCTTCCTGCTGAAGGACGCCTCGGCGGACCAGCTCGCGGAGGCCGTCCGGGTCGTGGCGGCCGGCGACGCCCTGCTCGCCCCCGGCATCACCCGCAAGCTGATCGCCGAGTTCTCCAGGCTGAACAGCACCCCGCGACCCCCGCAGAAGGAGCGCGTCGGCGATCTCACCGAACGCGAGACGGAGGTGCTCGCCCTGATCGCGCAGGGCCTGTCCAACGCGGAGATCGCACGGCGACTCGTCGTCGCCGAGCAGACCG
Source organism: Streptomyces sp. NPDC005811 (assembly GCF_040630405.1). Taxonomy (NCBI): domain Bacteria; kingdom Bacillati; phylum Actinomycetota; class Actinomycetes; order Kitasatosporales; family Streptomycetaceae; genus Streptomyces; species Streptomyces sp. NPDC005811. Next base: position 212,638 of record NZ_JBEXXK010000009.1, read on the forward strand.
TGAAGACGCACGTGGGCCGCATCCTGGTGAAACTGGGCCTGCGGGACCGCACCCAGGCGGCGGTGTTCGCATACGAGTCGGGGCTGGTCCGGCCCTCCGGGTACTGAAACGGGCAGGCGGACCCGTAGTACTTGAGGGGGATGCGTCGGAACCCCCCTCCATGGTGACGACCGCGACCCCTCCGCCCGCCTACCGTTTTGACCGTGACCGAGACGACGCAGACCCATCTGCCGCCCCAGGACGACCCGTACGGCGCCTATCAGCCGAAGAGCCCGGAGGTCCGGGCGGCCATGGACGCGCTGCGCGGGATGAGGCACGACCTGTTCGACGATGTACTGGCCTACCGCCCGCTGCCCCCGAGGGAACCCACGGGCCGCTTCACGAGGGGACTGCGGGGCCGCCGACGGGAGTACGCGACCTACTCGCGGCACATCCTGGTCGGGGCGGCCGGCGCGGTGGCGGTGCTGGCCTCCGTGATGCCCGCCGGCGGCGACTCGGTGTCCGTGCTGAGCGGCCTGCTGGTCCTGGCGCCGGTACTGCTGACGCTGGTCCGGCCGGCCGCCGCGTTCTGGGCGTCGCTCGCCTCGACCACGGCGGTCGCCCTGCTCGGCGAGACGTACGGCAACTGGCCCTGGCTGCCGCCCAGTTTCATCTCCCACCTCGTCGTGCTCACGGTCGTGGCGATCCGCACCCGCCCGCGCACGGCCGCCTGGATGTGGCTGCTCACGGCCGTCTACGGCTTCCTCGCCGAGGCGGTCTTCGGCCGGTACCACTACGGCACGAACGTCGGACCCATGCTGATCACCTCCGCGCTGGTCCTGCTCGGCGTCACGGTCCGGCACATACGCCGGGAGGCCGAGGAGGAGGTGACGGCCCAGCAGACCGTGACCGCCCACGAGCGCTCCCGGCGCACCCTCCTGGAGGAGCGCACCACGATCGCCCGCGAGCTGCACGACGTGGTCGCCCACCACATGTCGGTGGTCGCCATCCAGGCGGAGGCCGCCCCCTACCGGGTGGAGAACCCGCCGGAGGAGCTGGAGAAGGCCTTCGTCACCATCCGGGAGAACGCGGTGGCGGCCCTCACCGAGCTGCGCCGGGTCCTGGGCGTGGTCCGCGCCGAGGACTACGAGGCGCCGGACGCCCCCCAGCCCACCCTCGCCGACCTGGACGCGCTCCTCGCCAATGTGCGCGAGACCGGCCTGGACGTCGAGAAGGTGATCACGGGCGCGGCCCGGGAACTCCCGCAGGGCGTGGAGCTGTCGGCGTACCGCATCGTCCAGGAGGCTCTGAGCAACACGCTGCGGCACGCCCCCGGGGCGAGCGCCCGGGTGGAGATCGGGTACGTGCTCGGCGGGCTGGGGCTGCGCGTGGTCAACGACCCGCCGCCCCATCCAGCCCTGGTGAAGCCCTCGCCCGGTACCGGGCACGGCATCACGGGGATGCGCGAGCGGGTGACCATGCTGAACGGCGAGATGACGGCGGAGCCGACCCCGGCCGGGGGCTACGAGGTGACGGTGTTCCTGCCCGTGCCGGCCGCGAGCGAGAGTGGCGCATGACGATCCGGGTGCTGATAGCCGACGACCAGATGATGGTCCGCGAGGGCTTCTCGGTCCTGCTGAACGCGATGCCGGACATCGAGGTCGTCGGCGAGGCGGTCAACGGCCGCGAGGCGGTGGACCGGGTCCGGGAGCTGTCCCCCGACGTGGTCCTGATGGACATCCGGATGCCCGAGCTGAACGGCATCGAGGCGACCCGGGAGATCGTGGCGGCGGACGGCACGGCGAAGGTCCTGGTGCTCACCACCTTCGACCTCGACGAGTACGTGTACCAGGCCCTGCGCGCGGGGGCCTCGGGCTTCCTCCTCAAGGACGCCTCGGCCCGCCAGCTCGCGGACGGGGTCCGTGTGGTGGCGGCCGGCGAGGCGCTGCTCGCCCCCTCCGTCACCAGGCGGCTGATCACCGAGTTCTCGAAGCTGTCGAACAACCCCGTGCTGCCCCGCGCCGCCCAGGCCGCCTACGGTGATCTGACCGACCGGGAGACGGAGGTCCTGGTGCTGATCGCGCAGGGACTGTCGAACGTCGAGATAGCGGGCCGGCTGGTCGTCGCGGAGTCCACCATCAAGACCCATGTGAGCAGGATCCTGGTCAAGCTGGGGCTGCGGGACCGGACGCAGGCGGCGGTGTTCGCGTACGAGGCGAGACTGGTGACACCGGGCTGACACGGGTCCGCTGGCTACCATGGCCGACCGAGAGCGAGAGCGAGAGAAGGGCAACGCATGTCCGGCGCTTCCGAGGCGCGTGGCGGCGCGGTGCGGGTACTGATCGTCGACGACGAGCCCGAGCTCACCGAGCTGCTGTCCGCGGCCGTGACCGAGGCGGGCTGGCGGCCCTTCGCGGCGGGCGACGGACGCGGCGCGCTGCGGCTGGCGCGGGACTGCGCCCCGCATGTCGTCGTCCTGGACGGAATGCTGCCGGACCTGGACGGGATCCAGGTGCTGCGCCGGCTCAGGAGCGAGAACCCGCGGCTGCCGGTGCTGATGCTCACCGCCCGTGACGCCCTGGAGCACCGGCTGGACGGACTGTCGTCCGGCGCGGACGACTACATCACCAAGCCGTTCTCGCTGGAGGAGGTCATGCTGCGGGTGCGCGGGCTGCTGCGCCGGGCCGGGCTGCCGGAGGACGCGGGCGACGGGTCGGTGCGGACCCTCGGGGACCTGGTGCTGGCCGAGCGGACCCGTGAGGTGCAGCGCGGCGGGACGCCGATCGCGCTGACGACCAAGGAGTTCGACCTGCTGCGGTTCCTCATGAGCCATCCGCACCAGGTGCTGAGCAAGGCGCAGATCCTGGACCATGTGTGGAACGCGTCGTTCGACGGCGAGGGGAACCTGGTCGAGGTCTACATCCACGGCCTCCGGGCGAAGATCGACAAAGGGCGGGTCCCGATGATCCGCACGGTCCGCGGGGTCGGGTACGCGATCCGGGCCGCGGACGACGGGGCATGAGGTTCCTCCGGCGCGCGGCGGGCTCCGGGGCCCGTCCGGGGTGGCGTTCGCTCCGGGTCCGGCTGGTGCTGTTCGTGTCCGTGACGCTGGCGGTGGTGTGCGCGGCGATGGCGCTCACCACGGTGTACGTGCAGCGGGTGTATCTGCTGGGGGACCTGGACCAGCGGGTCACGAACGCGGCGGAGCGCAGCCAGGGCGGACTGCAGCGCCGGACCGGCGGGGCCACGGACCTGGGGTTCCTCAACGAACGCGGGCAGCCCACCGGCACCCTGGCGGCGCGGTTCGCCGACGGGAAGGTCAACGCCGCCGAGGTGGTGACCGAGGACGGCCGTCAGCAGGTGCTCGGCGCCGCCCAGCGGGCCGCGCTGACGGGGATCGGCCCGGACGGCTCGCTGCACACCCGCACGATCCCCGGTCTGGGCACCTACCGGGTGACCGCGATCGGCGGCGACGGGGTCCCCGTGCTGGCCGGGCTCCCGATGGACGGGATCCAGCAGGTGATCGACCGGCTGGTGGTGCTCGAGTCGGTGATCGCGGGGGTCGGTCTGACGGCCGCGGCCTGCGCCTGCGCGGTGGTCATCCGGCGCCAGCTGCGTCCGCTCGGCCGGGTCGCGGCCACCGCCGCCGAGGTGGCCCGGGTGCCGCTGAACCGTGGCGAGGTCACGGACCTGGCGCGGGTCGCGGCCCGGGACACCGACCCCGGCACCGAGGCCGGCCAGGTGGGCGCGGTGCTCAACCGGCTGATCGACCATGTCGAGGCCTCGCTGGCCGAGCGCCAGGCCACCGAGCAGCGGATGCGCCGGTTCCTCACCGACGCCAGCCATGAACTGCGCACCCCGCTCGCCTCGATCGCGGGCTACGCCGAGTTCATGAACGGCGGCAGCACGACCATCGAGCCGGAGCTGGCCTGGCACCGGGTCTCGGCGCAGTCGGCGCGGATGACCGACCTCGTCGAGGATCTGCTGCTGCTCGCCCGGCTCGACGAGGGGCGGCCCCTGCGGCGGGCCGAGGTGAACATCGCGACGCTGGTGGCCGAGGCGGTGTGGGACGCGCAGGCCGCGGGCGGCGACCACGACTGGCAGCTCGCGCTGCGCCTGGACACCCCGGTGACGGTCGTCGCCGACCCGTCCCGGCTGCACCAGGTGATCGCCAACCTGCTGGCCAACGCCCGGATCCACACCCCGGCGGGCACGAAGACCACGGTGATCGTGGAGGCCGACACCGACCCGGACACCGCCTCCGGGAAAGCCCCGCACTGTGTCGTCCGCGTCCGGGACGACGGCCCCGGCATCCCGCCCGAGCTTCTTCCCACCGTCTTCGAGCGCTTCACCCGCGCCGACGCCTCGCGCTCCCGGGCGGCCGGTGCGCAGGGCGGTTCCGGGCTGGGCCTGGCGATCGCCGCGGCGATCACGGAGGCGCACGGCGGCCGGGTCGAGGTGGTGAGCGAGCCGGGGTGCACGGAGTTCTCGGTGACGCTCCCGCTCGGCGTGCGGGGGGTCTAGTGCGAGGAGTCTAAGGACTCTCACAGAACACCAGGTCAGACGCTGTTCCATGGCCTTCCGCAGGTCCCATTCGACGGGCTTGTCCCCAGTGCTTAAGGCCTGCCTAAGTTGGCTGCTCCAGAGTCTTCGGCAGGCGGCCGGTCCAGTCGGGGCGGGCTTCTGGAGAAGGGGATCAGGGACGATGACCGAGCTCGACACCGGTGAGCCGACGGCCCGCGAGCCGCAGTCCGAAGCCGGCGGCCGTGCTCACGCGAGCCGCCGCAACTTCATGCGCAAGGTGTTCTTCGCGTCCGGGGCCACGGCCGTCGCGACCATGGCCGGCGCGGGCGCCTGGGCGGCGATGGCGGACGACGCGACGCCGACCGCCGACGCCTCCGCCGCCCCGAGCGGCGCGCCCAGCGGCGGCCCGGGCGGCGGGGCCGGCGGACCGGGCAACCAGTCGATCACCGAGGACTTCTTCGGCCTCACCACCGACGGCAACCGGATCGACGACCTGTTCACGATCCACTCCACCAAGGTGGCCACCGCCCCGGTGATCTCCGCGGCGAACGCCTTCCTGGCCGGTCTCACCGACACCCAGAAGACCTCGACGCAGTTCACGGTCCACTCCACCGAGTGGCGGCTGTGGAGCAACATCGACTCCTACGAGCGCCAGGGTGTCTCCCTCGCCGATCTGAGCGACGACCAGAAGGCGCTGGGCACGGCCCTGCTGAAGGCGGCTCTGAGCGCGGACGGTCTGGAGACGACGGAGAAGATCCGGAAGATCAACCAGGCGGCCGGCGAGGCGATCGGCAACACGAACTCCTTCAACGAGGACGCCTACTACTGGACCGTGATGGGCACCCCCTCGGACAGCGAGCCCTGGGGTTTCCAGTTCGACGGCCACCACCTGGTGATCAACTACTTCGTGCTCGGCGACCAGGTCGTCATGAGCCCCTGCTTCTGGGGTTCGGAGCCGACCTCGATGGAGATCGACGGCGAGACGGTGACCGTCTGCCACGAGGAGGTCGTCGCCGGCCTCGCGTTCATCAACTCCCTCACCACCGCCCAGCAGGCCGTGGCGATCGAGTCGACGACCAAGTCCAACGAGTCGATGAAGGCGGGGGCGTTCTCCGACAACACCGTCCAGGCGTACACAGGCATCCGGGGCAACGCCCTGACCGCCGCGCAGAAGAAGAAGCTCCTCGGGATCGCCGAGGCGTTCGTGGGCCGCGCCAAGGCCGACGCCGCGAAGGTGCGCATGGCGGAGATCCGCAAGTACCTCGACGACACCTACGTCACCTGGGCCGGCGGCACCGGCGACGACGACGCCTTCTATGTGCGCGTCCACAGCCCGGTCGTCTGGATCGAGGTCGACTGCCAGGCCCCCGGCCCGCTGGCCGGCGCGTACGGCGCGACCCAGGGCAGCGGTGCCACCCAGAAGCACGTCCACTCGATCATCCGCACGCCCAACGGCAACGACTACGGAAGGGAGCTCCTCAGGCAGCACTACCTGACGTCGCCGCACCACCGGTGACCTCCCTCGCATGACAAACCGGGCCGGGGCCCCCGTCATTTCCCGGCCCGGTTTCCCCATGGCCCCGATCCGGGCCGCTCGGTAGGTTGTGCGCCATGACCGAGGGCGGGGAAGAGGGCGGGGAAGAGCGGGCGCGGCAGTGGTGCGGGTGCGCGTGGCCGCGGACGGACGTCCCGGCGCCGGCCGGGACCCGGATCCACACCGAACAGCAGGACACCTCGGCGCCGGGCTGGCTGCGGCTGCTCGACCTGGTCGAGGAGGCGGCCGCCGACGGGCGCGAGGAGTTCGCACCGCTGCGCGGACTCCCCTTCGAGCACCGGCAGCAGATCGTCACCCTCCCGCCGACCATCGCCGAACTGACGGCGGTACGGCATCTGATGCTCTACGGCAGCAACCTCGTCCGGATCCCGCCGGAGATCGGCGCCATGGAGAGCCTGGAGGAGTTCACCCCGTACACCTCCTACCGGCTGCACTGGTTCCCGTACGAACTGACCCGCTGCCGGAAGCTGCGCGACAGCACGGTCAGCACGCGCGCGCTGTACGGCAACTTCAAGAACCGCATGCCGTTCCCCGCCCTGCGCGCCCCGGCCCTGCCCGCCCGGGCGTGCAGCGTCTGCGCCGGGCCCCTGCCCCCGACGGGCCCCGAACAGCTCTGGATCTCCCTCGGCGTCGCCACGGACGTCCTGCCCCTCCTGGTCGACGCCTGCTCCCAGGCCTGCGTCGACGCGCTGCCCGCCCCCGCCGCCCACCACGTCCCCACGCCCCACCGGGGCGGCCCGTCGATCGCCCAGCCGCCCACCCGCTGACCTCACATCGGCAGGGACAGCAGCCGCACGGACCCGGAGGGCCAGGTCGCGTCCTCGGCCAGCGGCGTCCACATCGTGCGCAACGGCATGTCGACGGCGCCTCCCGGCTGCTCGACCCGCGTCCCGCCCGCCGACACCCGCCAGCCGAGACGCTCGTAGACGGGGACGAGCCGCGGCCAACAGAAGAGCAGCCCGAACTCCGCCCCGGTGCGGCGGGCGTGCTCCGTCGCGGCAGTCACCACCAGCCGGGCCAGCCCCTGCCCCCGGACCTCGGGCGCCACGACGACACCACCGAGGCCGGCCACCCGGACCGGGTCACCGTCCCCGGCCGACACCGATGTCTCCACCAGCCCCGCGTGCGCCACGAGCCGGCCGTCGTGCCGGACCCCGAAGTGCACGTCCTTGTCCCGCCAGATCAGGCCCGTCCCCGCGGTCCCGAAGGGGTCGGCGGCACGTCCGGTGATCTCGTCCCGGTCCGCCGGCGTGTACCGGGCGAGCCGGATGACGGACATCGGCATCACGGTCACCTCCTCTCGGTCGACTGACCATCGCCTCCCCACCCCGGCCGGGCGGCAACCCCTGGTCAGCAGGGCGATCAGCGGTTAGCGTCCGTGCATGGCAGCAGCTGACGACCTTCGTTTCGACCCCTGGGACACGGCGTTCCTCGCCGATCCCTACCCCGCCTACGCCGAGCTGCGGAAGCGGGGGCGGGTGATCCACTACGCGCCGACCGACCAGTGGCTCGTACCGCATCACGCGGATGTGTCGGCGCTGCTGCGGGACCGGCGGCTGGGGCGGACGTATCAGCACCGGTTCACCCACGAGGACTTCGGGCGGACGGAACCCCCGGCCGCGCACGAGCCGTTCCACACGCTCAACGACCACGGGATGCTGGACCTGGAACCGCCGGACCACACCCGGATCCGGCGGCTGGTGTCGAAGGCGTTCACCCCGCGCACGGTCGAGCAGCTCAAGCCGTACGTCACCCGGCTCGCCGGGGAGCTGGTGGACCGGCTGGTGGAGGCGGGCGGGGGCGATCTGCTCGGCGAGGTCGCCGAGCCGCTGCCCGTCGCCGTGATCGCCGAGATGCTCGGGATACCGGAGGCCGACCGCGCGCCGCTGCGGCCCTGGTCGGCGGACATCTGCGGGATGTACGAGCTGAACCCGTCCGAGGACACCGCCGCGCGGGCGGTCAAGGCATCCGTCGAGTTCTCCGCCTATCTGCGGGAGCTCATCGCCGCCCGCCGCGAGGAACCCGGCGACGACCTGATCTCCGGGCTGATCGCCGCGCACGACGAGGGCGACCGGCTCACCGAGCAGGAGATGATCTCCACCGCCGTGCTGCTGCTCAACGCGGGGCACGAGGCGACCGTCAACGCCACCGTCAACGGCTGGTCGGCCCTCTTCCACAACCCCGGGCAGCTCGCCGCGCTCCGCGCCGACCACACGCTCGTCCCCGCCGCCGTCGAGGAGCTGATGCGGTACGACACCCCGCTCCAGCTCTTCGAGCGGTGGGTGCTGGACGACATCGAGATCGACGGGACGACGATCCCCCGGGGCGCCGAGGTCGCCCTGCTCTTCGGCTCCGCCAACCACGACCCGGAGGTGTTCGCGCACCCCGAACGGCTGGACCTCACCCGGACGGAGAACCCGCACATCTCGTTCTCCGCCGGCATCCACTACTGCATCGGCGCGCCCCTGGCTCGGATCGAACTGGCCGCCTCGATGACGGCCCTCCTGGAGAAGGCCCCGACACTGGCGCTCGCGGAGGAACCCAAGCGCAAGCCGAACTTCGTGATCCGTGGCTTGGAGGGCCTGAGCGTCACCCTCTGACCTGCCCTGACCTGACCCGCCTCAGCGGCGCCCGGCGAGTCGGCTGATCACCGCCCACAGGACCAGCCCCGCCGCCGTTCCGGCCAGCAGGGCGAGCGGCAGTTCCGCGTAGAGGACGCTCAGGTCGGGGGCCTGCTCGAACCGCCAGAGCCGGGAGCGTACGCCGACCGACCACACGGCGAGACCCGCCCCCGCCCCGAGGCCAGCGCTCAGACATCCGGCGGCCGCCTGCGTACGTTGCCCCATGACCACCAGGGACGCGCGCGGACTCCTGCGGGGTTCCGGGGCACTGAGGGGTCCTGGGGCGGCGCTCCGCTCCCGGGGTGGGCTCAGGTGGTCATGTCTCGGTGTCGGAGACCTGCCAGCCCCCCGGTCACCAGCGTCGCCGCCAGGGCCGTCAGCAGGGTCGGCGGGAACCAGGTCATCTCGCCGCCGGGCAGCTTGGGGAGGTGGCCGAAGGGGGAGAGGTCCAGGACGAGTTGCGGGGCGTCCAGGGCCGGGCCGATCCAGCCGATGAGCAGGACCGCGACCGCCACCCCCCACGCGGCGGGCGCCAGCCGGGGGGCCATGCCGTACAGCAGGACCGCGAGGCCGCCGACCACCCACACCGCCGGGAGCTGCACCAGGCACGCGGCCAGGATGGGGGCCGCTTCCTTGCCGTAGCCGGCGATGAAACCGAGGCCCGCGAGCAGCATGATCAGGGCCGAGCCGCCGAAGGCGATCAGCAGATGGCCGCCCGCCCAGCGCAGCCGGCCCACCGCGTTCGCGAGGACCGGTTCCGCCCGGCCCGAGGTCTCCTCGCCGTTCAGCCGCAGCACCGAGGCGACCACGTACAGGGAGGCGATCAGGCCCAGCATGCCGATCATCGCCGCGAGGAACGCGTCGGTCAGTCCCGACTGGCCGCCCATCCGTTCGAAGATCTCGCGCGCCTTGGCGTTGTCGGCGACGAGGTCGGCCGCGCCGTCCGTCAGCCCGCCGTAGACGACCCCGGCGAGGAAGAAGCCGACGCCCCAGCCCACCACCGCGCCCCGTTGCAGGCGCAGGGCCAGCGCGCCCGCCGAGGCCAGCCGGCCGGAGACGGGTCCCGGGCGGGTCGGCAGGAAGCTCATGCCGACGTCCCGGCGCCCCGCCAGCCCGTAGGCCACGGCCGCCTGGACGGCCACCGCGCACGCGAACAGGCCCAGCACCCACCACCGTTCGCCCGCGAACGCCCGCAGGTTCTCCAGCCAGCCCAGCGGGGACACCCACGTCAGCACCGAGGAGCCCCCATCGGTCGCCGAGTCGCCCGCCGCCCGCAGGACGAAGGCCGCGCCCAGCACCGCCGCCGTCAGCCCCCGGGCCAGCCGCGCGCTCTCGGTGAGCTGCGCGACGATCGCCGCCATGGTGGCGAACACCATCCCGACCCCGCCCAGCCCGAGGCCGAACGCGACCGCCCCCGCCACCCCCTGCCCGGCCAGGCCCACCGCCACCAGCAGCGCGAGGACCCCGCTCGCGACCCCCGCCGCGAGCAGCGCCGCCGTCAGCGAGGCCCGCCGGCCGACCGCGCCGGACGCGATCAGCTCCTGCCGCCCGCTCTCCTCCTCGTCCCGGGTGTGCCGTACGACGATCAGCAGGGCGGTGACGGCGGCGAGCGCACCGGCGTAGACGCCGACCCGCCAGGCGGTGAGCGCGCCGAGGGAGTCGTCGAAGACGGGGCCGATCAGCGCGCGCAGGGAGGCGTTCGTGTGGAGCTGACGGAGCAGGTCGGCCCGGTCGGCGGGGGTGCCGTAGAGGCTCTTCAGGGTGTTCGGCATGGTGAGCACCATCAGGCTGTTCACCGCCACCCAGACGGGGATCAGCACCCGGTCGCGGCGGAGCGCGAAGCGCACCAGGACGCCGGTGCCGGTGAGCGTGGTCATCGGGCCGCCACCTCGTCGGCCGCGGCGCCCGCCTCGTCCTGGTAGTGGCGCAGGAAGAGTTCCTCCAGGGTCGGCGGGGTCGAGGTCAGCGACCGTACGCCGGAGTCCGTCAACGACCGCAGGACGGCGTCGAGTTTGTCGGTGTCGACCTGGAGGCGGACCCTCCTGCCCCGGACGTCGACGTCGTGGACGCCGGGGAGGGCGGCCAACCCGTTCGGCGGGCCCGCGAGCTCGGCCGTGACGCTGGTCCGGGTCAGATGGCGCAGGTCGGCGAGCGAACCGCTCTCCACCGTGCGGCCCTTGCGGATGATGCTGACCCGGTCGCACAGCTCCTCGACCTCGCTGAAGATGTGGGACGACAGCAGGACCGTCCGGCCCCGGTCCCGCTCCTCCTCCACACAGCGCCGGAAGACCTCCTCCATCAGTGGGTCCAGGCCCGAGGTCGGCTCGTCCAGGATGAGCAGGTCGACGTCCGAGGCGAACGCGGCGACCAGGGCGACCTTCTGCCGGTTGCCCTTGGAGTAGGTCCGGCCCTTCTTGGTGGGGTCCAGCTCGAAGCGGTCGATCAGGCCGGCGCGGCGGGCGGGATCCAGACCGCCATGCAACCGGCCGTAGAGGTCGATGACCTCGCCGCCGGAGAGGTTGCGCCAGAGGGTGACGTCCCCGGGGACGTACGCGATCCTGCGGTGCACCTCGACGGCGTCCGCCCACGGGTCGCGGCCGAGGATCCGGGCCGCGCCGGAGTCGGCGCGCAGCAGGCCGAGCAGGACGCGGATGGCGGTGGACTTGCCGGCGCCGTTCGGGCCGAGGAAGCCGTGCACCTCGCCCCGCTCGACCTCCAGGTCGAGGCCGTCGAGCGCGTGGGTGCGGCCGAAGGACTTGTGCAGTCCGGACACCGTGATGGCCTTCGCCTTCGTCATGCCTCCGAACGTACGCTTCTTTCAGAAATTTGTGAAGTTAAGGAAGAGAGTGAAGCGACGTTAGGATGGGGTGATGGGAGCGATGGAGCGCATGGGCGGGACAGGCCGGACAGGCCGGACAGGCCGGGACGCGGAGGCCGTGTCGAGGTTCGTGGAGACGTTCGCGGCCCAGCTGGTCGAGGCCGGGATGCAGCGCATGGCCGCCCGTGTCTTCGCCGCGCTGCTCTCCTCCGACGAGGGCGCGATGTCCTCCGCCGAACTCGCCGAACAGCTCAGGATCAGCCCCGCCGGGGTCTCCGGCGCCGTGCGCTATCTGTCCCAGGCGCACATGGTGGCGCGCGAGCGGGAGCCGGGCTCGCGCCGCGAGCGCTACCGGGTGCACGGCGACCAGTGGTACGCGGCCCTGACCAACCGGGACGCCGTCATCCGACGCTGGGAGGGCGCCCTGCGCGAGGGCGTCGAGAGCCTCGGCCCCGACACCCCCGCCGGCCTGCGCATGGCCGAGACCCTCGCCTTCTTCGAGTTCATCGAGGGCGAGCTGCTGACCATGATGGAACGCTGGCGCGTCCACCGCGAACAGCTCTTCGGCGACTGACCGGGGTCTGGCCGGGGTCAGCGCTCCTTGGTCTCCTCCAGGACCGTCCGGCCCAGCAGCAGGTAGCGGTCGGGCGAGCGCCGCTTGAGGTACTGCGCGTAGCCGATGCCCGCCACCGCGATCAGGGCGACCAGCCACGGGGTCGCCTTCAGCACCAGCGAACCCGACTCCGTACCGGCCGCGGCGCCCATGTTGGACACCAGCAGCGCCACCACCGCGAGCATGGCGATCCCGCCGGTCAGCGGGGCGGCGAAGGTGCGGAACCAGTGCCGGCTCTCGGGGTGGTGCGAGCGGAAGTACACCAGCACGGCGAACGAGCACACCGCCTGCACGACCAGGATCGCCATGGTGCCGAGGATCGCGAGCAGGACGTACGTCCCGGTGTACGGGTCCTTGCCGGCGGCCCAGAACGCGCCGATCAGGACCGCCGAGACGATCGTCTGGACGAGGCCCGCGATGTGCGGGGAGCCGTGCCGGGCGTGGGTGCGGCCCACCGTGCGCTGGAGCGAGGGCAGGACGCCCTCCCGGCCCAGGGCGTACATGTAGCGGGCCGCGCAGTTGTGGAAGGCCATACCGCAGGCGAGCGAGCCGGTGATCATCAGCCACTGCATGACGACGACCGCCCAGTGGCCGACGTACTGCTCGGTGGGGCCGAAGAACAGGGCCAGCGGGTCGTCGGTGGCGACCTTCACGGCCTGCGACTCGCCCGTGCCGGTGATCGCCATCCAGGAGACGAAGACATAGAAGACGCCGACGCCGAGGACGGAGATCATCGTCGCCCTGGGGATGATCCTCTTCGGGTTGCGGGACTCCTCGCCGTACATCGCCGTCGACTCGAAGCCGACCCACGACCAGAAGGCGAAGAACAGCCCGAGGCCGGCCGAGGTGCCCTTGAAGGCGTTCACCGGGTTCACCGGGTCGAGGCTGAAGCCGTCGGGGCCGCCGCCGTGCAGGGCGACCGAGACCGCCATCGCGGCGAGGATCGTCACCTCGGTGGCCAGCAGCACGACCAGCAGCTTCTCGGCGACCGAGACGCCGAACCAGGTGCCGGTGGCGTTGACCGCGAGCATCAGGACGGCGAACGCCCACCACGGGATGTGCAGTCCCGTCTGGTCCTTCAGGGTCGTGGTGGCGAAGGTCGAGAAGATGCCGATCAGCGCCGGCTCGAACACGACGTACGCGAAGGTCGCGAGCAGCCCGGAGGCGAGGCCGACCGTGCGGCCGAGGCCGTAGGAGATGAAGCCGTAGAAGGCGCCCGTGGAGGTGATGTGCTTCGCCATCGAGGTGAAGCCCACGGAAAAGATCGCCAGGACGACCATTGCGACGAGATAGCTCGCCGGGGCGCCGATGCCGTTCCCGGCGGACACCATGAAGGGCACGTTGCCCGTCATCGCGGTGATCGGCGCGGCTGTCGCGACGGCCATGAAGACCACGCCCAGCAGGCCCACGGCATTGGGTTTGAGCCGGTGAACCGTGCCTGGGTCGCTCGTCCGCGCCGCCGGGGCGATGCCCTCGTCCACTGCCATCGGGTGGCCCCTCTCCGGGTGTCGTCCATGGGTGTGCTGGACCGGAACTCTTCAGTCCGAATGAGTCGGTCAGGGGGGTCGAAGCGTTAAATGTATGTCAACCAGACCTTTGGAACCTTTGGAAATCCGCGGGAAACACCGGGCTCACACCGGACTCGTACGGTCGCCGCCATGAGCGTCTACACGACCGTCCTCGGCGGCGAGCGGCACCGCTTCGGCTCCCTCGCCCGCCTCCTCGCCGCCGCGAGCCCGGAACGCTCCGGCGACCGCCTGGCCGGCCTCGCGGCCCGTACCGCCAGGGAGCGGGTCGCGGCGCGCTGGGCCCTCGCGGACGTCCCCCTGACCGACTTCCTCACCGAACCCCTGATCCCGTACGAGGACGACGACGTCACCCGGCTCATCCTCGACACCCACCAGCGGGCCGCCTTCGCGCCGGTCGCGTCGATGACCGTCGGGGAACTGCGGGAATGGCTGCTGTCCGAGGCCGCGGACACGGCCGCGCTGACCGCGCTGGCGCCGGGCCTGACCCCGGAGATGGCCGCCGCGGTGTCGAAGCTGATGGGCAACGCGGACCTGGTCGCGGTCGCGCGCAAGGTGCGGGTGGTGACCGCCTTCCGCTCCACGATCGGGCTGCCCGGCCGCCTCGCGACCCGCCTCCAGCCCAACCACCCCACGGACGACCCCGCGGGCGTCGCCGCCGCCCTCCTGGACGGTCTGCTGCTGGGCTCCGGCGACGCGGTGATCGGCATCAACCCGGCGACCGACAGCCCGAGGGCCGTACGCGACCTGCTGGAGCTGCTCGACGGCGTGATCGGCCGCTACGCCATCCCCACCCAGTCCTGCGTCCTGAGCCATGTCACGACGACCGTCGGCCTGATGGAGCGCGGGGCGCCCGTCGACCTCGTCTTCCAGTCCATCGCGGGCACCCAGGCCGCCAACGCCTCCTTCGGCGTCACCCTCGGCCTGCTCGACGAGGCGTACGAGGCCGCCCTCGCCCTGGGGCGGGGGACCGCCGGGCGGAACGTCATGTACTTCGAGACCGGCCAGGGCAGCGCCCTCTCCGCCGACGCGCACCACGGAGTCGACCAGCAGACGGTCGAGGCACGGGCGTACGCGGTCGCCCGCCGCTACGAACCGCTCCTGGTGAACACGGTCGTCGGCTTCATCGGCCCCGAGTACCTCTACGACGGCCGGCAGATCCTCCGCGCCGCCCTGGAGGACCACTTCTGCGGCAAGCTCCTCGGCCTGCCCATGGGCCTGGACATCTGCTACACCAACCACGCCGACGCGGACGACGACGACATCGCGACCATGCTCACCATGCTCGGCGTGGCCGGGGCGTCCTTCGTGATCTGCACGCCCGGCGGCGACGACATCATGCTCAACTACCAGTCGGCCTCGTACCACGACGCGCTCTATCTGCGGGAGGTGCTGGGGCTGCGACCGGCGCCGGAGTTCGAGGCCTGGCTGGACTCGATCGGGCTGCTGGACGACCGTGGCGGCATCCGCGAGATCTCCGGTACGGCCCACCCCTTGACGGCGATCGGACGGGAGCTCGCGGCATGACGGACGTCACCCTGGCCAACGGTGAGCTGTGGCCCGCCCTGCGCCGCCGCACCCAGGCCCGGATCGGCCTCGGCCGGGCCGGCGCCGCGCTGCCCACCCGGCACCGGCTGGAACTCCAGGCCGCGCACGCGGCAGCCCGGGACGCGGTGCACGCGCCGTTCGACCCGGACACCGTGGCCGCCGCGCTGCCGGGCCTGCCGACGGTACGGGTCCGCAGCGCCGCCCGCGACCGGCTCACCTACCTCCAGCGGCCCGACCTGGGCCGCCGGCTGGAGGCCGTGGACCGGGCGCATCTCCCGGTCGGCGACTGGGACGTCGTCCTCGTCGTCGCGGACGGGCTCTCCAGCCGGGCGGTGCACGAGCACGCGGCGGCGATGGTGCGGGCGACGGTGGAGCGGCTGCCCGGCTGGAACGTGGCCCCCGTGATCCTCGCCGAACAGGCCCGCGTGGCCCTCGGCGACGACGTGGCGACGGCGATGGGCGCGACAGCGGTGGTCGTCCTCGTCGGCGAACGCCCCGGCATGTCGGCGGCGGACTCCCTGGGCGCGTACCTGACCCACCGCCCCGTGCCCGGCGTCACGACCGACGCCGACCGCAACTGCCTGTCCAACATCCGGCCACCGCTGGGGCTCGACTACGAGACGGCGGCGGGGAAGCTGGCGGCGCTGCTGGGGAGGGCGCGGGAGCTGGGGATCTCCGGGGTGGGGCTCAAGGACGAGACCGACGCCGCGGACGGGGCGGAGGCGCTGCGCTGAGCCGAGCCGGGACGGCGGTCGTGCGACGGCGGTCATACGCAGCAACCGGACACCACAAACGGGCGAACACTCCCGCGGGACGGGACCTTTCGGTCCGGCCGAGGAACGTTCTTCGGCATGCGAGACATCTTCACGATCCGGCGCCGGTTCGGCGCAGCCGTCGCCGCGTTCGTCGCGGCCGCCACGGTGGGCGGCGGTGCCGCCGCGCTGCCCGCCGAAGCGGCTCCGGCCGCCCTGGGCAAGGTTCTGCGGGAGAACTCCCCGACCGGCATCGACAACAGTTACCTCGTCGTCCTGAAGCAGTCGGCCCGGTTCAGGGCGGCCTCCCCCAAGGGCACCCAGCTGGCCGCCAAGTACGGCGCCAGGGTGGACAAGGCCTACAGCTCGGCGGTGAACGGCTATGCCGTCAGTGTCAGCGCGGCCGGGGCGAGGAGCTTCGCGGAGGACCCGTCCGTCGCGTTCGTCGAGAAGAACCAGCGGCTCTCCCTCGACGCGACCCAGACCGACCCGCCCTGGGGACTGGACCGGATCGACCAGGCCGCGCTCCCGCTCAGCCGGTCGTACACCTACCCGGACTCGGCGGGCGGCGCTGCCACGGTGTACGTCATCGACACCGGGGTCCGCATCACGCACCAGCAGATCGCCGGGCGCGCGGTCTACGGCTACGACGCGGTCGACGGGGACAACGTCGCCGCCGACGGACACGGCCACGGCACCCATGTGGCCACGACGATCGCCGGCACCACGTACGGAGCGGCGAAGGCCACCAAGATCGTGGCGGTGCGCGTGCTCGGCAACGACGGCTCCGGTACGACCTCGGGTGTCATCGCGGGCGTGGACTGGGTCACCGCGCACCGGGTCCGTCCCGCGGTCGCCAACATGTCGCTCGGCGGCGGCGCCAGCACCGCGCTGGACACCGCGGTGAACAACTCCATCGCCTCCGGCGTCACGTACACCGTCGCCGCCGGCAACTCGAACGCGAACGCGTCCGGGAGCTCACCGGCCCGCGTGAGCGCCGCGATCACCGTCGGGGCCACCACCAACACCGACTACCGGGCCAGTTACTCCAACTACGGGTCGGTCCTGGACCTGTTCGCCCCCGGATCGTCGATCACGGCCGGCTGGTACACCAGCGACACCGCCACGGCCACCCTGTCCGGCACCTCGATGGCGGCTCCGCATGTCGCCGGTGCCGCGGCCGTCTACCTCACCGCCCACCCCACCGCCGGCCCGGCGGACGTCCGCAACGCCCTCGTCGCCGGAGCGACGAACGGTGTCCTGCACAGCGTCGGCCTCGGCTCCCCCAACCGACTCCTCAGGGTCGTGCCCTGACCGGATGCCCCTGACCATGCCCCTGACCGGATGCCCTTGAGCGGCCGCCCCGTGCGGCCGCCTCGGCTTTTGCGCCGCCGCTACCCCCGCCCCACCGGCAGCACCAGCCCCAGCTCCCCCTCCCGTACCGTCCAGGTACGCCTGCGCACCGGCCCCACCACTCCCGCGTCCGCCCGGTAGCGGAAGTCCGCGCCGGACACGGTCACCGTGTGCCCCCGGGCCTCCAGCGGTGCCGCCTCCGTGCCCACCGA
The DNA here is from genome assembly GCF_040630405.1 of Streptomyces sp. NPDC005811. Taxonomy (NCBI): domain Bacteria; kingdom Bacillati; phylum Actinomycetota; class Actinomycetes; order Kitasatosporales; family Streptomycetaceae; genus Streptomyces; species Streptomyces sp. NPDC005811. Next base: position 230,139 of record NZ_JBEXXK010000009.1, read on the forward strand.
CAGGGGCCGGACCACCACCTCCGCCTCCCCGGCCGCCCCCGGGGTCACCGACACCGCCTCCACCGGCTGGTCGAGGTCCACCAGGGTCACCCCGTCCACCTCGACCCGCAGCCGGGCCGGGCCCGGCGGGACCGGGGCGGAGACGGGGCGCGGGGGACGCGAGGGGACGAGGGTGCGGACCAGGGACTGGAGCCAGGGCCGCCCGCCGGCCGCCGCCGTCTCCTCCTGCGCGGCGAGCTGCTGGAGCGGCGGGATCCGCAGCGCCCCCAGCACCACCCCGTCGCTGTCGTCCACCAGCAGGTCCAGCCGCCGCTCGACGCCGTCGAGGACGGCCCGCGCCGCCGCGACGGCCCCCGTGGGGATCCCCAGGGCGTGCGCCACGCCCAGCACGGTCCCCACCGGCACCATCGACAGCACACATCCGGCCAGCTCCCGCTGCCGGTGCAGCAGCGACACCGTCCGGGTCAGCGTGCGGTCGTCACCGATCACAACCGGCCGCCGCGAACCCCGCCGCGCCAGCACCCGGGCGAACTCCTCCGGCCCTTCCGGAAGACAGACCTTCGTACTCGCCGCACCCGCGCTGAGCACGTCTTTCGCGATCCGTACGGACTCCCCGTCGGCCCTCCGGGCAATCGGATCGATGATCACCAGCAGCTGGTCCGGCGTCGCGAAAGTCGCCACCTCGGTCCTGCCTCGCTTCCTCGGGTAGCATCTTTGTGCAAGAGCCCCTTGCGCTATTGCGCCAGGGGCTTCGTCTATTCCGGGGCATCCGGGTCCGACGGTGTGCGACCAACGACGGTCGCGGAACTGCGGCCAACGACGGTCGCGGTGCACGCGGTGGTGGAAAAAGCCTCCGCGTACGCCCCTGACCTTGGACATGCCCCACCCGGAAGGGGTGTACGCGCGTGCCCGCACTTGTGCTGCTCGGTGCTCAGTGGGGTGACGAAGGCAAGGGAAAGGCCACCGATCTACTCGGCGGCTCGGTGGACTACGTAGTGCGCTACCAGGGCGGCAACAACGCCGGCCACACGGTCGTCGTCGGTGACCAGAAGTACGCACTCCACCTTCTCCCTTCCGGAATCCTGTCGCCCGGCTGTACGCCGGTCATCGGTAACGGCGTCGTCGTCGACCCGTCGGTCCTGCTCTCCGAGCTGAGCGGTCTGAACGAGCGCGGCGTGGATACGTCGAAGCTCCTGATCAGCGGCAACGCGCACATCATCACCCCGTACAACGTCACTGTCGACAAGGTGACGGAACGCTTCCTCGGAAAGCGCAAGATCGGCACGACCGGACGCGGGATCGGTCCGACATATGCGGACAAGATCAACCGCGTGGGCATCCGTGTCCAGGACCTCTACGACGAGTCGATCCTCACCCAGAAGGTGGAGGCGGCGCTCGACGGCAAGAACCAGCTCCTCACCAAGCTGTACAACCGCCGCGCGATCGCCGTCGACCAGGTCGTCGAGGAACTGCTGGGCTACGCGGAGAAGCTCGCCCCGTACGTCACCGACACGGTCCTGCTGCTCAACCAGGCGCTGGAGGACGACAAGGTCGTCCTGTTCGAGGGTGGCCAGGGCACCCTTCTCGACATCGACCACGGCACGTACCCCTTCGTCACCTCCTCCAACCCGACCGCGGGCGGCGCCTGCACCGGCTCCGGCGTGGGTCCGACGAAGATCAGCCGGGTCATCGGCATCCTCAAGGCGTACACGACCCGTGTCGGCTCGGGCCCCTTCCCGACCGAACTCTTCGACGAGGACGGCGAGGCGCTGCGCCGGATCGGCGGCGAGCGGGGCGTCACCACCGGCCGTGACCGGCGCTGCGGCTGGTTCGACGCGGTCATCGCCCGCTACGCGACCCGCGTGAACGGCCTGACCGACTTCTTCCTCACCAAGCTCGACGTCCTGACGGGCTGGGAGCAGATCCCGGTCTGCGTGGCGTACGAGATCGACGGCAAGCGCGTCGAGGAGCTCCCGTACTCCCAGACGGACTTCCACCACGCGAAGCCGATCTACGAGAACCTCCCCGGCTGGTCCGAGGACATCACCAAGGCCAAGTCGTTCTCCGACCTCCCGAAGAACGCGCAGAACTACGTCAAGGCCCTGGAGGAGATGTCCGGCGCCCCGATCTCCGCGATCGGCGTGGGCCCGGGCCGCGACGAGACGATCGAGATCAACTCGTTCCTGTAAGTCGCCTCACTGCACGGTGACTTGGGCCGGTCTTGGACATCCTTGACCGGCCCATGGGCTCTTCGCGGTTACGCCCGTAACTGGCGGAAGGCAAGCATCTACGCGGGTAGTTGTCCCTGCCTCCTCACCAGTTCCAGGAGCCTCGCATGCCCGTCAACCCCATGAACCGCCGTGAGTTCGTCCAGAAGTCGGCCGTGACCGGTGCGGCGGTGGCCGCCGCGGGAACGGCCGGCACCGGCACCGCGGAGGCCGCCGAGCGCAGGCGCCCGAAACCGCCGAAGGCGCCCCGCACCTGGACCTTCTCCATCCTCGGCACCACCGATCTGCACAGCCACGTCTTCGACTGGGACTACTACAAGGACGCCGCCTACAGCGACAGCAAGGGCAACTCCGTCGGTGTCGCCCGGGTCGCCACGCTCGTCAAGCAGCAGAGGGCGGCGAAGGGCGAGGGGCACGTCCTGCTCGTCGACGCCGGCGACATCATCCAGGGCACCTCGCTGGCGTACTACTTCGCGCGCGTCGACCCCATCACGGACGGCGCCCGGCACCCCATGGCCGTCGCCATGAACCACATGCGCTACGACGCCGCCGCCCTCGGCAACCACGAGTTCAACTACGGCATCGACGTGCTGCGCAGGTTCGAGAAGCAGTGCCGTTTCCCGCTGCTCGGCGCGAACGCGCTGGACGCGAAGACCCTGCGGCCGGCGTTCCCGCCGTACACCGTGAAGAAGATCCGCGTCCCGGGCGCGCCCGACATCAAGGTCGGCATCCTCGGCCTCACCAACCCCGGCATCGCGATCTGGGACAAGGACAACGTCAGCGGGAAGATGGTCTTCCCGGGCCTCGTCGAGCAGGCGAAGAAGTACGTGCCGAGACTGCGGGCGCTGGGCTGTGACGTGGTCTTCCTGACCGACCACTCCGGCCTGGACGGCTCCTCGTCGTACGGCGACGCGCTGCCCTACGTCGAGAACGCCTCCAACCTCGTCGCCGAGCAGGTCCCCGGCATCGACGCGATCCTCGTCGGCCACACCCACGTCGAGGTGCCCTCGTACACCGTGAAGAACGCCGAGACGGGGGAGGAGGTGCTGCTGTCCGAGCCGTACTGCTGGGGCTACCGGCTCAGCGTCTTCGACTTCGAGGTCGAGCTGGAGCACGGCCGCTGGAAGGTCGTGAGCAAGACCGCCCAGACCCTCAACCCGAACACCGTGGACGAGGACCCGGAGATCAAGAAGCTCCTGGAGGCCGACCATGAACTGGTCGTCAAGTACGTCAACACCGCCGTCGGCACCTGCACGGCCGACCTCTCGGCGGTGGAGTCCTGCTGGAAGGACGTCCCCATCATGGACTTCATCCACGAGGTCCAGATGGAGACGGTGAAGGCAGGCCTCTCGACGGCGGACGCGGCCCTCCCGCTCATCTCGGTCGCGGCGCCCTTCTCCCGCACGGCGGACATCCCGGCCGGGTCCGTCACCATCAAGGACATCGCCGGGCTCTACATCTACGACAACACGCTCTACGGCAAGAAGCTCACCGGCGCCCAGCTCAAGGAGTACCTGGAGTACGCGGCGAAGTACTACCACCAGGTCCCGGCGGGCACCGCCGTGGACACCGCCACCCTCACCAACGCCAACAGCTTCTGGGACTACATGTACGACACCGCGGCGGGCGTCGGCTACGAGATCGACATCGCCGCGGCCGAGGGCTCCCGGATCAAGAACCTCACCTACGCCGGCGCCGCGGTCACCGACGACCAGGTCTTCGTCGTCGCGGTCAACAACTACCGGGCCAACGGCGGCTCCGGCTACCCGCACATCGCCACCGCCGCCATCGCCTACAGCTCCACCAACGAGATCCGCCAGCTGATGATCGACTACGTCACGGCCAAGGGCACCCTGAACCCGGCCGACTTCGCCGTCACCAACTGGAGGCTGACGCAGGCGGGGACCCCGGTGTTCTAGTCGGCGGTCACGGGGCGGGTCCGGGTGATCCCCTGGTACGCGGCGCCGAGCAGGGCCGCCTGGACCACCGCCCCGACCGGCACCCCGATCAACGCGAACTGACTGGGCACCACCAGGAACAGCAGCGAGGTCGGGGCGGTGGCGAAGAAGAGCCACATCCCGGCGAAGGACGCGTCCGCGTGGGAGATGAACAGCGTGTCGACCGTGATCCACGCCGTGAGCGCACCCACCAGGAACAGATAGCCGAGGGCGGCGGGGGTGCGCAGGGGGCCGAGACGAGCGTGCGTTGACTTGCACCTCGGGCTGAAGCCCGAGGATTCTGGCCTTCCGTTCCGTTGCTGTGCCGCTACGCGGCACGGGGTTGGGTCGGGAATCCGTGGCTTCCTGTTTCTTCGCGCTGTGCCAGAACGGGTTCTGGTCCTACCGGCGCTCCGCAGGCCGATACCGCCAGTCCGGCGGCCGTCTTCACGTTGATCGCGGCGTTGTGGTCCCGGTCGTGGACCGCGCCGCAGGCGGCACACGTCCACTCCCGGACATCGAGGGGCTTGGGACCGTCCTTGACACCGCAGGTGGAGCAGGTCTGGGAGGTCGGCTCGAACCTGCCGATCTTCACCAGGGTGCGTCCGTACCGCTCCGCCTTGTACTCCAGCATGCCGATGAACGATGACCAGCCGGCGTCGTGCACGGACTTGGCCAGCCTGGTGCGGGCGAGTCCCTTCACCGCCAGGTCCTCCACGGCGATCCCTTGGTTCTCGGAGATCAGCTTCGCGGAGAGCTGGTGGTGGAACTCCTTGCGGGCGTCGGTGACCTTGGCGTGGGCGCGGGCGACCTTCAGCCGGGCCTTCTCGCGGTTCTTCGACCCCTTCTGCTTGCGGGACAGCTCCCGCTGGGCCTTCTTCAGCTTCTTCTCCGCACGGCGCAGGAACCTGGGGGAGTCGATCTTCGTGCCGTCGGACAGGACGGCGAAGTGGGTGAGGCCGAGGTCGATGCCGATGGTGCGGTCGGTGTCGGGCATCCGGTTCGCGTCTTCGGCGGGGTCGGTGTCGATGACGAAGGAGGCGAAGTACCGGCCCGCGCTGTCCTTGATGACGGTGACGGAGGTGGGGGTGGCGGGCAGGGTGCGGGACCACTTCACCTTCACCGCGCCGATCTTCGGCAGGTTCAGCCGCCCGCTGTCGGTGAGGTGCCAGCGGGCGTTGGCGGTGAACCGGATCGACTGCCGGTTGTCCTTACGGGACTTGAAGCGCGGAGAGCCGAGCTTCGGGCCCTTGCGGGTGCCTTTGAGGGAGGCGAAGAAGTTGCGGTACGCGGTCTCGGCGTCGCGCAGGGACTGCTGCAGGACGACCGCGGAGACCTCGCCCAGCCAGGACCGCTCCACGGTCCGTTTCGCCTCGGTGATCAGACGGGTGGACAGCTCACCGATCTTCGGGAACGGCTGCTGGGCCTTGCGGGCGTCCTCGCGGGCGCGCACCGCGTCGTTGAACACGACGCGGGCGCACCCGAACGCCTGCGCCAACGCCCTCTGCTGGCCGGTGTCCGGGTACAACCTGAAGGCGTACCGGAGCTGCATGACGATCACACTAGGCAGGTCGAACGAGTACCGTCACCGGGAACATGCGAGCGAACCTTCACCGTCATCGCAGCACAGTCCGGCTCCGCCGGAACGACACCGCGACGCTCCGCGTCGCAGGCATGAGATTCGCTTCACCCCCGGGGTGAACCCCGGAGCACTGCGAATGAATCCCGGTAGCCGTTCATGGGGGTGCCTCCTGGAGAGCGGGTGCTGTCGCGTGACCTCCACGATGGCGTTCCGGGGCCGACGACCGCCTGAGTGCCCGTACTCATCCCGGAGCCCGCTGTACCTACGCGTTGTCCGTTTGTTGTCGACAGATTGTCGATCTTCGCTGCAACCGACCGGTCACATCCTCCGTGTTAGAGGGCAGTCCCTCATGGTGACGGGATGAAGTGTCGACACTGCACGCGGAGGAACCACGCATGGCGCACATCGAGCAGCGGCATCGCCGGCGGACGGCCCTACTCGGGCTGGTCCTGTCCCTGGGGTTCGCGACCGGCTGCGCGAACCTCGGCGGGGGTCCCGGGTCCGGCCCTTCGCCCGTGGACGCGGGGGCCAAGGAGTCCCGCTCCGCCGCCGCCGCGGCCTCCTCCGTCACCGCCGCCTCCGTCTCCGGCCAGGAGTACGTCGCGCTGGGCAGCTCGTTCGCCGCCGGTCCGAGCATTCCGCCGGTGAAGGAGGGCAGTGTCGCGGCCGCGTGCATGCGGTCCGACAACAACTACGCCAGCGTCGTGGCCCGTGACACGGGCGCCAAGCTGACCGACGTCACCTGCTCCGGCGCCACCACCGCCAACATCCTCGCCTCCAGCCAGGCCGGGCAGCCGCCCCAGATCAACGCCGTGAAGAGCACGACCCGGCTGGTCACGGTCACCATCGGCGGCAACGACGTCAACTACCTGGGCAGCGTCACCTCGTACTCCTGCCAGAACAGCGGCGAGGCCAACTGCGGGTCCGTCAGCACCTCCGCGATCGACACGGCCCTCGGCGCGGTGAGCGGGCGGATCCAGAACGTCGTGAAGGCCGTCCACAAGATCTCCCCGCAGGCGCGGGTGTTCCTCGTCAACTACCTGTCCGTCCTGCCCGACGGCGCCGCCTGCACCGGCGTGCCGCTCACCGCGAGCCAGCTGGCCTACGAGCGGACCGTCGCCTCCCGGCTGGCCGACGCGACCGCCGCCGCGGCGACCGTCACCGGGGCGACCCTGGTCAATGCCGCCGCCGCCAGCCACGGCCACGACGCGTGCGCGTCCACTCCGTGGGTGGAGAAGTACAAGCCCTCCTCCGGCCGGGCCACCTACCACCCCAACGAGGCCGGCATGAAGGCCGTGGCCTCCCTGGTCAAGTACATGATCGGCACCAGCGGCCCCCTCCCCGCCGGCTGGACCCGGTGCGCCAGCGAGGGCGGCACCTGCACCTTCACCGGCACCCGCGCGGTCGCCTTCGGCTCCGGGGCGTACGCCTACAGGACGGCGACCGGCAGCACCCCCTGCACCAGCGCCTCCTTCGGCGGCGACCCGGCGGCCGACACCATCAAGACCTGCTACGTCGCCCTCGCGGGCGGTCCCTACGGGTACACCAAGTGCGCGGCCGAGGGCGGCACCTGCGCGGTCCCCGGCTACAACCGTGACGTCGTCTTCGGCACCAACGGCACCTTCAAGCACCTCGTCACCAGCGGCAGCGTCGCCTGCACCAGCGCCAAGTTCGGCGGCGACCCGGCGGCCAACGTCGTCAAGTCCTGCTACATCGCGCCCAACGGCGCCCCGGCCGGCTGGACCAAGTGCGCGGCCGAGGGCGGCACCTGCGCGGCCGTCGCCGGGCAGCCCGTGATGTACGGCGCGTACGGCTCCTTCAACACGGCCGTCGCCACCGGCGGCACCGCCTGCACCAGCGCGTCCTTCGGCGGCGACCCGATCAGCAACCAGACCAAGTCCTGCTACACGGCCCCCGCCGCCCCGGCCGGCTACAAGGCGACCGCCTGCGCCACCCAGGGCGGCACGTGCGCCTTCACCGGCAAGCGGACCGTCGCCTACGGCGCGCGGGGCCGGTACGTGTACAAGACCCTCTCCGGCGGCGCCACCTGCAAGGCGGCGGTGTTCGGCGTCGACCCGCTCTACGGCGTCGTGAAGAGCTGCTACCTGACCTACTGAGCGCGCACCAACTGCACGAAGGCGGCCCAGGACTCCGCGGAGACACGGAGGATCGGGCCGCCGGGGTTTTTGGAGTCGCGGATGTGGGTGAGGGCGGGGGAGGGGGCGATTTCGAGGCACTGGCCGCCGCTGTCGTTGCTGTAGCTCGACTTGAACCACCGCAGGGTGCTGGTCATGTCCGCTCCTCTGCCGCCAACTTCCGGATGAGGCTCAGCGAGTCGTCCGGACTCAAAGCCTGTGATCGGATCTTCGCATACCGGTGGGTGAGGCCAGCGACCTTTGCGGGATCGCTGACCAGCACACTCTCGTCCTCGATCTCCATGTAGACCACGTGGTGGTGCTCCTTGGTCACCACCAGGACCATGTCGCCTCGGGTGCCGGCGTGGCTTCCCCGCAGCCCCCGGTCCATGGGCATCACCTGGAGGCTGACGTTGTCCCGTTCGGCGTCCTCGGCCAGCGAACGCAGTTGGCCGCGCAGTACCTCCCAGCCCCCGATGGGCCGTTGCAGCACCGACTCGTCCAGGATCAGCTCGATCATGGGCTGCGGGTCAGCGCGGTCGAAGAGCGCCCGACGCGCGATACGTGCCTCGACCAGTTCCTCCACCTTCGCCTCGGGAAGCTTGGGGAAGCCTCCACCGATCAACGCGCGGGCGTACTCCGGTGTCTGGAACAGACCGTCGACCACGAACGTCTGATACGACGACAACGAGACCGCCTCCGCCTCCATCAGTGCGAAGTTCTTGAACTGGGACGGGTACTTGTCCAGCAGCATGTACTTGCGGGCCTTCTCGAAGACTCCGAGCCCACCCCCGATGGACTCCTCCAGCTTGACCAGCATCTTGTCGCTCGCGGGCTGCGCGCAAGTCTCCATCGCGCTGACCGCCGACCCGGTGTAACCGATCCGCTTCCCCAACTCCTCCTGGGTCAGCTCCTGCTGCTCACGCAGTGCCTTCGCCAGCGCGGCCACCACCTGGGCCGTGCCGCCCGCTTCGACCTTGTTCTCCGCCCGCGCCATTGCGGTCACCCCCGAACTCGACCGGACTCAACCGGTCACCACAGACCTGCGCCGACTTCCGACTGTTGCGGAAGGTCGACTGAGAGTTATGGAAGACGGTAGGTCAGCCTCCCGAAACTGTCCCCGTGAATACACGAAGTGACCTGGACTGGCTTCCGGAATCCGGCGTTCAAGTGCGCAAGGCAGGCGTGCGGTTCGATGCCGTACGGCTGGACGGCGACCGGGGCCGGGAGGTGGCCGACCGGTTGGCGAGGATGACCGGGGGTGACCCGGGACCGGTCCTGGAGACGGCGAGCGGACGCCGGTGCGTGTACTTCCTGGTCCCGCCGGGCAGTACGGCCCACCTGGCCTGGCCCCCGGAGGTCACCCGCCTGACCAGCGGTCCGGACAGGGAGTGCTTCATCCCGATCCCGGCCCTGGACGACATGACCTGGCCCTTCGCCTGGCGCTACCGCCCCACCGCGCCCGACCGTTTCGTCCACACCCTGCTCCTGCGCACCGCACTTCACTCCGCCGAGTGAAAAGCGAGAACCCCCGCCCAGGAAAACCCACTTCCAGCTTGCGTTCGTCGCTCTGCGTGCCCATAGAGTCACGCCAACGGAAACACCCCCGCGATGCGCCAACATCCGGGGGCTCGACACCAGGAGCGCCAGCTCCACCAGGAAAGCGGAGCTCCCCATGCGCTTTCATCGTACGGCGCCCACGCGCGCCTTTTCAGCGACATTCTTGCGAGGAACCCCAGGCGTTTGCGCCTGGGAGGAATCGGATCGTGTGGTGGCGACGCGGAGCGTCGCAGTGTCCGGGATTTCGGGCGCGGAGCGCCCGTGGGGCTGTTCGGCGGAGCCGGGGTGGTGTCGAACGTACGGTCGGTGGGTCGCTGGATGGTGGGACAGGTGTGCGGAAGCCGTCTGTATGTCCGGGCGGGTGTGTAGGTTCGGGTGTCGTGAAGCTGGTGGTGCAGGTCAAGCTGTTGCCGACGCCCGTACAGGCGGCGGCACTTGGGGCGACCCTGCACGCCTGCAACGAGGCGGCGTCCTGGGTCTCCGGGGTCGCGTTCGCCGAGGATGTGAAGCGCAAC